>DATAEG010000018.1:0-43988 GCA_036258135.1 Jatrophihabitantaceae bacterium | reverse complement strand
CGGCGCAGTCGCTTGCCGCGCAGCCGCACGGCTACCCGGTCGCTGTCCGGGCTGACGGTGTAGAACCGGCCGACCAGGGCATCGGTGTGGAACCAGTCGGCGCGCGGGCCCGCGGTGATGGTCAGGACGCTGTCGGCATCGGCGGGGGCAACCGCGGCAACGTCCACGTCCGGAACCGGCACATGCGGCACCCCGATCGGCAGCAGCGTGCCGGGTGCCAGCGGTGCCGGACCGACGCCGCTGAACGTATCGGTGGCGCGACTTCCGAGCACCGGGGCCACGTCGATCCCGCCGCGCAGCGCAAGGTAGCGGCGCAGTCCGGTCTGAGCTGAATCGAGGTGTAGGACCGCGCCTGCGGGGACGGTGACGGCGGCGTTCATGCCTACCGGCAGGCGGTCGACTCTGACCTGACCGCCGGCTCCCGTCACGGCGAGGAGCGTCGGTTCGTGCACCCGCGCCGCGAACCCGCCGATGAGGACCTCGAGGCCAGCGGCGTCCTCGGGATTGCCCACCAGCCGGTTGGCCAGCCGGAGCGCGCCGCGGTCGGCGGCCCCCGACTCGCCGACGCCGATACAGGCGTAGCCCGGCCGGCCCAGATCCTGGACGCACGCGAACGGTCCGGTGGCGAGGATCCGCAGGCTGCCGTGCATCAGGCGTTCGTCTCGACGAAGCGCACCCGGACTCCAGGACGCAGCAGCGCGGCCGGCTCGCGGTGAGCGTCCCACAGCACGGCATCGGTCGTGCCGATCAACTGCCAGCCACCGGGCGAGCGGCGCGGGTAGGCGCCGGTGAACTCGTCAGCGAGACCGACCGCGCCGCGGGGCACGGCGGTGCGCGGCGAGGAACGTCGTGGTACCTGTAGCGCGCCTGACTCGCCCACGAGGTAGCCGAAGCCGGGCAGGAAGCCGCAGAACGCCACCGTCCATTCCTGGCCGGTGTGGGCAGCGATTACGCCGGCCTCGTCCAGGCCGGTCAGCTCGGCCACCTCAGCCAGGTCCGGCCCGTCGTAGCGGACCGGGATCTCGATCTCCTCGGCCGGTCCGTCCGGCGTCCAGTCGGTGAGCTCGCGGCCGCCTACCCGGGCCGCAATGTCGGCCAGCCCGGCGCCCGCCTCGGCGATGATCAGGACAGTGCGAGCGGCCGGGACGAACTCACGCACCCCGTCGATCGGGTCGCGGCGCAGCGACTCCGCCAGTGCGCGGGCCTGGCTGAGGTCGTCGAGTTCGACCAGCACCGCGTGCTCGCCGCTGGGCAGGATCTGCATCAGCCGGCGTCGAACGCCTCGATGCGCACGCCGGCATCGGTCAGCGCGGACCGCACCGCGCGCGCGATCTCCACGGCACCCGGGGTGTCGCCGTGCACGCAGAGCGACTCGGCGTCCACCGCGACGGTGGTGCCCTCGACGGAGATGACGGACCCGTTGGTGACCATCTCGACGGCGCGTTCGGCGATGCGGTCCGGCTCGGTCAGCACCGCACCCTCGCGGCGGCGGTCCAGGAGGCGTCCGGCGGCGGTGTAGGCGCGGTCGGCGAAGGCCTCCGCGACGGTGCGCAGCCCGAGCCCGCGGGCGTGCGTGACCAGCGCAGAACCGGGCAGGCCGAGCACGGCCAGCGTCCGGTCGTAATCGGCCACCGCGGCGACCACCGCCTCGGCCTGTGCCTCGTTGGTGACCGCGGTGTTGTACAGCGCCCCGTGCGGCTTGACGTAACGTACCCGGCCGCCCCCGGCCCGGGCCATGGCATCGAGCGCGCCGAGTTGGTACAGCACGTCCGCCTCGAGGTCCTCCGGAGCGACGTCTATGTAGCGACGGCCGAACCCGGCCAGATCGCGATACCCGACCTGTGCTCCAATGATCACCCCGCGGGCCGTCGCCTCGGCGCAGGTGCGCTTGAGGGTGGTCGGGTCGCCCGCGTGAAAGCCGCAGGCGACGTTCGCGCTAGTGACGATGTCCAGCATCGCCTCGTCGTCGCCGAGCCGCCACCGGCCGAACGACTCGCCGAGATCGGCGTTGAGGTCGATGCGCACGCCGGCCGTCCCTATGTTCCGGTCGGGACGATGCGCAGGATCTTGTCCTGGTCCTCGCCGTTCGACGTGGTCACATACAGGACGTCGCCCGGCCCCATCTGCGGCGCCCGGAGCCTGCCGTAGGTGTCCTCGACGCCGGCCATGCGGGCGGTCTTGGTGACGGTTCCCGCCGAGTTGACGGTGAGGAGCAGCAGGCCGGTGTCCTTGAGCACGCCGACGGCCAGCACGCCTTGGTAGCTGCCCCAACGAGCGCCGGTGATGAACGTGCCACCGGACGGTGCGATGGTCGGCAAGCCCGACGACCAGCGCGCCTCGATCGCGTGCGGGTACTTCTTCGTGTCGGTCATCGGGACGGACTCGTTGTACCCGGGCACTGGGTTCCAGCCGTAGTTGCCGCCCTTCTGTTCGACGTTGACCTCGTCGTCGCGGTCCGGTCCATGTTCGACGGTCCACATCAGGCCGGTGCCCGGCTGGAGCGCCAGGCCCTGCACGTTGCGGTGTCCGTAGGTGTAGACGTACCGGGCGTCGCCACCCATCGCGTAGAACGGATTGTCGGTCGGAGCGCTGCCGTCCGGCCGCACCCGCAGGGTCTTGCCGCCGAGTGACTGGAGATTCTGCGGGTTGGTGGCGGTGGCTGCGTCGCCGGTGCCGATGTGCAGCGTGCCGTCCGGGGCGAAGCGCAGCCGGCAGCCGCCGTGCCGTCCGGACGTGATCGGCAGGCCGGTCACGACCGGCGCGCCGTCTCGGGTGGCTGCGGTGTAGTCGTCGTTGATCGTCCAACGGATGACCCGGATGTCGATCGGATCGGTGCCCGCGCCGCGGTAGGCCTGGCAGGTGTAGAACCGCCGGTTGGCGGTGAAGTCTGGGTCGACGACCATGCCCATGAGGCCGCTCTCACCGCCCACGAAGAGGTCGCCCAGGTCGGCGGCCACCTTGTGCCTGGGTCCGGACGGCGGCCGGGCCCAGATGGCGCCGGGCCGCTCGTCGAAGAGCATGGTCCCGTCGGGTGTGAACGTGAGGTCCCAGGGGAAGCTCAGCCCGGACTCGATCGTCGAGACCGCCACTCGGGGACTGGTCCCGCGCCCCGGCGTCGGCGCCGGCATCGGCGTCGAGGTCGACGTGCGACCCTCACTGGTGCAGCCGGTGACGACAAGCAATGCCGCGGCAGCCATCCCGGCGGGCACTCGGCGCACCCTCCGAGGCTATGCCTCGCACCTACCATGGTGGTCGATGACCGGTTCAGATCTGGCGAGCCAGCTGCATGAACGCGGCCTGCGTATGACGCCGCAGCGGCGTCAGGTGCTGGACGCTATCCGCGACCTGGGCCACGCCACGCCGGAGGAGCTGGCCGAGGCTGTGCCCGGCGTCGACGTAACCACGGTGTACCGCACCGTCGAGCTCCTCGAGGAGCTGGGCCTGGTTCGGCACACCCACCTCGGGCACGGGGCGCCCAGCTACCGTCCCGCGGAGGACGAGCACGTCCACATCGTGTGTCACCGGTGCGGCTCGGTAACTGATCTGGCTCCCGACGTCGCCGACACCCTGGCCGATCGGCTCCGGGTTGACTACGGCTTCACCTTGGACCGTGCACACTTCACCGTCTCCGGCGAATGCCGTCAATGTGCCGCTCGGCGGGAACAAACGAGCCCGGCCCGGCGATGAACTCTCATATGTGCACCACCGACTGGACCACACGGATCGGGCATGGCCCGGCATGGCTGACCGGCAGCGTAGGCGCCCAGCCCGCGAAAGCGCGGAGCGCTCTATGCGAAGCGGTTTCGTGGGGTGATCTCATATGACCTCGCCACTGCTCAACCTTCCCGGCGCCGTGCCCGCCACGGGCGTCGACGCCGGGACGGCCTCGCACTACGGCGACCCGCTGGCCGAGCAGCGCGCCCTCGAGACCGGCGCCGCGTTCGTCGACCGGTCCACTCGGGATGTGCTCGTCGTGCCCGGAGAGGACCGGCTCAGCTGGCTGCACACCATCACGTCCCAGCACGTGAGCAACCTGGAGGCCGGCGACAGCACCGAAGCCCTAGTGCTATCGCCGCACGGTCACGTCGAGCAGCACTGGCAGCTGACCGAGCTGGACGGGCAGGTCTGGATCGACACCGAGCCGGGCGCCGCGGACGAGGTGTACGGCTACCTCGACAAGATGCGTTTCCTCAGCCGGGTGGAACCAGCCGTCGTCACGGCGAAATGGGCGGTGCTCAGCGCCGCCGGGCCACGGGTGGGTGAAGTCCTCGCCGACGCCGGCTTGCCGCCGCCACCGGCGCCCGGACGTGCGGCAGCGCTCCCCGGCGGCGGCTTCTTGCGCGGGATGCCCGACGGGTCGGTCGACCTCATCGGGCCGCGGGCCGAGCTCGCGACGATCGTCGCCAAGCTGACCGCGGCGGGAGCCCAGCCCGCCGGCGCTTGGGCCTGGGAGGCGTTGCGGGTCGCCGCCCGGCGGCCGCGACTCGGCCTCGAGACCGACCATCGGACCATCCCGCACGAGGTCTACTGGATCGGGACGGCGGTGCACCTGGACAAGGGGTGCTACCGCGGCCAAGAGACCGTCGCCCGGGTGCAGAACCTCGGCCGGCCGCCGCGCCGGCTCGTCCTGCTGTACCTCTCCGGCGAGCGTGACGAACTGCCTCCGCCCGGCACCCCCGTCGAGTCGGAGGGCCGGGCCGTCGGGTTCCTCGGCACCTCCGCCTATCACCATGAACTCGGCCCGATCGCGCTGGCCATGGTGAAGCGCACGGTGCCCGACGACGCCAGCCTGGTTATCGCCGGGAATCCCGCGTCCGTCGCCTGATGGGTAAGGTCCGCGCCGCACAGGTACCGTCTGTCGGCGTGCCGACGTTGCTCAGCCAGCTGACCACCCTGCGCCTGGGCGGCCCGGCCGCCGAGCTGTGCACCGTCCGCTCTGCGGACGAGATCGTCGAGACGGTGGCCACCGCCGACGCCGCGGGCAGTCCGGTACTGGTGGTCAGCGGAGGCAGCAACCTGGTCGTCGCCGACTCGGGCTGGCCGGGCGTCGTCGTTCTAGTGCGTTCGAACGGCCTGGCCGTCCGTGAAGACGGCGACGCGGTGCACTTCACCGTCGCCGCCGGTGAGGTGTGGGACGACTTCGTCCGCGCCGCGATCGACGAGGGCTGCGCCGGGTTGGAGACGATGTCTGGCATTCCCGGGACCACGGGCACAACGCCGGTCCAGAACGTCGGCGCCTACGGGCGCGAGGTGGCCGAGCTCATCACCGCGCTGACCGTGTACGACCGCTCCACCCACCGCGTCGAGCGCTGGTCGCCCGATCGGTGCGGGTTCGGCTTCCGCACCAGCGCGTTCAAGCACACCGACCGTTACGTGGTGCTGGACGTGACGTTCCGGCTGATCCGTGACAAGGCCTCGCTGCCGATCCGCTACGTGGAACTGGCTCGGCTGCTGGACGTAACCCCGGGCGGCAGCGCGGATCTCGTGGACGTGCGGGAGGCCATCCTGACCCTCCGCCGGAACAAGGGCATGCTGCTCGACCCGATCGACCACGACACCTGGAGCGTCGGGTCATTCTTCGTCAACCCGTTCGTGGCCGAGGTGCCGGCGGCCGCTCAGGACTGCCCGCGGTGGACCACCGACGGACGGATCAAGCTTTCCGCCGCCTGGTTGATCGAGGACGCCGGCTTCCATCGCGGCTACGGCCGCGGCCGAGTGTCGGTGTCGACGAAACACTCCCTGGCGCTGACCAACCGCGGCGGCGCGACCACCGCGGAACTCCTCTCGCTGGCGTCCGAGATCCGCGGCGGGGTCGAGGACAGGTTCGGCATCCGGTTGCGACCTGAAGCACATCTCGCAGGCGTCGACTTCTGAGCGGGACAACAATGGGGGTCGTGGCTCTGCCCCGGTCCGCTTTCCCTCAGCGCGTGGCCATGCTGAGCGTGCACACCTCCCCGCTCGACCAGCCCGGGGGAGGCGACGCCGGCGGCCTGAACGTCTACGTCGTCGAGACGTCGGCGCGCATCGCGGCGGCCGGTATCCCGGTCGAGATCTTCACCCGCGCCACCAGCAGCGCCCTGCCACCCACCGTTGAGCTGGCCCCGGGCGTTCTCGTCCACCACGTCAGCGCCGGGCCGTACGAGGGGCTGAGCAAGCAGGATCTGCCCGCTCAGCTCTGCGCCTTCACCGCCGGGGTCTTGCGCGCCGAGGCGCAGCGCGAGCCGGGCTGGTACGGCTTGATTCATTCGCACTATTGGATGTCCGGACAGGTGGGCTGGCTGGCCCGGGACCGCTGGCACGTCCCGTTGGTGCACTCCGCGCACACGCTGGCCAGGGTGAAGAACAGCTCGCTGGCCGACGGCGACGCCCCGGAGCCGTTCGCCCGCATCGTCGGCGAGGAACAGGTGGTTGCCGAGGCCGATCAGCTCGTCGCCGTCACAGACGAGGAGGCGGACGATCTCGTCCGGCTGTATCACGCCGACCCGAGCCGGGTGTCGGTCGTACCGCCTGGCGTGGACTTGGACCTTTTCGTGCCCGGCGATCGCGCGGTGGCGCGTAAACAGCTGGGCATCTCTCCGGACGCTCTGCTCCTCCTCTTCGTCGGACGGCTCCAGCCGCTGAAGGCGCCGGACTTGGCGCTGCGGGCCGCGGCTCAGCTCATCGAGACCCGCCCGGACCTGGCCGATCGGCTTGAGGTCGCGATCGTGGGCGCGCCCAGCGGCTCGGCCGTCCACCACGTGGGCGGGCTGGCCGGATTGGCCGCCGAGCTCGGCCTGACGGGGCGCGTCTCCTTCGTGCCGCCGGTGGCTCGCCCTCTGCTGGCCGATTGGTTCCGGGCGGCTGACCTCACCCTCGTGCCGAGCTACAGCGAGTCGTTCGGTCTCGTCGCGCTCGAGTCGCAGGCCTGCGGGACGCCCGTCGTCGCCGCGGACGTGGGCGGCCTGCCCACGGTCGTGGCCGACCAGCAGGGCGGGGTTCTGGTCGCCGGGCACAGCGCCCGGGACTGGGCGCGGGTAGTCGGCGACCTGTTGGCCACGCCCGAGCGCCGGGTCGGAATGGCCTTCGCCGCCCGCCGCCAAGCGGAGCGTTTCTCCTGGCAGCGCACCGCCGACGGCCTGCTGCGCGTCTACGCGGACGCCGCGGCCGCGTTCCTGGCCCACCACGAGCGCGCCTCCTGATGGATACCGTGGCGGCGCTCGCGCAGGCGTTGGACGCGGTCGGTGCCGATTACGCCCAGCTCGAGTCCGGCTCGTTCGCGGTGCAGCTGCCTGGCCAGCGTCGGCTGAAGACGACCTGCTGGCTGATCGTCGGCGATCACGCCGTCCAAATCGAGGCTTTCGTGGTCCGCAGGCCGGACGAGAACGTGGACGGCGTCCATGCGTTCCTGTTGCAACGAAACCCGCGAATGTACGCGGTCGCCTGGTCGATCGACGCCGCGGGCGACATCTATCTGTCCGGGCACCTCCCGTTCAGCGCGATCAGCCCCGAAGAAGTCGACCGGGTGCTGGGCGCGGTTCTCGAATACGCGGACGGCACGTTCAACACGCTGCTGGAGCTCGGCTTCGGCTCCTCCATCCGCCGCGAGTGGGCCTGGCGGGTGAAGCGGGGCGAATCTCTGGCCAACCTCGCCGCCTTCGCCGACTTCGTCGAGCGCACCTCAACACCCTCGGGCGCATGACGGAGCTGGTCATCCCAGCCCGGCTGAACGGGCCGCCGACCAGCGCCAACGGTGGCGTCAGCGCGGGTCTGCTGGCCGGGCACTTGCCGTCCGGCGCGACGGTCGAGGTGACGCTGCGCCGCCCGCCGCCACTGGACACCCCGATGCGCGTCGACCTGGACGCTTGGGCGGCGCGGCTCTTCGACGGCGCCGATCTCGTGGCCGAGGCGCGCGTGGTCGACGGCGCGGCCGCCGGGGCGGCCGTCCCGGCCGTCAACCTGGACGCGGCCCTGGTCGCCTCCGGTGACTTCGACGGGCACACTGACCACCCGTTCCCGACGTGCTTCGTGTGCGGCACGGCCCGGGCCGCGGGGGACGGGCTCGAGGTGTTCGCGGGACCCGTCGGCGGCGACCGGCATCACGTGGCCGCGCCCCTGGCGGTCAAGCCGATCCACCAGCCGCCGTTCCTCCCGGCCGGAGACGTGCTCGGCTGGGCGGCGCTGGACTGTCCGAGCGGTTGGGCATGCGGGCTGCCGGGCCGGCCCGCGGTGTTAGGTCGGCTGACCGCCCGCATCAGCCGGGTGCCGCTGCCGGGGGAGACGTGTGTGGTGGTCGGCCAGTTGGACCGTTGGGAGAGCCGCAAGGCGTTCAGCCGCAGCACCCTCTACGGCCCGGACGGCACGGAGTACGCCCGAGCCGCCTCCACTTGGATCGAAATCCCGCGATAACACCGGATGTCGGATCCTGCCAGTGCACCGCTCAGCCACGAGGCAGGATCGTCGCCAGCCCGGCGCGCTCGGTGGGGGAGCCGGCCGGCCCGGGACCGGTCGCACGGAACTGCCGCGGCGGTATGCCGTAGGTGGCCTGGAACCGGTGCGAGAAATGGAACGCGTCGGCGAAGCCGCATGCGGACGCGATGGCCTCCAGGGACAGATTGCTCATCCGCAGCAGCGGTTCGGCGCGGGCCAACCGCAGCAGCTCCAGGGCAGTCACCGGGCCGATGCCGTAGCGATCAGCAAAGACGCGGGAGAGCGTCCGCTCCGAGACGTGGGCACCGGCGGCCAATGCGCGCAACGACAGCGGCCGAGCCACGCCGTCGGCCCAGGCCTGCTCGACAGTGGCCATCATGGCGCCTATTGGTGCGGGCACCGGAGATGGCTGCGCCGCGTCCCCCGCCGCAGCGTCGATGAAAACGTGCAGAGCCAGCGTGAGCGTCTCATTGACGCGGTCCTGGCTGGCCGGTGAGCCGCCAAGCTGAATCAGGTAGTCGCACAGCGCGCCGAGCGGGTTGCCGAGCCCGGTCGTGGCTCGACACAGCGGCCAGTCGGCCGCCGAAGCGCCACCCTCGACGGTGAAGTGGACGTAGCCGTGCCGGGTGCTCCCCGCGACGCCCCACTCGAACGAGTCACGTGTTCCAGCCCTTATGAGCAGCAGGTGACCCGGTGCCAGGTGCACTGTCCGTCCGTCGCCGGTCCAGCGGCAGGAGCCGCTGAATACCCAGACGAACTCGTGCGACTCCGACGTGCGCGGGCCGAAGGTCGCACCCGGTGGGTAGACGGCCACCGAAGGGCCGAGGCCGGGCACCGCGTGCGCGCTGGGCCTACCGGTCACAGCCGCCTTCGCGGTCCGGGCGGACGTAGGCCCGGGCGATCTCCCGCGTGCCTTTGTACGCGTAGGGGTCCACGCCGCTGATGAGCACGATGTCGCGGTGGTCGTGCAGGCCCATGTGCTCGACCTCAGGCCCAGGCAGGAACCAGGGCAACAGCGACTCCGCGCGCATGTAGTGCGTCACCAGGGCACGCCGGTACCCGCCGTGGCCGCGATGCGGGAACGACTTGTGCAGTAGGTAACCGTTGAAGAGCACGGTGCTACCCGCCGGCACTTCGAGAGGCACGGCCTCCTCCTCGTCGTAAGGAAAGTCGTAGGAGACCGCGGTGCAGTCGTAGTCGGGGTCGTCGTGCTCGCGGCTCGGGTAGATGATGCCCGGAGCGTGCGAGCCGGGCAGCACCCAGAGGCAGCCGTTCTCGACAGTCGCGTCGTCGAGGGCGGTCCACGCTGCGGTCAGCGAGCGGTCCCGGGTCGGGATAAAGAACTCGTCCTGGTGCCAGGCCTGGCCCGGCTTTCCCTCCGCCTTGATGAACAGCATCGACTGCATCGATTTGATGTTGGGGCCGAGGACAGCGTGCAGCGCTTGGACGATCCGCGGATGGCGCATCTGCTCGAAAATCTCGGGCGAGAGCTTGTGTGGAAAGTGGATGCACAGGAAACGCCGAAGGACGTCGTCGTCGGGCTCGGCGTCGTCCACCACCGTGCCGCCGGGCACGGTGCCTAGCTGGCCCCGGCACAGTCGAAGGGCCGCCGCGTTGAGCCGGTCGACCTCCTCGGCGGTGAGCGACTCTGGCAGCACGACGTAGCCGTCTCGGCAGAATTGCGCCGCCAATGAGGGGGCGTCGGGCTTGGCCGGGGCGGACTCGGTCGCGGCGTTCATGGGATGTCCTTCCATGTCGACGGGCAGCACCATCGTCGGGCCACGGGTCAACGGAAGGCCATGCCGGATCGTGCCACGAACATGTCTGATCTCGCCATGGCTGCCGGCGCGTTCGCGCTGGTCGCAACGTGGCAAATTCCTTGACTGAGCGTGACGGGCTACTGCGGAGGTGGGCTGGGACTGGGGCCTTGCCTCGAAGGCGAATGACGACCGACCGGCGCTGGCTGTTGCCGACCGGGTTGGGTGCGAAAGCCCAGCACCAGTAACACCACCCCGGCAATCAGAGCGATCACCCCGGCGATCAACAGGCCGAGGGCGACGCCGAACAGATGCGGCACCGTCAGGGAGAACTTGCCGTCTATAGCGACACCTGGGGACGCGTCGGCGTTCATCACGACGAGGCGATAGCTGCCATCGGTGACTTTCCAGGTGAGATGCGGATTGGATCCGCTCGCCTTTGCCGTCCAGAATGACTGCTCCGTAGGTGGTTGCGGGACGGCACTTCCGTCCCGGCGGACGGTCTTCAGTTTGAAGGGGTCGATCTCCAGGTCGGTGACGCGGTCGATCGGGACGCCTGCGAGGTAGCGGTCCACGGCCGCGGCTGGCCCGATTCCGATGAACACATCGTGCGGGCTGCTTGTCACCGACAGCGTGATGCTGGGTGTTCCGACTGTGTCACCTGGGCCGCTGGCTCCCTGTACGTCGTTGAGCGCGATAACCAGTGCGGCGGTCGGCGTCGTGGCGTGTTCGGTGCCGGATGACAAGGTGTTCGAACCCCGGAATAACACGAGCAGTGCGGTTCCCCCGATCGCGGTCAGTGCCCCGACCATGGTCAGGAGAGTGCCAAGCACAATGCACACGATTCGCTTGGTCAAGGTCTACCTCCTGCGTTGGTGCCTGCCCGGGTCGGCGACATGATGGCGAAGGAGCGGCAGACTCCGTAGCCGAGCGCGGCTCCGCCGAGGACATCCAGCGGAAGGTGGGCGCCGACGTACACCCGAGCCGCGGCGATCACCGGCGCGACGACCGCCGGCAAGGGCCAGGCGGCAGCGCCGAACTCGCGATACGTCTCGTAGGCCAACGCCATCGACACGGCGGCGTGCCCGGAGACGAAGCCCTCACCAGTTGCTGGCTTGCCGCGGATTCGCAGGTCGGTGACGAATCCGGCCGGGCGTCCGCGGCGCATCAGTCGTTTGACGCCCTTGGCCAATAGATAGGCGGTCAGGCCGGACCGCGCCAGCCGGAGGGCCAGTTCCGGACGACGGCTCGCGGTCGCTACGGCGGCGGCGGCAAACGGCGCGCCGAGCGATCCCGCCTGCATGACCGTCCAAACCGGCGAGTGCCATTCGTCCGGCAGGCTGTTCAACCGTCGGGTGCCTGAGTACTCCCAGGCCCGAACTGCGCCGGTCCGGGCCGCAACCGCAGATATCAAGAACGGAGTCCAGGTCAGGCCAATCCGACCGGCCGATCGCCACGCGGTCACGGGGTGTCGCCCGCTGATGCCGGCTCTTCGGTCTCCACTTGCAGGGTGCGCCCGCGTAGCGACTGTAGAAGCGCCGGCCAGCCGAGTGCCAATGCGCCCCCCAGTAGCCCGCCGACGACCACGTCCGATAACCAGTGCGCACGCAGATAGACACGGGACAGCGCCATCAGGAAGGCGAAGATGATCGCGCGCACCTCCCACCGCCATCGGTCCGGACCTGGCGGCAACAGGACGACGACCAGCCCCACGGCAGTCACCGCACCGGCGATGGCATGGCCAGACGGGAACGAGGCGCCAGACGTGGAGATGAGACTGCCGGACGGTCGAGGCCGGTCGTAGGCAGCCTTGAGAGGACCGATCAGCAGCTCGGAGGAGACGACGGCCAGGGCGAATGCCGCGAACTGAAGGAACCGTCTGCGCGTCGCGAGGACCACCAGTGCGACGATTCGAATCGGCCAATTGACCCACCGACCTCCGACCAGCGAAAGCCCTTCGGCGAAGAGGGTGGTCGGGCGATTCTGGATCGACTCGGCGAAGCGATGCACCGCGTCGTCGACGTCCTGAACTTCGTGTCGGGTGGCGGGGATGGCGACCAACAGTCCAATGAGGCACGCGCCGAACAACAACACGACTGAGAGCGCCAGCGCGCGGCGATGATTAGTGATCAACGGTCCGGGTGCCCGAGGATCAGCCGGATCAGACCTGCGACGGCGAAGCCGAGTGCGGCGCCACCCACTATGTCGAGCGGCAGGTGCGCTCCGACATGGACGCGGGCCAGGCACACGAAAGTGGCCAGCGCGATGGTGATCAGCCGCCCGCGATGGCCGAGATACGGCCAGGCCAGCACGACCAGCAGGGTGACCACGGCGGCATGCCCCGACACGTAGCCTCGGCCCAACGCCGCGGAGCCGCGGATCTTGACATCGTCCAGAAGCGAGGCTGGCCGGCCACGTACGACGATGCCCTTCACCACCTTGGCCAGGACGTAGGTGGCGATGCCGCCTATCAGTATTCCGAGGGCTAGCAGCCATCGGCGGGTGGCGGCGGCGACGGCCGCCGCGATCGGGACCACGGCAATGTTGCCCAGCTGCATGATCGCCCACACCACGGCGAAGGGCAGCACGGTAGGCCTGTTGATCGCGTGGAAGAAGGTGCCTTCGGTTCCGGAGATGCTGTGTTCGTTCACCGGTAGCGCGGACAGCACCAGCAACCCGACGCCGACAACGACCAAGCCGACGTCGAACGGGGTCCGGACGATCCGATCCTCGGGTTTGCTTTGCAGCGTCGTCACGCCGACTCCGGGACCAGGTCCGTCCGAGGCGCGGCTCCAGGGGCCCGTCGCCAGGAGTGGTTTCGCTTCCAGAACAGATAGCACGCCAGTCCGACCGGTATGGGAAGGACGTAGGTGAGTGCGCGGTATACCAGCACGGCCGCGGCGACCTCTGCCCGAGCGCCGCCCGCGTTCGCCAGTCCGGCGATGAGCGCGACATCGACGAGGCCGACACCGCCCGGCGTCAGTGGGATGGCGGTAAGTAACCGGGCGAACGCGAACACCGCGAGCGCCTCGACCCAGGAGACTTCCTTCTCCGAGACGCCGATGTGGCGCAGCGCCAAAAGTAGGACGAAGAACAACGACAGGTGGCTCACCAGCGTGACGGCCGTGATGTAGATCCAACGAGCGCGAATCAAGAGTTGCGTGCGTTGCCGGAACTTCACCGTGGCCAGATCCCAGCCGTGCACCGGTGCCTTGCCGAACGGCTTGCGCAGTGCCGTGGCGACGCGGGCCGCGCCGAGCCCGATCTGCCGTGCCGCTGATTCGCTCTTCAGTAGAAGCGTGAGCAGGACGATCGCCGCGATCAGTGCGGCCATTCCTATGGTTGCCGTGACTACCCGAGCGCCCCCAGTCTTGCCCTGGAGCACGAGCAGGGCCAGCGCCACCACTGGCATTCCCAACTTGACGAAGTTGTTCCAGACACCCGAAACGACGAGAGACACTGAGGTGCGCGACCGCGAGAATCCCCACGAACCGAACATCGAGTAGATGAGCGCCATGCCTATCGCCCCACCGCCGGGCACGGTGTTGGCGACCGCGGTGGAGGCCTGCGTGCTCACCTCAGCCTGTGGGTACGTGAGTCCCGGAGTGGTCGTCATCACCACCCAGCCGTATGTGGCCAGGTTCCATATGGCAGCAAGGACAAGCGTGGTCAGCTCCAGCCATGTCATCGCCTGAATGGAAGACCAGATATCCGAGACGCTCGTGTACTGCGGGATGAAGTACCAGAACACGACCACGACGATCGCCACCGAGACCAGCCCCGACAGGGCGGGACGGAGCCATCGCCGGCTGGAACGGGCGGAGGTGGAATCGTCCTCCGGCGCAGGCGCGACAGGAACTGCCGCGTCACCGATATCGCCTTGCAGTTTGAGGTTCGTGTCGGCCGGACCGGAACCGGACGCGGGTGTCGGTGTTGTCATGCTGCCTCCGCGGTGTGCTCGGAGCTGGTGGCGAATTCGGCACCAGCCAGCTCGGCGGATCTTGCGTACACCATCAGTGGTGCCCCGAGGACGGAGTGGGATCGAGCTCCAGTCGGTCATCGCTGTACTCGCGCACGGACTCGGCCAGATCGGACCGGGAAACGAAGCTCAGCGCTACAGAGATCAGAGCCACCTCGCCGTAACTGCCTTCGCCGCTGAGATCGAAGTGGTAGGTGACGCAGCCGCCGCGAAACTTCAAATACCGGTCGCCGCGATAGCCGGATTGGACGGCGTCGACCCTGTCGTAGCGGCGAATGTCCGTGCGAAGGCTCGGTACCTCGAGCGCGTTGCCGGTCTTGCAGGTGGGTTCCAGCGAGACTCGTAGGGCCCGAGCACCGCCGCGGTCGGAGTCAAGCCAGAACCGGGCGTACTTGTTCGTGGCCTCCATCCGCGCGTAGGTCCACCCGACCGGCAGCACCCGGACGCACGGCACCAGGCTCGCTGTTCGTACGGATTGCGCCATGAGCAGGAGTCCAGAACGGGCTTGGGTGCGGCCGGAGGACTTGGCCGACTCGCAGGTCGGGCTGCCCGCGCTCGTTGGATCGGAACCAACATTGACTGAGAACGTGCAACCGGCAGCGAAGGGCATCAGCACTATGGCGAGGACGATGAGGCGCTTCATAGCGGATTGTTGATCACTAGTTGGGCTGCCATCAGTCCGCCGATCACGACGCAGGCCAGGACGAACACGGTCAGCGCGACGCGCCGAATGCTCCAGCGCTGGATGCGGATCGGCGGCAGCTGGTACGGGAGCATCTGCAGAAACTCCGCATGTATGTCGTGGCTCTCGTTGCGCAGGCTCTGTCGCAACTGCGACGGCATCGTCAGTCCGCGGGTTGCCGCGAATGCCTCGACGATCTCCTCGTCTGTGAAGTACACCCGGGCGCGGTCGTACACACGCCGCGTGTCGGTACGCAGGGCCAGGACGAGCATCATGTTCGCCAGGTCGACGGCTTGCCGCCACGGGCTAGGCCGGATCTGCGCGAACGCACAGTCGACGACGACCAGCTGCCCGTCGCGCAGCAGGAGGTTGGCCGGCTTGATGTCGCGATGGGCCAGCCCGACGTCCCACATGCGCCGGACCGTCATCAGGCCCTGATCGATGATGTCGTCGTCGATCTCGGCAACGCCGATTTCGGTGGCGTTGTCGAAGAACTCCATCACCAGCAGGTATTCGCGTTCCGGGGTGAGCTCGGCGATCCCGTACGGTTTCGGCGCCTTGATACGGGAGTGGTAGAAAAGCCGCAGCAAGTAGTCCTCGTACTGGACCAGCCGCCGCACCGTGTTGAAGGCCTTCTCGTCCTCGAGCCGGCCGTACAGCAGGGTCCGGCCGAGCTTGTACCACCGGTCCGCGCGCAGGTGGTTGGCCGCGTAGAGCTTGGCCAAGACGTAGGCGTCCGCCTCGTCAGTGCTCTTGATCTTGACCCGCAGCGGGGTCGAGCCCCCGGAACCCTCGAGCCCGAACGGCTTGATCTCGAGCACGAGCAGGCCGAGCTGGTCCTCCATCGCGTGCACGATGGCGTCATGTCGCCGCTCGTCGATGGTCAGGTGAGCGGTCCGGCCACGGTGATAGCTCACCGGGAAGACGTCGTTGGGGACGAAGACGCGGAACAGCACCAGCGGAATGGCCACGCCTATCACAACCCCGCACAACACGTCGCTCGGCGCGTCCTGCGCCAGGTAGAGCCGCGACAGGGTGACGACCACCAGGATTGCGGTGGCGACGATCTTGCCGATCTGGCGGGGCCGCCCCGCTGGGACGTTGGAATACAAGGTGCTGACCAGGAAGGTGGCCAGCATCGCCAGCGGTAACGAGGGCATGGCGAAGCCCTTCCAGTCACCGAGGATTTCGATGCCGAACGGGCGTGGCCGCTCGAGCAGCCCGGCCAGATTCCAGACCAGGTTGTTGACGATCAACCCAGACGTGATCCAGACGATCAGGTGCCGCCAGCGCTTCCAAATGAGAAGCGGGATGAGGTTGGCCAGCCACAGCAGCTGCAGAGCCAGTCCCGTGGCCGGCCATCCCAAGGCGCGCATGACGGGGGTCAACCAGTCCGTGCGGATGTCGGCGATCACGACCAGGATGGCGTGATCCAGGATGTCGAGGGTCTTCGACGCGGGCGGTGTCAACACGATGGTGGAGAAGGCCGCCACGAAGACGACCGCAAGTGCGGCCCACCATTTCCCCGACGCGTTGATCTTGTGCGGTAGCGGGGGAGCCTCGCCCGATGGCCGTCGTCGCAGTCGCGCCCGCACGGCCGGGCGCCGCGGCATCGCCTCGGTTGGAGGGAGAGCCGACGACGTCATTGTCGCCGCTGTTCGACGGTCTGCTTTGTGGCCATGGGGTCCCCGAGCCGTCGTGGGCGAAATCGAGGTTCTTACCCGATGCCGTCACAGTCGCTCTGCCTTCGATGCAGATCCGGGCTGCGGCAGAGGTCCTTCCTAGCACAGTCCCAGGAACAGGTTTGACAGTCAAGGTTCGCGCGGAGCCGTCAGTTCTGAGCTATCAGGTACCGGTCACGACCGGAACTTCGTGTCGCCAATCGATGGTTGACGGTTCAATAGGTGCGTGCTGGTAGAGCGGGATGACGTGCTCGCCGCGCTGCGCGAGCTCGCGGACGACGCGGCTACCGGCGCGGGGCGGCTCGTGTTCGTGGGCGGCGAGGCCGGGGTAGGCAAGACGACGCTCGCCGGCGCGCTGACTGTCGAGGCCCCCGCCGGCACCGCCGTGCGCCAAGGCGCCTGCGACAGCCTGTCGACCGCCGAGGCCCTTGGCCCGCTGCTCGACGCTGCTCCGGAGATCGCTGACGCGCTCGGTGACGAGTCGACGCTCTCGCGTCCCCGGGTGTTCCGGCGCATCCAGGATGTCCTTTGCCAGTCGCCGACGCTGCTGGTGCTGGACGACGTGCACTGGGCCGACGAGGCAACCCTCGATCTGCTGCGCTTTGTCGGCCGACGCATCGACCGGTGGCCACTGATGATCGTGGCGACGTTCCGGGCCGACGAGGTGGGCCCCGCTCATCCGCTCACCGTCGTCATGGGCGACTTGGTAACGGTCCCCGGTGTGGTGCGCATGCAGTTGCCGCCGCTCACCCTGGACGGGGTACGCCGCCTCGTGGACGAGGCCGGTTCGCAGATCGATCCAGCTCACCTACACGCGCGCACCGGCGGCAACCCGTTCTACGTGACTGAGGTACTGGCGACGGCATCGGAGGACGTGCCGGTCACCGTCCGCGACGCGGTCATGGCGCGCAATTCGCGGTTGTCAGGACCCGCCCGCAGCGTGCTGGGCGCGGCGGCGGTGCTGGCGCAGCGGGTCGACGTCGATTTTGTGCTCGATGTGTCCGGGCAGTCCGTGGAGGGGGTGGATGAGTGCGTGGCACACGGCGTACTTGTCGTCGACGGATCGACGGTCGGGTTCCGTCACGAACTGGCCCGACTGGCCGTCGCGTCCACCCTGAGCCGCGCCGACGTGATCGATCTGAACGCCCGTGCGCTGGCTGAGCTGCTGCGGCGCGGCTCGAACGACGACCGACGGCTGGCCTACCACGCCGCCGGGTGTGGCGATCGTGCGGCGGTGGCCCAATACGCACCCCGGGCGGCGGAACGGGCCGCGCGTCTGTGGGCCCATCGTGAGGCGGCCGAGCAGTACGCCGTCGCGCTGCGCTGGCTGGACGATGCCGATCCGGCGCGGGCCGGTCTGTTGGAACGCCGTTCGTATGAGTGCTACGTCACCGATCAGGCCGAGCAGGCAGTCGAGTGCCGCGCCGAGCTTCTCGAGCTGTACGAGCGGCAGGGGGACCGTGCGGGCGTTGGGGCGGTCCCAGCGGTGGCTGTCCCGGCTGTCGTGGTTCCTCGGCCGGAATGAGGACAGCGAGCGCTTCGCTGCCAGTGCCGTGCACACGTTGGAGCCGCTCGGGCCCAGCCACGAACTGGCCATGGCCTACAGCAACATGAGCCAGCTGCGCATGCTCGCGGGCGACCGTGATGCCACGCGGCGATGGGGCGACAAGGCGCTCGAGTTGGCGCGTCGGATCGATGACCGTGAAGTCGAGATCCAAGGCCTGAACAACCTCGGATCGATCCGGGTCCTTGTCGGTGATCTCGGTGGCATTGCGCAGATAGAGCAAAGCCTCGAACTCGCCCTGGCCGACGATGCCCAGGAACACGCAGCACGCGCGTACACCAATCTCGGCTCAGCGCTCGTGGTAATTCGGCAGTTCGCACTAGCGGGTCGGTACTTACGGGACGGCATCGGCTACTGCGCGGACCACGATCTCGACTCCTGGCGGCTGTACATGAGCAGTTGGCTGGCCCGCTCCCTTGTCGAGCAGGGCTACTCCGCAAAGGCGCAGCCGTACCTGGACGACGTGCTCCGACACCCCCGGGTGGCGCCGCCCAGTCGGATCGTCGCGCTGGCCGTGGCCGGGCAGGTCGCGATCCGGCGCGGCGACGATGCCACCGATGTGCTCGACGAGGCGCTCCGGCTCGCGGCGGCCACGGGCGAGGCTCAGCGTTTGGCTCCAGTGGCGTCTGCCCGCGCCGAGGCCGCCTGGACGCAGGGGCGAACCGAGGCGGTGGTCGACGAGATCGAGGCCGCATGGCAGGCGGAGCTGGCCAATCCCGAGGCGTGGGAGGCCGGCGAGCTGTGCTGGTGGTTGACACTGGCTGGCGCGCCCCGGGACGCCTCGGTGCCGCTGCCCCGGCCGTTTGCGCTGATGTGCGAGGGCGAGTTCCGGGCGGCGGCAGAGGCTTGGCGGGAGTTGGCGAGCCCGCTGTGGGAGGCCCGCGCGTTGTGTGCGTCGGCCGATCTCGACGATGCGCGCGCCGGGCTCGACCTGCTGGCCGGGGCCGGGCTTGCGGCAACGCGGGAGGCCGCCCTCCGTGAGCGGCACGCCAGGGGCCTGCCCATTCCGCGTGGGCCGCGGCCGTCGAGCCGGTCAAACGCGGCCGGGCTGACGGTCCGCGAGGTCGAGGTTCTCGAGCTGCTGGCCGAGGGACTCTCGAACGCAGACCTGGCCAAGCGGCTCTACCTGTCCGAGAAGACGGTGGGCCACCATGTGTCTGCGGTGCTGCGCAAGCTGGACGAGCCTACCCGCGCCCGGGCGGTGGCGAAGGCACGCCGCACGGGCATCGTGACCCGAATCTAGGTCGTCCTCCCGATGTGCGCCGGGAGCCCGGCGCGGTTGATTCAGCTGAGCGGGCCAGATCGGCCCGAACCGGCTGAACGAAGGGATACGAAAATGCCGCTCTACATGGATATCCACAAGCTAGGCGACGCGGTCACGCTCGATGACGTCGCCAAGGCGCACGCCGCTGACCTGCAGACGCAAGGGGAGTTCGGGGTGCGCTACCTGCGGTACTGGGTCGCGGAGCCGGAGGGCACCATCTTCTGCCTCGTCGACGCGCCGGACGCACAGGCCGCACATGACGTGCACTGCAAGGCGCATGGCCTGAAGGCCGACGAAATCTTCGCGGTCACCGAGGGCGCGTAGTCCTCGGGGTCTGCGCAAGTCCATTTCGAAACGGTTGCGTAGCGTAAGTCGACGTGGTAGGACTGACTGCGCTACGCAACCGTATCGGAATTAAGGACCTCATGGACGCGGACGCCATTCACCGGCGGCGCTGGGGCATCCTCGGCGTGCTGGTTATCTGCTTGCTCGTCGTCATCCTCGACAACACCATCCTGAACGTCGCGCTGAAGACGATTCAGGAGGACCTGAGCGCGTCGCAGAGCCAGATGCAGTGGGCGGTGGACGCCTACGCGCTGGTCTTCGCCGGCCTGCTGATCCCGTTTGGCGTGCTGGGCGACCGATTTGGCCGCAAGCGCCTCCTCGCCCTCGGGATGGTCACGTTCGGGGCGACATCGGCGCTGACCGCGTTCGCGCAATCACCTACGCAACTGATCGCCTTCCGGGCCCTCATGGGCATCGGGGCGGCCGCGGTCCAGCCGCAGACGTTGTCGATAATCCAGAACGTCTTCGAGCCCGAGGAGCGCGGCAAGGCCATCGGCATCTGGGCGGGGGCCGCCGGCATGGCGGTCGCGATCGGCCCATTGGCCGGCGGGACGTTGCTCAAGTACTTCTGGTGGGGATCGGTCTTCCTGGTCAATGTGCCGTTCGTGATCGTCGGCGTCATCGCGATCCTGATCCTGGTGCCCGACTCGAAGGATCCCAGGCCGGGTCGGCTGGATCCAACCGGCATCCTGCTCTCGATGGCCGGTCTCGGCGTGCTGGTCTACGGCATCATCGAGGGCGGCAACAGCAACGAGTGGCTGCGCTGGAACACTCTGGGCGCGATCGTCCTCGGCGCGGTGCTGCTGGCCTTGTTCGTGATCCTCGAACGGCGCAGCACCCACCCGACCATCGACGTAAATCTCTTCAAGAACCGCTACTTCGCCGGCGGCGGTGCCGTCATCGGGCTGACCTTCTTCGCGCTGATGGGCTCGACGTTCTACCTGGCCTACTACCTCCAGGCGGTCAAGGGTTACACGGCGCTGACCGCGGGCGTGGCGCTGATCGCGGTGGCCGTCGCGATGATGATCGCCGCGCCGCTGTCCGCGCGGCTCACCGCGCGGTTCGGCACCCGGAACGTGGCTGGCGTCGGCCTCATCGTCGTGGCCATTTCGATGGTGGGCTACGGGGTCGTCACCGAGACGACGCCGCAGTGGATCATCGAGGTCATTATGTTCGGCATGGGCGCCGGCATGGGCGTCACGATGGCGCCGGCCACCACGGCCATCATGAGCGCCGTCCCGCGAGAGAAGGCAGGTGCCGGCGCCGCGGTGAACAACACCGTCCGCCAGGTCGCGGGCGCGCTCGGGGTGGCGGTGCTCGGCTCGATCCTCGCGGTCGTCTACCGCGGCCATCTGGGCTCGGACGCGCCGACCAAGCTGGCCGCGAAGCTCGACCAGCCGTCGGCGATCGTCTCGCAGCTGCCGCCCTCCGCACAGGTTGCTCCGAATGTGCGCGACGACACGAGCCAGTCGATCGGCGCCTCGCTGGAGTTCATCCAGAAGACGGGTGCGGCGCTGAAGGAGCGCGGCCAGCTGCTCGAGGACAAGGTGCCGCCGGCTCAGGCTGAGCAGGCCCGGGCTCAGGCGGAACAGGCGATCGGCCGGTTCTTCCAGGACTCGAAGGACGCGTTCGTCTCCGCCATGCACGTCACGTCCATCGTGGCCGCGCTTGCCGACCTGCTCGGTGCGGCGGTGGCCTTCACCTTCCTGCCCGGACGGACCCGGCGCCGGGCTCCGACCGAGGAGCCTGAGCTCGTCGACGCCGCGGTTCCGGCCTAGGAGGGTGAGGGGCACATGACGCCAGCGCCGGCCGAGGTCAGACGGGGCCCTGGGCGGCCCCGGTCGGCGAATCGTGACGAGGCCATCGTGGCGGCGGCGATCGACGAGCTGATGGTCAACGGCTACGCCGGGATGACCATCGAGGGGGTGGCGGCGCGGGCGGGCGTAGCCAAAACCACGATCTACCGACGCTGGGCCGGCAAGGACGACCTTGTCCTGGCCGCGCTGTCGAAGATCAAGGGGCCGCTGCCACAACCGCCGGGTACGTCGGTCCGCGCCGACCTCATGTACATCCTGGAGCAGGTGCGCACCCGATGGCTGGACAGCACACACGGCCGGCTCATGCAGCGGCTCACCGCGGACGGGTACGCCCGTCCGGACCTCTACAGCCGCTTCCGCGACCAGGTCGTGGGTCCGCGCCAGCAGGTCACCTACGAAGTGCTCCGCCGCGGCGCCGAGCGCGGCGAGATACGCAGGGACTTCGACCCGGCCTGGGTCAGCGACATGCTCACCAGTCCGATCATCGCCGCGGTGCTGACCCACCGCCCGAGGCTCACCAAGGCACAGGTCGAGTTCTGCGTGGACGTGGTGATGAGCTGGCTGGAACGACGGGACTGACCGCCGGGCGGTTAGGGCAGCCCGTAGACGTGCTCCACCTGAAGCTTGGCCACCAGACGCTGGTCGCGGACCATCGCGCGGCGGAAGTCGTCCCAGTCAGGATGCTCACCGGCGATGCTCCGGTAGACGTCGACGAGTTCTTCGACCGTCGCGTCGTGTAGGTGGGTCGCCACGGGGGTCAACTCGGCGGTCGCGTCCGCCACCGCCCAGTGCCAGAAGTCGCGGCTGGCCACGTGATAGCTGGCCCGGGGATCTCGCGTCAGGTTGCGTGTCTTGGCCCGCGTCGCGGTGATCGACACGCGCAGCAGCCCGGTCCCCGGGTCGTAGGTGTGGCCGACGTTGGAGAGCTGCGGGCGGCCGTTGGCCCGCAGCGTGACGAGCACACCGTGGTGTGCGTTGGCCAAGAGGGCATGCAGCCGCTCGTCGCTCATGCCAGCGCCAACCCGGCGCAGCCGTGCGGTTATTCCAACTCGGATCAGCCCGCGACCCGTGTCAGGGGCAGCCCGAGGTGTTGGGAAGGATCGGCCGGAAGTACATCGTGGTGCGGAAGCCGTCGATGGCCCAGCCCGCTTCGATATAGGCGCTCTCGGCGACGGACTCGATCAAACGGGCCGCCATGCCGCTGTAGACGCGGCAACCGTTCACATTCGGCAGCTCATCGGCGGGCAGTGGCCAGGCCACCACGGTCGACGAGCGGGGCGTGTGGTCGGACTTGCGCAGCACGGCGAGGCGGGCCGCCCGGTACGGCACGGCATCGCCGCCGACCAGGCCCTGGGCGAAGTTGCGGAATGTGGCGAGTCTGGCGCGCCGGTCCCGCTCGGTGGCGGACAGATGCGTCTCGACGCCGATCCCAACGGTGATCTCCGTCTGGATGACGGTCTGCCCGTCGACGGTGAAGCTGAGCGAGGTCCCGGTCGGCGCCGACACCGCCGGGGTGCCGAAGTCCAGCGGCTCGCCGAGCAGTCCCAGCTTGTCGGCCAGGTCCACCAGCTCCAGTAGCTGGTTGTGGTCGAGCCGCGTGGAGCGGAACCGGGGGATGGCCGTTGCGGTTGGGTCGGTGACCGCCCGGATGGCGAGCCCGTCGGCGGTCACCAGCACTGCGGCGACGGCGCGGAAGCCGTACTCGGGTGTCTTGTAGATCGGGAAGTCGCGGATACTCAGCAGGTTGCCGCTGGTCGGCAGGGTGTGCACCCGGCGCGGCGCCGGACGGCCGTGGCCCGCAGTGGTCGGCGTACACGCGACGACCAGCGCCGCGCACAACAGCAGCGGTCCGGCACGGCGCAGGTGCATGGCGGGCGTGCTACCCGAGGTCGACCTCGGGATAGAGCGGATAGCCGGACAGCAGCTCGGCGCACGCGGCCTTCGTCTTGTCGGCCACGCCGTCAGCCATCCGGTACTTGGCCTTGCTCGGCGCCCCGGACGGGCCCGCCTCGGGAGAGGTCGCGGCGAGGACGTCGACGATCAGCTCGGCCACCCGGTCCATCCCGCTCTCGTCGAGACCCCGGGTGGTGAGGGCGGGTGTGCCCAGCCGCACGCCGGAGGTGTACCAGGCACCGTTCGGGTCGCGGGGGATGGAGTTGCGGTTGGTGACGATGCCGGAGTCGAGCAGGGCGCTCTCCGCGTGCCGGCCGGTGAGCCCGAACGACCGTACGTCAATGAGGACGATGTGGTTGTCGGTCCCGCCGGTAACCAGCTCGACCCCCCGCTTCATTAATCCGTCAGCGAGCGCCTTGGCGTTGTCGGCGATCTGTTGCGCGTACACCTGGAAGCCCGGCAGCTGCGCCTCGGCGAGCGCAACCGCCTTGGCCGCCATCACATGGGCCAGCGGGCCGCCCAGCACCATCGGGCAACCACGGTCGACGGAATCGGCGTATTCGGGCTGGCACAGCACGAGGCCGCCACGGGGCCCGCGCAGCGACTTGTGTGTGGTTGTCGTCGTCAGATGAGCGAAGGGGATGGGGTCCTCGTCGCCGGTGAAGACCTTGCCGGCCACCAACCCGGCGAAGTGCGCCATGTCGACCATCAGCGTGGCGCCCACGTCGTCCGCGATCTCGCGCATCTTGGCGAAGTCGATGCGTCGCGGGTAGCCGGAGTAGCCGGCCATCAGGATCAGCGGCTTGAACTCGCGGGCCAGCTCGGCAACCGCGGCGTAGTCGATGAGCCCCGTCTTCTCGTCGGTGCCGTAGCTGGTCTGGTGGAACATCTTGCCGCTGATGTTGGGGCGGAAGCCGTGGGTCAGGTGGCCGCCGGCGTCCAGCGACATGCCGATCATGCGCTGGTCGCCGAAGGCGCGGCGCAACGTCGTCCAGTCCTCCTCGGACATGTCGTTGACGTTGCGCACGCCGGCCTGGTCCAGCGCCGGGGTCTCGAGGCGATGCGCCAGGATCGCCCAGAACGCGACCAGGTTGGCGTCGATGCCCGAGTGCGGCTGGACGTAGGCGTGCGGCGCGCCGAACAGCGTCTCGGCGTGCTCTGCGGCCAGCGCCTCGACGGTGTCCACGTTCTGGCAGCCAGCGTAGAACCGGTGCCCGACCGTGCCCTCTGCATATTTGTCCGACAGCCAGTTGCCCATGGCCAGCAGCACCGCGGGCGAGGCGTAGTTCTCGCTGGCGATGAGCTTGAGCGACTCGCGCTGGTCGGTCAGCTCCTTGCCGATGGCGGCCGCGACGTTCGGCTCGACCTTGGCGATCACGTCCAGTGCGCTGCGGAAGGCGGTGCTCTCGGTAGTCGTCATGAGCGGGCACTCCTCGGCTCGTGCTGCCCAGGCGCTCGGCATTGGCTCGGGGGACCGCTCCCTGTTGGTGATCCAACTGAAGCGCCAGTCACGGCCCGGGTCGGAGTCTATCCGGCGATTGGCGGTCCGGGCCGCGTCGCCGGGTCGGGCTGCGGCAGGATTGGCGACGTGCCCGACACCGTCAATCTGGTCCTGCTCCGCCACGGCGAGAGCGAGTGGAACCTGGCCAATCTGTTCACCGGCTGGGTGGACGTCGACTTGAGCGAGACCGGTGAGGCCGAGGCCCGCCGCGGCGCCGAGCTGCTCATGGAGGCCGGCTTGGAGCCCGACGTGGTGCACACATCCCTACTGGTGCGGGCGATCCGCACCGCGAACATCACCCTCGACGGCGTGGGCCGGGCCTGGATCCCGGTGCGACGCTCCTGGCGGCTAAACGAGCGGCACTACGGTGCGCTCCAGGGCAAGGACAAGGCCGCGGTGCGGGCCGAGTTCGGCGACGAGCAGTTCATGCTGTGGCGCCGGTCCTATGCCGTTGCGCCGCCCCGGCTCGCCGATGACGACAAATACAGCCAGGTGGGCGATGTCCGGTACGCCGACCTGCTCGAGTCGGTACCGCGCACAGAGTGCCTGGCCGACGTCGTGGCCCGGCTGATGCCGTACTGGTACGACGCGATCGTGCCTGATCTGCGCGCCTATCCGACCGTGCTCATCGCGGCGCACGGCAACTCGCTGCGCGGGCTCGTGAAGCACCTGGACGGGCTCAGCGACGACGAGGTCGTCTCGTTGAACATCCCGACCGGCATCCCGCTGCTCTACCGGCTGGACCGGGCCTCGATGACCGCCGTGGAGCCTGCCCGCTACCTGGACCCGGAGGCGGCGGCCGCGGCCATCGAGGCCGTGGCCAACCAGGGCAAGCTGTAGCCCGCGCCTGTGCGCGTCCTGCTCGCGCCGGACAAGTTCAAAGGCTCGCTGACCGCACTTGAGGTGGCGGCGTCCCTGCGTCGCGGCCTCGAATCGGCGGACGGGTCGGCGGTGGTGCGCGAGATGCCGGTGGCCGACGGCGGCGACGGGACGCTCGACGTGCTCGAGGCCGCCGGATTCGAGCGGGTCGAGGTGGATAGCTTCGGCCCACACGGCGAACCGGTACGCACGAGGTATGCCCGAAGCGGTGGCACCGCCGTCGTCGAACTGGCCGAGATATGTGGGCTCCAGCGACTCGGCGCCGGGCGCGACCCGATGGGGGCATCCACGTTCGGGCTCGGAGATGTGATCCGGCAGGCCGTGGACGCGGGCGCGCGGACGGTCATCGTCGGCGTCGGCGGCAGCGCGAGCACGGACGGCGGCGCCGGGCTCTTGCAGGCCCTCGGTGTCCGCCTGCGCGACCCGGAGGGTGCCGATCTCTACCTGGGCGGCGGCGCGCTGCTCCAACTGGACACTGTCGACCTGTCGCAGCTGCATCCGGGCCTGGCCGACGTCGATCTCCTGCTGGCCGCCGACGTCGACACCGAACTGCTCGGGCCGCGCGGCGCTGCCGCCGTCTTCGCGCCGCAGAAGGGCGCCGACGCCGACCAGGTCGCCCGGCTGGACTACGGCCTCGGCGTGCTGGCCCGGGCGGTGGCCGATGAGATCGGACAGGACGATTCCGAGCGGTCGGCGTCAGGCGCGGCCGGCGGCGCCGGCTTCGGGCTGCTCACCCTCGGCGCCCGCTACGTGCCCGGCGCTGAGCTGGTCCTCGACCTGCTCGGTTTCGACTCAGCCCTAGACGAAGCCGACCTGGTGGTGACGGGCGAGGGCTCTCTGGACCGGCAGAGCCTGGCCGGCAAGGCGCCGGTGGCGGTGGCCCGGCGGGCGGCAGCCCTTGGTGTCCGTCTGGTCACTGTCGTCGGCCGGTGCGAGCTGAGCCGCGCCGAGCTGGCCTCGGCCGGCATCGACGAGGTCTACGCCCTGAACGAGCTCGAGCCGGACGAGGACCGCAGCATGGCGAACGCCGCCGCGCTGGTCGAACGGCTTGGAGCGCGGGTCTTGGGCGATTAAGCCAGCGCAAAGCCAACCACGCGTCATTCGGGGTCCCCGCGAAGTTGGTCGCGCGTTCTTTGCGCGAGAACTTCGCGGGGTATCTAGACGATCGCGGCTATGCGCGCCGGCATCGTGCCGGTGACTATGAAGACGAAGCGCCGGGCCACCGACACGGCGTGGTCGGCGTACCGCTCGTAGTACCGGCCGATCAGGGTCATGTCAATGGCGGTTTCGGTGCCATGGGTCCAGCTGTCCGAGAGCAGGATGAGGAAGAGTTTGCGGCGCAGCGCGTCCATCGAGTCGTCCTCGATCTCGATGGCTTGAGCCAGTGCGACGTCCCGGCCGTCGATCACCTCGGCCACCTTGGCGACCAACGACTGGGCGACTGCGCCCATCTGGGCGATGACGTCGCGCACCTGGCCGGGCACGGCGACCTCCGGATAACGCATCCGCGCGATCTTGGCGATATGCAGGGCCAGGTCGCCCATGCGCTCGAGGTCGGCGGCCACGTGGAGGCTGGTGAACAGCAGGCGCAAATCGCCGGCGACCGGCTGCTGCTGGGCCATGAGCAGAAAGGTCCGGCTCTCCAGGTCGGCGCGCAGCGCGTCGACCTGGGCGTCGTCGGTGACGACGCTTTCCGCGCCGGACAGATCCGCCTCGAGCAACGCCTGCGTGGCACGACTCATCGCAGTGGCGACGCGGTTGGTCATCTCCAGCAGCACCGCACCGACTGCGTCGAGTTCGTCGTGATAGATGTCGCGCACCCAAATCCTCCTCGACTGTCCCGCCGCCAGCGACGCTAGTCGTCCCGTCTGCGCGCATCGGGCGGGAAAGTTAACGGAACCGGTACGGCAGGTGAACTCCTCGCGACCGGGCCCGGGTGGGCCCGACGATCCCCACCGGCCGGTGCGCAATCCACCCTACGATGGCCGACGTGTGGCTGATCGGGATCGCTGCCGGCCTGATTGTCGGCGTCCTTGGCGGCATCTGGTGGGCACGCTCGCAGGCCTCGACCGACGAGTCCCCGGCACCCGCCGTCGGGCCGGGTGAGGCCGCGGAACTGGCGGGCAGTGTCATTGAGCAACTGTCCTCCGGTGTGGTCATCCTGGACCGCAGCGAGAACATCCTGCTGTCCAATCCCGCGGCCCGGCTGCTCGGGACCGTTGCGGACGGCCGGCTGGCCGCCGGGTCCCTTCAGACCGTCGCCGCTCACTCGCTGGCCACCGGCGAGGCGATCCGAGACGAGGTGGTTCTGACCGCCCGGCCGGGTCGGGACAGCGTATGGATATCGGTCAGCGCCATCCCGTTGCGGGCTGATGCGCGCGGCCGGGCATCCGCCCTCGCCCTGCTCATCGATGACGTCACCGATGCGCGCCGGCTCGACGCCGTCCGGCGCGATTTCGTCGCCAACGTCTCGCATGAGCTCAAGACCCCGGTGGGCGCATTGACGCTTCTGGCGGAGGCGATCGAGGGAGCCGCCGGCGACCCGGACGCGGTGCATCGGTTCGCCAGCCGGATGCAGAAGGAAGGGTCACGGCTGGGACGCCTCATCGGCGAGCTCACGGTGCTCTCCCGCTTGGAGGGCGCGGAGCCGCTGCCGGACGCTGTGCACGTCTCCGTGGCCAAGGTCATGGGCGAGGCGATCAGCACCAACGCGCTGGCGGCCGAGAAGGCCGGGATCAGCGTCGTCTCCTCCGGTGGCATGGGGATGACCGTGGCGGGCAGCGAGACCCAGCTCGTCAGCGCGCTGGCCAACCTCATCGAGAACGCGATCCAGTACAGCCCATCCGGCACACGGGTGGCCATAACGGCTCGCCGAACCGGCCCAGCCGAGGCCCCAACCGTGGAGATCGCGGTTACCGACCAAGGCATTGGTATCTCCGAGGCCGACCTGCCGCGGGTGTTCGAGCGCTTCTTCCGGGTGGACGAGGCCCGGTCGCGGGCCACCGGTGGCACCGGCCTCGGCCTCGCGATCGTCAAGCACACCATGGCCAATCACTGCGGGTCGGTGGCGGCGTGGAGCGTTCCCAGCGCCGGCTCCACGTTCACCCTCACCCTCCCGTTGGTGTCGGCGCCCACCAGCGCCACCGCGCCCAACCCAGCCACCACGTCGGTTGTCACGGAAGGCATCCGGTGACTCGAGTACTGGTCGTCGAGGACGAAGAGTCGTTCTCCGATGCTCTCTCGTACCTGCTCCGGCGCGAGGGCTACGACGTCGCGGTCGCCACCACAGGCCCCGACGCCATCGCGCTATTCGACCGGTCCGGCGCGGATCTGGTGCTTCTCGACCTCATGCTGCCCGGCCTGTCCGGCACCGAGGTGTGCCGCGCCATTCGGCAACGGTCCGTGGTGCCGATCATCATCGTGACCGCCCGCGACGCCGAAGTGGACAAAGTCGTCGGTCTCGAGTTGGGCGCGGATGACTACGTCACCAAGCCGTTCTCCTCGCGCGAGCTCGTCGCTCGGATCCGGGCGGTGTTGCGCCGCGGCGTCGACTCGGACGAACTGATCTCCTCGGTCGTGGAGGCCGGCCCGGTACGGATGGACGTCGAGCGCCACACCGTGACCGTCGACGGTGTCGAGGTCACGCTGCCGCTCAAGGAGTTCGATCTGCTCGAGCTGCTGCTCCGCAACGCCGACCGGGTGCTGACCCGCAGCCAACTGATCGACCGGGTCTGGGGTTCCGACTACGTGGGCGACACCAAGACTCTGGACGTCCACGTCAAGCGGCTGCGCGCCAAGATCGAAGCGGATCCAGCCAACCCCAAGCACCTGGTCACCGTTAGAGGCCTCGGCTACAAGTTCTCGGTTTGAACGATCGCCTGACCGATCGCTCGTGCCCTCCTAAGGAGGGCCTCGCGCTCGGTTACCGGCGCCTCGCGGTGCCGGGCCACGGAGCGCCTGCGGCGCTGCGGCGCGATCAGCTCTTCGCGCGAGCGCTCATCGCCTTGTGGCTGGGTCGCCGGTCGTCAAGGTCCCCGGGGATGGCGCCGCCCTCCGGAGGAGGGCTCAAGCGATCGGTCCGCGATCAGGGAATCAGCACGATCTTGCCGCGGTTGCGGTGCTGCTCGATGTCGTCGTGCGCGGTGGCCGCTTCGGCGAGCGGGTAGGTCCGCCAGATCGGCAAGTGAATTGAGCCGGTCGCCGCCAAGTCGGCGAGGGTCTCCAACGCGGTGTGGTCGTAATCGTCGCCGCCTGAGCTGAACCGGACGCCGTACTTGGCGGCGTCGCCGTCGGCGAGTGTGAGCACCCGATCCGGTCCACCGGCGAGCTCGATCGAGACGGGCAGCACGCCGGCGCCGGTCGTGTCGAGCACCGCGTCAACACCCTCCGGCGAGATGGCCCGGACCCGGTCGGCGAGGCCGTCGCCGTAGGTGACCGGCGTGCCGCCGAGCTCGCGGACCAAGTCCGCGTCCGCTGCGCCGACCGACCCGATCACCCGCACACCGCGGCTCGCGGCGAGCTGGGTCGCGATCGAGCCGACGCTGCCGGCCGCGCCGTGGATCAGCAACGTCTCTCCGGCCGTGACGCCGAGCAGACCCAGCGAGCGGGCCGCCGCCTCACCCACGGTCGGCAGCGACGCGGCCAGCTCCCAGCTCACTGACGCCGGCTTGGCGGCCAGGTTCGTCGCACGGGCGTACTCGGCGTAGGAACCGCCTTTGGCGCCGCCGAAGACCTCGTCTCCGATCGACCAGGCGCTGCCCTCGCCGACGGCGTCGACAACCCCGGCGAGATCGATCCCGGGCGTGACCGGGAACGTGGTCGGGCCGAACAAGCCCTTCCGGAACTTGACGTCGAAGACGTTCACGCTGGCCGCACGGACCGCCACACGAGCCTCTCCGGGGTCCGGCGCGGGCAGTTCGACCTCGGTCAGCTTCAGCACCTCGGGACCGCCGAACTCGGTGTACTGGATGGCCTGGGGCATTCTCGTCAGCCCTTCTGTGCGGCTGTGGTCGCCGGGTGCACCGCGACCAGGCCCTGGCTCAGCCGCCGCTCGCAGAGCCGAGCGAGCTCGGCGTATGCGGCCGGGCCGATCAGCTCGGTCAGCTCCGGCCCGTAGGACACGTACAACGGCTCGTTGCCGACATGAGCCTCGGGTGACGACGTACACCACCAATGCAGGTCGTGGCCGCCCTCGCCCCAGCCACGCCGGTCGAACTCCGTGACGCTGGACACCAGCACCTTCGTCTGGTCCGGCCGCGTCACCCACTCCTGCTCGCGCCGAATGGGCAGCTGCCAGCACACCTCGGGCTTGGTCTCCAGCGGATGACGCCCGGTGCGCAGCGCCAGCCCGTGCAGTGCGCAGCCCTCCCCCTGCCGGGCGCCTGGCCGATTGAGGAAGATGCAGGCGCCGTCGTACGTCCTGGTGCGGCGCCGGTCCTTCTCGTCCCCGACGTTGTCGATCTCGACGATGTCGAGCTTGCCGTCCTTCTTGACCGCCTTCGCCCGCAGCTGCCAGTCATCGTCGGTCAGCTCGGCGGCGAACCGGCGCACCCGCTTCTCGTCGGCCTTGTCGGAGAAGAACGCGCCGTGGCTGCAACAACCGTCCGTCGGGCGGCCGGCGAGGATGCCGTGGCAGCCCCGCCCGAAAATGCAGGTCCAACGCGAACAGAGCCAGGTCAGGTCGGCGCGAACGACGTGATCGGAGTCGGCCGGGTCGACGAACTGCACCCATTCGCGGGTGAAGTCCAGACCGACCTCCCGGACGCGTGGCTCGCCTATGGCGGTTCGTGTCGACACGGACGAGAGCCTACGCATCGGGCTCGGCCGGATCGGCTACCCTCGCGGCACCTCGAAGTCACTCAGCTCGGCGGCCGCTTCGCCGACGTCGGACCACGGTGCGTCCAGGGTAAGTACGGCCAGAGCGCTGGTCGGGAAGTCCTGCTCGGCACGTTCCCACACCGCCGAGTCCGAGCGCCGGATCGCCAGGTAGTCCATCAGCCGGGGGATGCCCGGGGCATGGCCCAGCAGGAGGACCGACATCGCTTCCGTGGGCGCGTCCCGCAACACCCCGACGAGCTCGGTCACCGACGCGTCGTACGCCTCGTCCAGATAGCGCACCTCGCCGGCCTCGGCGCCGCCCTTGACGGCTTGGTCCCACGTCTGCCGGGTCCGCAGCGCGGTGGAGCACAGCACGACATCCGGCCGCAGGCCCTGGTCGGCTAGGTACCGACCCACGGCCCTGGCGTCGCGGCGACCCCGCGGGGCCAGCGGACGCTCATGGTCGGGCTCGTTGGTGTCCCACGAGGACTTCGCGTGACGCAGCAACACGAGCGTGCGGGGGTCGGCCATGTCCCTGACCTTAGCTAGCGGTGGAACGCGCAGATCGCGGCAGTAGCGTTTCCCCTATGCGACTGGGCGTGCTGGACGTCGGCTCCAACACGGTGCACCTGCTGGTCGTGGACGCACACCGCGGCGCGGAACCGTCACCGCAGTTCTCCAACAGGACGGTGTTGCGGCTGGCCGAGTTGGTCAACAAGCGGGGCGACATCGACAAGTCGAGCGCCAGGTCGCTGATCGAGCTTGTCCGGCGGGCCAAGCGCGAGGCCAAGGACCTGGGCTGCGACGAGCTGCTCGCGTTCGCCACGTCGGCCATCCGCGAGGCCGGCAACGGTGCCGAAGTGCTCGACGAGCTGCGCGCCGAGACGAAGGTCGACCTCATCGTGCTTAGCGGTCGCGATGAGGCCCGTCTGACCTTCCTGGCGGTGCGCCGGTGGTTCGGCTGGAGCGCCGGCCGGCTGCTGTGCCTCGACATCGGCGGCGGCTCGCTGGAGGTCGCGGTGGGAACGGACGAGGACCCGGAGATCTCCTTGTCGCTGCCGCTCGGCGCCGGGCGGCTGACCCGGGAGCGCCTGGACGGCGATCCGCCATCGAAGGCGTCCATTTCGGCGTTGCGCGAGTACGTGGAAAAGGAGCTGGCGGGGCCCGCCGAGCGGCTGCTCGGTGCCGGGCCCGCGGACCTGGCCTGCGGCTCGAGCAAGACGTTCCGCACTCTGGCGCGCCTCGCTGGCGCCGCGCCGAGCGGCGAGGGACCGCGGGTGCGGCGGGTGCTCAGTCGCGATGGTCTGCGTCAGGTGACGGCGTTCATCTCGCGGATGGCCTCAGCGAACCTGGCCGAGCTCGACGGGGTGAGCCCGGCGCGGTCGCACCAGACGCTCGCCGGCGCGATGGTGGCGGCCGGCGCCATGGACGCGCTCGGCCGACACGAACTGGTGATCTGCCCGTGGGCGCTGCGCGAAGGCGTGATCCTGCGTCGGCTGGACTGGCTGGCCGATCAGTGAGGCCCGTCCAAGTCCCGGCCGCCAAGGTCGGCCTCTCCACCGCATCGGTGTACCCGCAGCCCACCGCGGACGCCTTCCGCATCGCGTCCACGCTCGGCTACGACGGCGTCGAGGTGATGGTCTGGACCGACCCCGTGAGCCAGGACGTCGACGCGATACGTGGCCTGTCGCAGCACTACGGGGTGGCCATTCTCGCCGTCCACGCTCCGTGTCTTGTGATCACGCAACGGGTCTGGTCGACCGATCCGTGGGTGAAGCTGGCGAAGGCGCGAGACGCTGCGGAGAAGCTCGAGGCCGACGTGGTCGTCGTGCACCCGCCGTTCCGGTGGCAGCGCGACTACGCCCGCGACTTCAGCATCGGTATCGACCGAATGGCTGACGGGACGGCGGTGCGCTTCGCCGTTGAGAACATGTTCCCGTTCCGGGTGCGCGGGCGGGAGGTGTCGGCCTACCAACCGTCCTGGGACGTCACCGAGGACGGCTACCGCGACTTCACGCTGGATCTGTCCCACACGGCGGTGTCGCATGTCGATGCGGTGGCGATGATGACGACGATGGGGGGGCGGCTGACCCACGTCCACATCGCCGACGGCACGGGCCTCGGCCGAGACGAGCACCTCGTTCCCGGTCGTGGGACGCAACCGTGCGCCGCGATCCTGGAACGCCTGGCCGGCCGTGGCTTCGCCGGCAACGTGATCGTCGAGGTCAACACCCGGCGGGCCGAGCGGGACGAGCGCGAAGCTGACCTGGCCGAAGCGCTCGCGTTCTGCCGTCTCAACCTCGCCGCTCCGGCTGCCGCATCCCGATTACCCTGACCCGCATGCTTCGCACGCCCATCCTGATCGCCGCCCGGAACGACACGGTGCAGAAGCTCGTCACCCATGCGCCGATGACACGCGGTGTCGTCGCCCGGTTCGTCGGCGGGCCCAGCGCTGTTGACGCGGTCGGGGTGGCCACCCGGCTCGAGTCCAGCGGTCTCACCGTCACGCTCGACCACCTCGGCGAGGACACCACGGACCGAGCCGCCGCGAGCGCCACCGTCTCCGCCTACCACGATCTGCTGACCCGGCTCAGCGACGCAGGACTAACCGGTTTCGTCGACAGCCATCCGCTCACCGCTCGGGCCGAGGTCAGCGTGAAGCTCAGCGCCGTCGGTCAGGCCTTGCCCGACTCGGGGCATGCCGTCTCGCTCGAGAACGCCCACGAGATCTGTGCCGCGGCGGACAAAGTCGGCGCCACCGTGACCCTCGACATGGAGGACCACACCACGACGGACGCCACGCTGGCCGCCCTGGTTGAGCTGCGCCGGGACTTCCCGAAGACTGCCGGCGTGCTCCAGGCCTACCTGCGCCGCACCGAGGGTGACTGTCGCGACCTGGCCGTCGAAGGCAGTCGGATCCGGCTGTGCAAGGGCGCGTACGCCGAACCCGAGTCGGTCGCCTACACCGGCCGGGAGGATGTTGACAAGTCCTACGTCCGGTGCATCAACATCCTGATGGCGGGCCAGGGGTACCCCATGCTGGCCACCCACGACCCGCGCCTGATCGCCATCGCCGTCGACCGGGCGGCGTTCTTCGGAAAGGCGATAGGGGACTTCGAACTGCAGATGCTCTACGGCATCCGCCCCGAGGAGCAGAAACGGCTGGCCCGGTTGGGTCACACGGTGCGCGTCTACGTGCCCTACGGGGCGGAGTGGTACGGCTACCTCATGCGCCGGCTCGCGGAACGTCCGGCCAACCTCACCTTCTTCGCCCGCGCCCTGCTCAGCAAGAGATAGGCCTGACATGACGGAATCCATCGCCATCTTCGGTGGCGGCAAGATCGGTGAAGCGCTGTTGGCGGGTCTGCTGCGCGGCTCGCACGAACCGGCCCAGATCGTGGTCGTCGAGAAGAACGCCTCCCGGACGGAGTACCTCACCAAGACGCACGGCGTTTCCGTGGTGGACGTTCCCACTGCGGTGGCGGAGTCGCACACGTTGCTCATCGCCGTCAAGCCGCAGGACATCGACGAGCTGCTCGACGAGCTGGGCGAGCACGTCCAGCCGCGCCATCTGGTGATCTCGGTCGCCGCCGGGGTGCCCACGGCCCGAATCGAGAAGGCGCTGGCCGACAGCGTCCCAGTGGTGCGCTGCATGCCGAACACTCCGGCGCTGGTGGACGAGGCGATGACGGTGATCTGCGCGGGCGCGCACGCCGACGCGGCGCATCTGGCCGTCGCCGAGTCGGTGCTCGGCGTCGTGGGCAAGGTCATCGAGCTGCCCGAGGCGCAGCTGGACGCGGTGACCGCTCTCTCCGGATCCGGCCCGGCATACTTCTTCTACCTCGTCGAGGCGATGATCGACGCGGGTATCTTGCTCGGCATTCCGCGGACGGTAGCTGCGGAGCTCATCGTGCAGACGGCGATCGGATCGGCCAAGATGTTGCGCGACACCGGCGAGCATCCGGTGCAGTTGCGCGAGGCGGTGACCAGCCCGGGCGGCACCACGATCGCGGCCATCCGCGAGCTCGAGAAGCACGGCGTGCGCGCCGCCATACTGGCCGCGATCGAAGCCGCGAGCGAGCGCAGTCGGCAGCTCGGTAACTCCTGAACTGAAGGGTTAGATCGTTGCGCTCGCCAATTGGGGATCCGGTATCGCATCGTCGCCACATGTACCGCTACTCTCCACCGAGCACGTGCGTGTCCATCCCGCCGGCGGGGAAGCCGGTGGGCCGACGCGTGCTGAAAGCGGTGAAGCATGGTAGAGCGTGATCGGCCTGGCGCCACACGTTCAGGACCATCCGACCGGGGGGATTCCGTGGCCGGGGTGAAGTTCCTGACGGTGGCCGAGGTTGCCGCAATGATGCGGGTGTCCAAGATGACCGTCTACCGCATGGTGCACAGCGGGGAACTGGCTGCCGTTCGGGTCGGCAGATCGTTCCGGGTCCCCGAAAAGGCGGTCCACGATTACCTCCAGAACGCTTTCATCGAGGCCGGCTGAGCACTGTCGCTGAGGCGACGATCGGCACGGTCAGCACAGTGGTAGTGATCGCAATTGTCGTCGGGACGACCGAGGCCCGCGGCCCGCTAAACTGGCGGAAGTCCGCGGGCCGTTCCGACCTGCCCGGGTTCTCTCGGCGGCGTGGCGCCGTCGCACACTAACGTCAGCGCGCTCCTGCGCGCAGTAAGGAAGTCATGGGTTCAGTCATCAAGAAGCGGCGCAAGCGAATGGCCAAGAAGAAGCACCGCAAGCTGCTCAAGCGGACCCGGGTCCAGCGCCGCAACCGTAAGTAGAGCGAGATGACGCCTGTGTCGACCCGATTGGCTTTGGGTCGCGCTCCGGCGGCTGCGGGCCGCTCTTCTCGGCATCGCGTAGCCATGTTCCGCTCGACCCGATCTGCTCACCTCTCGCTCCGGCGGCTGTGGGCCGTCGTACTCGGCATCGCGTAGCCAAAATGCCGCTCGACCCGATAGGCTTTGGGTCCCGCTCCGGCGGCTGCGGGCCGCTCTACTCGGCATCGCGTAGCCATGTTCCGCTCGACCCGATCGGGTTGCGTCGCGATCCGGCGGCTGTGGGCCGCTCTACTCGGTATCGCGTAGCCATGTTCCGCTCGACCCGATCCGCTCACCTCTCGCTCCGGCGGCTGCGAATCGTTCTAGTCGGCATCGCGTAGCCATGTCGCGTTGATGGCTGGGAGGCATCGGGCTGGCGATGATGGCGATGACAACGATGTCGCCGATGTTGGCTATGTGGAGCTGACCGAGGCGCCGCCCGAGGCCGCATCCGCCGCCGGGCCGCCGGTGATCAAGGCGCTGCCGATCACCGCGTCGACCATCACCGCGCGCGATCTGGGCTTCGATCGCAATGACCGCGTCATCCTCGACGACGTCTCCCTCGAAGTGCGGCCAGGTGAGGTCCTGGGCATCACCGGACCCTCCGGCAGCGGCAAGACGTCGTTGTTGGCGCTGCTTGCCCAGCTCGAAGCACCGAGCCGTGGAGACGTACAGATCGACCCTCCAATACAGCGTCGCGGCGTCGTTCTCCAGTCTTACGGGCTGGCCAGCTCTCTGACGGCCGCCGAGAACGTCGAGGTCGCGCTGCAGAGCGACGTGGCCGGCCGGCTCAGCCGGGACGAGATCCGCAGGCGGGCGGCTGCGGCCGTCGAGCTGGTCGGGCTGACGGACGTAGCCGATCATCTCGTCGAGGAGCTCTCCGGCGGCCAGCAGCAGCGGGTGGCGGTGGCCCGCGCCCTCGCCGTCGAGCCCACCGTGCTTTTTGCCGACGAGGTGAGCGCCGAGCTGGACCACGACGCGAAGGAGCGGGTGCTGGGGCTGGTCTTCGGCCTGGCCGTGCGCGGCGCGACGGTCGTGCTGGCCACCCACGATCCCGAGATCGCGGCGCGGTGCACGCGGGAGCTGCGGTTGGTCGACGGCAGGATCGGCGACGCCCTACCGCACTGACGCCCTTAGACTCTGATCTCGACCCGTCGACGGGAGGTGCCGTGCCGGAGGTCGTTCTCGTCACCGGAGTAAGCCGCTATCTGGGGAGCCGGTTAGCCAGTCGCCTGGCCGCGGACCCCTCGGTGGGGCGCATCATCGGCGTCGACACCACCCCGCCGTCCCGGGCGGATCTGGAGCTGTTGGGCCGCACGGAGTTCGTCCGCGCCGACATCCGCAATGCGCTCATCGCCCGCGTCATCCGTCAGGCCGAGGTCGATACGGTCGTACACGCGTCGGTGACCGCGACGCCGCGCAGCGCCGGCGGGCGCACGCCGATGAAGGAACTTAACGTCATCGGGACGATGCAGTTGCTCGCCGCCTGCCAGAAGTCCGAGACGGTGCGCCGCCTAGTGGTCAAGTCGACCACCGCGGTGTACGGCACCAGCCCACGCGACCCGGCCGTCTTCACCGAGGACATGCCGGCGAAGGCGATCCCGCGGTCGGGATACGCGAAGGACGCCGTTGAGGTGGAGGGCTACGTGCGCGGCTTCGCGCGGCGTCGTCCGGATATCGCCACGACAGTGCTGCGCTTCGCCAACTTCGTCGGTCCGCAGGTCGGCACGACCCTGACCCGTTACTTCGCGCTGCCCGTCGTGCCCACCGTGCTCGGCTACGACCCGCGGCTTCAGGTCTTGCACGAGGCCGACGCGGTGGAAGTGCTGCGGCGAGCAACCCTGCTCGAACTGGCCGGCGTCTACAACGTGGCCGGCGACGGGGTACTGCTGCTGTCGCAGGCCATCCGCCGGGCCGGGCTGGTCGGCGTGTCCGTGCCACGGCCGGCGGTGTCGTTCGTCTCGAGGCTGATCCGCAGCCGCGGCCTGGTGGATTTCTCGCCGGACCAGATGGAGTTCCTGTACTTCGGACGGGTGGTGGACACAACGCGGCTCAAGACGAAGTTCGGCTATCAGCCCGTGTTCAGCACCGCGCAGGCGTTCGACTCCTTCCTCGCCGGCGCCGGCATCGCGCCGGTGATCACCCGGGACGCGGTCGGCCGTGTCGAGGCCACCTTCGCCGATGGCAGCCGGGCGCTCGCCGACGCCGCGGCAGCGCTGGCCCGTCGGCGCGGCGGACGGGAGACCGTCGATGCCTGAAGCGCGAGTGATCCCACTGCGTCCCGACCCGGACGGCGCGCGTCCCTGGCCGCACAGCGTGCCGTCGACCTCGCTGGTCCCGCCCGGGGATGAGGTTCCGGCCTGGGAGCGGACGGCGGCCTCGGCCTTGGCCTTCCTGCGTCGCCGGATTACCGGCGACTACGAGATCGACGACTTCGGCTTCGACCCCGACCTCAGCGAGCACGCCCTGCTTCCGGTCTTCCGGCCGCTATTCGAGCGGTGGTTCCGCACCGAGGTGACCGGCTCGGCGAACCTGCCCGAGTCGGGCGGCGCGCTGCTGGTGGCCAACCACGCCGGGGCGTTGTGGGCCCTCGACGGGGTGATGACAGCGGTGGCCGTGCACGACTCCACCCCTGGGCATCGCTTCCTGCGCCTTCTTGGCGCGGACCTGGTCTTCACCACCCCCGGCCTGGGGCCGCTGGCGCGCAAAGGCGGCTCGACGTTGGCGTGCAACCCCGACGCCGAACGTCTCCTGTCCTCCGGCGAACTGGTCGGGGTGTGGCCGGAAGGGTTCAAGGGCATCGGCAAGCCGTTCACGGAGCGTTACAAGCTGCAACGCTTCGGTCGGGGCGGCTTCGTCACCGCCGCGCTGCGCACCGGGATGCCGATAGTCCCGGTTTCGATCGTGGGTTCGGAGGAGATACACCCGATGCTCGCGAACGCCAAGCCGTTGGCTCGGCTGCTCGGCCTGCCCTACTTCCCGATCACCCCGACGTTCCCGTGGCTGGGGCCGTTAGGGCTGATTCCGCTGCCCAGCAAGTGGCACGTCGAGTTCGGCGAACCCATACCGACTGCCGGTTACGGCCCGGACGCCGCCGACGACCCGATGCTCACGTTCGAGCTCACCGACCAGGTGCGGGAGCGCATCCAAGCCACCCTGTACCGGCTGCTGAGCCAGCGCCGCAGCGTCTGGACCTGACTGCCTGGCTTGCTCGTCCACCGCTGCGTCTAGGAACGGCCCACGTGGACGAGGCGGCGGCGCAGCGCGTAGCCGAAGCCGGCGGCGGCGCCGGCACCGAGCAGCGCCAGGCCCGCAGGGATGCCGATGCGCGCCGCCTTTCGGCCGGTGCGGAAGTCGCGGATCTCCCAGCCCCGTTTGCGCGCCTCGATGCGCAGCGCGGAGTCGGGGTTGACCGCCACCGGTCGGCCCACGATGGACAGCATCGGTAGGTCGTTGATCGAGTCGGAGTAGGCGGCGCACCGGCTCAGATCCAGCCCCTCGGCTGCCGCCAGGGCACGCACCGCGTCGGCCTTGGCGTCGCCGTGCAGCACGCTGCTGACGAGGTGCCCCGTGTAGATGCCGTCGCGGGATTCGGCGACGGTGCCCAAGGCGCCGGTCAGCCCCAACCGATCGGCGATGATGGAGGCGAGCTCAACCGGGGTCGCGGTCACCAGCCAGACCCGCTGGCCGGCGCCGAGGTGCAGCCGGGTCAACGCCAGGGTTCCGGACCAGACCTTGCCGCTCATTTCCTCGTCGTAGATCTCTCCGCCGATCGTGACGATGTCGTCCACCCGCTTGCCAGCCACAAAGGCGAGCGCCGATTCGCGGGCCGTAGCGATGTCGTCATTTGTCTCGCCGCCCACCCGGAACCGCACCTGTTTCAGCGCGAACAAGGCCAGGTCGCGAGTGGTGAAGAACTTGCGCCGGGCCAGCCCGCGGGCGAAGTGGAACATCGACGCGCCGACCATGATCGTGTTGTCCACGTCGAAGAAGGCGGCGGCCTGCCGGTCATCGGGGACGGTCAAGGCGGCCTCCACCTCGGGTGCGACGGCGCCGGTCAGGTTGTCCACCCGCGTCCTCCCGGACGACATGAAGAGCGTCCAGGGTAGCGAGCGCCTTGCGCGACCTCAGTATCGGCGATGCCAAGCGGGCAGCGCCTCAGCTGTCGGTCTGTGCCGCTTGGGTGGTCGCGCCGCCGTCGGTGGTGGTGTTGGGGTCGCTCGTCGGTTCGTCACTGCCGCCGTAGGGCGCAGAGTTGTCGCCCGGGTCAGAGCTCGGGTCCGACGTCGGCGGTTCCGTGGGCGGCGTGGCCGGCGGTACCGGCGGCGGGGCAGTCTGCGTGCCGCCACCGTCGCCGCCCGGGCTGGTGCTGGGCGTCTTGGACGTCGTCGTGGACGGCTGCTTGTGCGTCGACGACGTCGAGGCGCTCCTCGACGTCGTGCTGTCCTGTACCGGGCACTCGTCTGAGCACGGCAGCGGGCCCAGGTCATCGGAGTTGACGGTGCTCATGCATGCGCAGCCGATGGACCCAGACAAGAGCGCGACCCGGGTCTGCACCCGCCGTACCAAAACCAGCGAAGACTTAGTCGCGTTTTTCGCACGACCGGACGGCAGTCGGTTGGCGATGTCGGTGAGTCCGGTCTGCTCGGTACTAGCCCATGGGGCCAGCGGCGCGAGAACGGCGCTGTCCCCGGCGGCTACCGCCGACTTGGTCAGCAGGCTCGTGCCGTCGCGGGCCTGCTGGTCCAGCGTCGCCAGCGTCGAGACCACGAGGTCCTGGATGTGGTCGCTGAGCCGGCCGGACGACGGTCTGCTGCCTCCGCTCGTGTTGGACCGGCCGATGAGCTTGCTGATCTCCTCGAGGCGGTCGCTGGCGAACTGGAGATATTTCTTGCCCTTGGCGGCATCACCGTGCGTGATCGAGATGCGCGCGTCCTCACTGGCCCGCTTGACGGCGTAGAGCGCGTCTCCGGGCAAGGCGCGTTTCGACAGCCACACCGACGTGCCCATGAGGATGAAGAACACCGTGGCCACGGCGGTGGCCGCGATGATCGGACGACGCAAGTCACGCCAGCGCCGACGCCAGTCGAGGGCCGTTACGACCCGGGCTGGCGCTTCCGTATCCGTCGGCGCGGGCGCCAGCAGCTCAGGAGCGTGTTCGAGCAGCTGGGCGCGCAAGCCGGCCCGGAACGCCGGCGCCGGCTCGGCGCCCATGGAGGGCAGCGCCTCGAGCCGGTTGATCAGCTGCAGGTCCACGTCGTCGAACTCGTGGGGCCGGAGATACTCGGCGCAGGAGTCGACGATGCGCGCCAGTCGCGCGTCAAGCATCGTTTTCCCCCACCCCGTATCGCCTGCCGACCGCGAACCGGAGTGGCGTTGCCTGCTCCGTTTTAGCATGGTCTTCTTGCTCAACGAGCCGACCGCGACAGCGGTTACCCCCTGAGGGAATGTCGCCGAACGTCTTGTGAGGGGCGCTCATGTTAGTTCGTCCTTCAACAAGATGTGCAGGCGGCGGACGGCCCGATGCTGGAGAGCCTTGATCGAGCCGTCGTTCTTGCCCATGACCTCCGCAGTCTCGGCGACGCTGAACCCGTGCAGGAACCGCAACACCACGCATTCGCGCTGCTCGTCGGACAGCTCCTGGATGGCCTGGACCAGGCGAACGTTGGTGAGCGCGGTGAGCACGGTTGTCTCGGCGCTGTCCGTCGAGGGGCCGCCCTGCACGGACTCGTAGGCGTCCTCGGCGGTGACCTCAAGCCGATACCTGGCCGACTTGACGTGGTCGAGGACCAGATTTCGGGCAATGGTGACGAACCAGGCGGCCGGGTCTCGACCTTGGTTCTTCAGCGAGTGCAGCCGACGCAGCGCCCGCATGAACGTCTCGCTGGTCAGGTCCTCGGCGTGGGCGCGGTCACCGAGCCTGTAGTAGATGAAGCGGTAGACGGTGTCGACGTAACGGTCGTACAGCCGACCGAAGGCGTCGACGTCCCCGGCCTGCGCGGCTGCAACAAGGTCCCACGCGTCCTGGTCGGCGATCGGCGCCGGCTCGGGTTCGGCGGCGACCGTGTCGCGGGTCAGCGAGGGCAAGGTCACGTCCAGCGTGGGCACGGCGGGAACGTTGGTCGGTCTGCCGGCGGCGTCGAGCGTGGTCGGCCGCAGGTCGATCCCGACGGGTCCGCCGGCGACGGCGAGCGGCGGCTCGACGACCGCGGTGATGGCGTCGGCCAGCCGCCGCAGCCCCTCGCGCAGCTGCGGCCTCCCCGCCTCGCCCGCACGCATCTCCGGTGTGCCCCCCGGCGCACCGACATCAGCGCACGCAGCGGGCCGTGGCGGCCGCAGGGTTCTGCGCGAGCTGTCGGTTGCGGTGTGAGGCTACCGGTCTGAGCCGCCGACGCCTACTCGAAGTTGCTAGCAGCGTGTTACTCCGCCCTGTGGCGATTTGTGCTGTCCTCGGGGTGGCTGGGCGGCTACCCTCGATGGCCTGATTCCGGCGGCAGGAGACGTATGGGGATGGGGGCGCAGGCCGTGCGCACCGTCGCGGATCTGCTGAGCCGAGCCGTCGTCGAGTCGCCTGATGAGGTCGGCCTGGTTGACGATTCCGGGCGCTGGACCTGGCGTGCGCTCGATGAGCACGCGTCGGCGCTTGCCGCCGGATTGCGGCGGACCGGTCTCGCGCCCGGCGACCGGCTGGCCGTGCAACTGCCGAGCGGCGTGGACTTCGTCAGCTGCTACCTCGGCGGGCTGCGGGCTGGACTCGTCGTCGTGCCGGTCAATCCTGCCTACACTGTCGCCGAACTCGGCCATGTGCTGCGCGACAGCGGCGCCGCCGTCGTGATTACGGCGTCGTCGGCGGCCATCGAGCAGGCTGCGGATCTGGGTGACTCGGTCCGCGTCGTCGCGGCGACGGCGCTGGGCGATCTGGTCGGCGCCGCCGCGGACATTCCGGAGCACGACGTTGACTCCGAGGCCACGGCGGTGCTGCTCTACACCAGCGGTACCAGTGGGCTGCCGAAGGGCGCCATGCTCAGCCACCGGGCGCTGCTCGCCAATCTCGACCAGATCGGCCGGATCGATCCGCCCCTGGTCACCTCGAACGACGTCGCCTTCACGCCTCTCCCGCTCTTCCATGTCTTCGGGCTCAACGCGGCGCTCGGTCTGGCGCTGGCCAACCGGTGCCGGCTGGTCACCATGGACCGTTTCGACGTCGAGCGGGTAGTCCAAATCGCCGCCGCAGAGCAGATCACGGTGCTGCTCGGCGCACCCGCCATGTTCGCCGCGCTCATTGGCCACCCGGACGTGGCCTCCGCGCTGGCCAACGTCCGGCTCGCGCTGTCCGGCTCGGCGCCCCTACCTGCCGATCTGGTCGGCCGCTACAAGCAGGCCGGTGTGGCGCTGCACGAGGGCTATGGCCTGAGTGAGACCGCGCCCGTAGTGACGACGAATGCGGTCGACGCCGCCGGCCACTCCCGGGTGGGCCGGCCCACCGCCGGATCGATAGGCGTCCCGATACCTGGGGTGTCGGTCGAGCTGCGGGACGTGGACGGCACGCTTGTCGAGGAGGAGGACCCCGGT
>DATAEG010000017.1:0-20990 GCA_036258135.1 Jatrophihabitantaceae bacterium | reverse complement strand
GCGGCCGAGCTCCACGAACCGCTGCGGCTGGGGAAGCGGCGGCGCGAAGATGTTGGTGTAGATCGGCACGATGGGCAGGTCGTTCTGGGGACGCAGCGTGATGATCGGGCAGGTCACGCTGTGGTCGATGCGCAGCTCGTTAGAGAACGCCAGGTCGAACCCGGCATCCATGCCGTTGCGCAGGATGTGCCCGGACAGTTCCCGGTCACCCTGCATGTGCATGCGGGGCAGCCCGAACTCACGCTCCTCGTTGTACCAGTTCGCGTCGTACTGCTCGGCATGACCGACGAGGAACTGCGGCATGTTGTCCAGCCACAGCTGATGGAAGTGATCGGAGCCGATCATCACCAGGACGTCAGGCTCCGCCTTCGTCAGCGTCTCCCGGAACGCCTCGACCTTGCGCACCCAGTCGGCCGCGAACGGTGGCGCTTCATCCGGCGGCGCGGTGCTCGCCTTGTAGTAGAAGGGATGATGGGTGGACGCGATCACCGCGGCAATTTCCGCCATGAGCGCACCTCCTCGTGGTCAGGCTGAATTCTCAGGCCGACGTGTCGGGACGTACGGCTCGGGGTCGACCGGCTCGTTGTTCTGGTCGACGGACAGGAAGATCTCGTTGGCGACCGGACGGCGGAGCTCCTCGGCGAGCTGTCCGATGAGTCCGGCCATCCGGGCGAGGAGCGCGAACGCGCGCAGCAGTCCCAACGGCAGGTCGAGGTCGGCGAGTGCGGCTCCGCAGGCGCCGGCCCCGTTCAGCGGCAGCGTCCGGTTCAAGACTTGAGGGTGCACCCGGCCGATGGCCAGGAACAACGCCAGGTGTGGGCCGAGCAGGCCTTCCTCGTGCGCGATCTGCACCAGCCGCGCGGTGCGTGGGTCGCCGTTCTTGTGCACGTGGTGACCCAGCCCAGGCACGAGTCGGCCGTTGTCGCGTTCCGCGCGCACGACCGTAAGCGCCAGGCCGTCCCACTCGTCCTCGCTCTGCGGCCACGGCGCGGCGCGTAGCAGGGCCGCGTCCAGGAATCGGCCGGTGTCCTCCGTGACGCCGAGAAACCGCGAGCCCCCGCCGAGCAGTCCCGCGGCCAGGGCGCCCTGCACCGAGTCCGGCGCCGAGAGATAGGTGAGCCGGGTGACGATCGCGGTGGGCGTGAAACCGTGGTCGGCCAGGGCGGCGAGCACGGCTTCGAACAACCGCAGCTCCCCCGGCGACGGACGGCGTTGCATCGCCAGCCAGAACGCGAGGTCGCCGAACCCGACATTGCCCATGACGTCTTGGGCCAGGTCTTGGCCGAGCAGGGTGATGTTCTCGAGGCTGGACGCGCCGAGCGCGGTCGGGTAGGTCCGGTGTTCAGGCATCGTCGTCCTCGGTCGGCTTCGACAACCACTCGCGCAACTCCGCGCCATGCTCGTCCAGCTCCGGCGGCGGCAGCGGGTAGATCGCGGCGGTCGCGGAGAAGCGGATGGGATTGCGCGTCGTGGGCACGGCTCGCGCTCCTTCACCTGCCTGGACGACGGGGTCGAGCCCGAACCGCTCGGCCATGGCGAACCCGCCGTCGATGGTGTTGATCGGCCCGCACGGCACCCCCGCCTCGACGAGCAGATCGAACCACTCTGTCGCGCCGCGTCCGGACAGCCGGTCGACGAGGATCGGGCGCAGCACATCGCGGTTCGCGGTGCGGTCCTCGTTGTGCGCGAAGCGGGGGTCGTCAGCGATCTCGGGGACGCCGAGCACGGCGCACAGCTTGCGGAACTGGCCGTCGTTCCCGGCCGTCACGATGAGGTCGTTGTCTGCGGTAGGCAGCGGCTCGTAGGGGAACACGCTGGGATGCGCATTGCCCATCCGGTACGGGATGACGTCGGCGGCGACGTACGCCGAGCTGTGGTTGACCAGCCCGCTGAGGGCCGACGACAGCAGGTTCAGCTCGACCAGCTGACCCTCGCCGGTGCGGTCTCGATGCCGTAATGCGGCCAGGATGCCGATGACCGCGTGGTTGCCGGCCATCACGTCGAACACCGAGATGCCGGCTCGGTACGGCGGGCCGTCGGGACCGCCCGTCAGGCTCATCAGGCCCGAGATCGCCTGGACCATGAGGTCGTAGCCAGGGACGGGGGCCCCCGGCCCGGCCCCGAAACCGCTGATCGACGCGTAGACGACGCCGGGATTGGTCTGACGGACGGACTCAAAGTCGAGGCCGTATTTCCGCAGGCCGCCCGGCTTGAAGTTCTCGATCAGCACGTCCGCGCGCCGGGCCAGCTCGCGCGCCAGCGTGGCGTCGGACTCGGCACGCAGGTCCAGCGCGATCGAGCGCTTGCCGCGGTTCACCCCGAGGTAGTACGTCGACACACCGTCGCGCACGGGTGGTGACCAGCTTCGGGTGTCGTCACCCGCCGGGCCCTCGACCTTGATCACCGTGGCGCCGAGGTCGGCCAGCAGCATGGTGGCGTACGGGCCGGCGAGGATGCGGGAGAAGTCCGCCACCAGCAGTCCGTCGAGGGGGCCCGCCGCCCCGTCTGCCGTCATGTTACCGCCCGTCCCGCCGCGATACGGATGATTGTCCGTACGTCAGGACCCAATCTCCGAGGTCAAGCGCACGGTGTCAAGCCCGGCTAAACACCCTGCCCTTGACACCGGGATGAGCCCGGCGCACTGTGTCCCTCATTATGTGTGTCCGTCATTCGGACATATGACCGTTCTACTTCACGAAGGAGCGCACCATGTCCGAGGCCCAGAGCGGGGCAGACCGTCCGATCGTGTTCCGGGGCGGCACGGTGCTGACGATGGACGACAGCCACGCGATCCTGACTGACGGTGACGTGCTCGTCGTCGGAGATTCGATCGCCGCGGTCGGAACGGCGCTTGAGGCTCCCGACGGCGTCCTCGAGATCGACGCCCGCGGCGGCATCGTCATACCCGGGATGATCGACACCCACCGGCACATGTGGCAGACCGCGATGCGGGCCTACGGCGCGGACTGGACGCTGACCCAGTACTTCGTCTGGTACTACCTCGAACACGGCAAGTCGTTCCGCCCGGAGGACATCTACGCCGGCAACCTGCTCTCGGCATGGGAGGCGCTCGAGGCGGGCGTGACCACGACGGTCGACTGGTCGCACGGTCTCCAGACCGTCGACCATGCGGAGGCGGCCGTCGACGCGCTGCAGAGCGTGCCCGGCCGGTTCGTCCTGGCCTACGGCAACATCCAGGCGGGCCCGTGGGAATGGACCGCCGACAAGGCGGTCCAGGCGTTCATCGAGCGGCGCCGCAGCGGCGCGAGCGACATGCTCGGCTTCCAGCTCGCGTTCGACGTCACCGGCGACCCGGCGTTCCCGGAGAAGGCCGCGTTCGAGGTGGCGCGCGAGCTCGGTCTGGCCGTCACGACCCACGCGGGCGTCTGGGGCGCGACCAACGACGCCGGCATCCGCCTCATGCACGAGAACGGCTTCATGACGCCGCAAAACATCTATGTCCACGCGGCGACGTTGGAAGCGGACTCCTACCAGCGGATCGCGGCCACGGGCGGGTCGATCTCGGTGTCCACTGAGTCCGAACAGAGCGCCGGTCAGGGCTACCCGCCCACCTGGCAGGTGCGCCGTCACGACATCCCGGTGTCGCTGTCTATGGACACGAGCGTGTGGTGGAGTGGCGACCTGTTCTCCGCGATGCGCACCACACTCGGTGCCGACCGGGCCCGCGAGCACCTTGAGGCGCACGCCGCCGGTGAGACCGTCACGCAGGCTCACCTGCGTGCCGAGCACGTCGTGACCTGGGCGACGCGTGGCGGCGCCCACGCCCTCGGTCGCAGCGATCTCGGCAGCCTCGAGCCGGGAAAGAAGGCCGATGTCGTCCTGATCAAGAACGACGCGTCGCCGGTCTCCTTCCCGCTGCTCAACCCGTACGGCCATGTTGCCTTCCAGGCGCAGCGCGGCGACGTCCACTCCGTCGTCGTCAACGGCAAGCTCGTCAAGCACGAGAACCGGCTGCTCGACGTGGACCTGGCCGGCGTACGCGACACCGTGGCCTCCACCGTCGACTACCTGAAGACGACGTTGGGTGAGGAGGCCTGGACGCAGGGCATGAACCCGGCGCTGCCGGACAACGAGGTGTTCGACAACCCGTATCAGTACACCGAGTTCAAGTCGGAGTCGACGCGCACCGCACGCGGCGAACTTTTCGGCTGATCCTGCCGAACCCGGAGGAGGCGAGATGGCCCGACGGGGCACCGGACCCGACTTCGTCGAAGCGTTGGCCCGAGGCCTGGACGTCATCGCCTGCTTCGGCGACAAGCACCGCACCATGTCGCTGAGCGAGGTGGCCGCGGCGACGGGACTGGCCCGGCCCACCGCGCGGCGACTGCTGCTCACGCTGCAAGAACTCGGCATGGTGCGCTCCACGGACGGCGGATTCGAGCTGACGCCGAAAGTGGTGACGCTAGGCATGGCCTACGTCGCCAGCCAGGGGCTGTGGGAGATCGCCCGTCCCTATCTCGAGGAGCTCGTCGCCCAGACCGGTGAGTCGTCGTCGATGGCGCAGCTAGACGGCTCGGACATCGTGTACGTCGGGCGGGTGTCTGTCCCAAAGCTGATCGCGCTCCGCGTCGACATCGGCACCCGCTTCCCCGCAGTCCAGACGTCGCAAGGCAAGGTGCTGCTCGCCGCGCTCACGCCGGAGGAACTGGACCGGGCGCTGGCCGTGCCGAGCCGATCGGGCCTGCCGCCATATATCGGCCGGCCGCGCGCACAACTCGAGGACGAACTGACCCAGGTGCGTGCCCGCGGCTGGGCCCTCGCCGACGAGGAGCTGGCCAAGGGCGTCCGCTCGATCGCCGTCCCGGTCCGCGACGGCGCCGGCGTCGTCCGGGCGGCCATGAACGTCACCGTGCACGCCGCCGAGACCAGCACGGACTACCTGGTGGCCGAGCACCTGCCGCGGCTCATGCGAACCGCGTCAGAGGTCAGTGCGGCATGGGCGCTGTGGCGCGCGCGGCCGCACGTGGAGGTCTCGGGAGCGGACCCCGCGAGCGCCTGACGAACGTCCGGAGTTGGGGTGATCCCCGATGCTTCCGCCGCTCCGACATGGGACCATCGGCGCATGGCACCGTCGGTGCTGAGCCCCGTCATCCAGGCGGTGCGGGTCGGCGATCCGTGATGAACCGGCGGCTGCTCATCGCCATCGCTGCGGTCGGCGTGATCGCCATCGTCGCCGTGGCGTACCTCGTCCTGTTCGCCCAAGACTTCATGCCGTACGGACCCGGCGAGAAGCTGATGCAGGTCGGGACCGACGCCATCTGGATTGCGACTGGCCTCGTCGCCTGGTGGCACCGTCCCGACAACCCAGTCGGACGGCTGATGGTGGCCCTTGGCTTCCTTGAGCTCGCCCACAATGCCTTCTGGGACGCGCCGCTGCCGTTCACTATTGCCGAGCTCGTCTCGTTCTGGACGCTACCGATGGCGGTGGCGCTGTTCGTGAGCTTCCCGAGCGGCCGTCTCGGTTCTCGGTACGAGCGGTGGTTCGTGGCGTCCACGGCCGTCGCGGTCATCACGTTGTCCGTCGTGTCACAGCTGAACTGGGATCCGGCGGATAACGGTTGTCCGCAATGCCCCCAGAACCTGCTTCTCGTGGCGCACAACGAAACCCTCTGGAGCATCAACACGGCGGTCGGCGACGCCTTCCTGATCGCCGTTCTGGTCCTGCTCGCCGTCGTGCTCGTGCAGCACGCGCGCCGGGCCAGCCCCCCGGCGCGTTACGCGCTAAGGCCCGTTCTCTTCGCGGCGGCCGCCTCCGTCCTCTCGCTCGGCGTCGTCATCGTCGCGGATGTCCTGGGGTTCGGTACCGAGGGCAGCGTAGAGCTGATCGTCGCCGACCTGGCGTACGCCGCCATCCCGATCGCGTTCCTGGTGGGTCTGCTGCGCACCCGGTTGCACCGATCCGCGGTGGCCGACCTCGTCGTCGCGCTCAACTCGCTCCCGCCGCCGGGCAAGGTGCGCGACGCGATCGCCGGCGCGCTCGGCGATCCGTCACTCGAGGTCGCGCTCTGGCTCCAGGACGGACATCGATACGTAGACTCGAACGGCGCCGCAGTCGAGCTCGACGTGCCACCAGGCCGGGCGGTGAGCCATCTCGACCGCGACGGGCGGCGGGTGGCGGCGCTGGTTCACGACGCCGCCCTGTCCGACGACCCGGAGCTGCTCAACGCCGTCGGCGCGGCCGCGAGCCTGGCGCTGGACAACCTGCGGCTTCAGGCGGAACTGCGCGCCCATCTGGGTGAGGTCCGGGCCTCTCGGGTGCGCATCCTCGAGGCGGGGGACGCGGAACGCCGCCGTATCGAGCGCGACCTGCATGACGGCGCGCAGCAGCGACTCCTCGGCATTCGCCTCGCCCTCCAGGTCGCCCGCGGACGGCTGAACCGCGGGACCGCCGAGGTGGACGACCTCCTCGTCGAAGCGGACAGCGACGTCGTCGGCGCTCTCGAAGACCTGCGATCACTGGCCCGCGGGCTGCACCCGGTGATCTTGAGCGACAGCGGGCTCGGTGCGGCACTGGCCGCCCTGGCCCGGCGGTCGTCCGTGCCGGTGGAGCTCTCCGTGTGCGACGAGAGGTTCCCCTCGGCCGTCGAGGCTGCGGTCTACTTCGTGTCGGCGGAGGCGCTGGCCAACATGGCCAAGCACGCGCACGCGTCGCGCGCCAGCGTGAGCGTGATGCGGGTTGGTCCGTGCGTGGAGATCTCCGTTCGCGACAACGGTGTGGGCGGCGCGGACGACTCTGGCGCCGGCCTGCGGGGCCTGCACGACCGGGTCGAGACGCTTGATGGCCGCTTGAGGATTGAGAGCCCGCGTGGCGGTGGGACCCGAGTCATCGCGGCCATCCCGTGCGGGTGATGCTGGCCGACGACGCCGTCGTCATCAGGGAAGGCCTGGCCCGGCTGCTGGACGACCATGGCGTGGAGGTCGTCGCCCAAGCCGGCAACGCGGACGCGTTGTTGCCCCTCGTGGCCGCCGACCCTCCGGATGTCGCCGTGCTGGACATCAAGATGCCGCCGGCCTACCGGGATGAAGGCCTGGTCGCCGCCCACGAGATACATCGCCGCTATCCGGACGTCGGGACGCTCGTGCTGTCGCAGTACGTCGACGTCGATTACGCGCTGACTCTGCTCACTGGCGCTCGATCGCGGGTCGGCTATCTGCTCAAGGACCGGGTCGCCGACGTGGAGGAGTTCATCGCCGCACTGCGGCGTATCGCCAACGGCGGGACGGTGATCGACCCGATGCTGATCAGCGAACTGCTGAATGCAATGTCGGCCCGGAACCCGCTGGCGGCACTGACGCCTCGGGAGCGGGAGGTGCTGGCGCTGGTGGCGCAAGGGCGTACCGACCGTGGCATCGCCAAGCAGCTCTACATCACGCCGAAGACTGTCGAGGCGCACGTGCGCAGCATCTTCAGCAAACTGGAACTGCCGGTCGACTCCTCAGAGAATCGCCGCGTCCACGCGGTGCTCGCGTTCCTACAGTTCAAAGCGGGTGCGCCGCGGCCGATACAGGAACGGTGATCGACGACTGGCGCCACAGCACGACAGCCAGCGCGACCAGCAGCCCGGCGAAGCCCACCAGCCCGAGGAGTACAAGAAGGAACGCGGTCTCGACGACGAGGCTGATCAGGTTGCCGAAGATTAGCAACGCCGAGATGACGATCATCGCCCAGCCGGTTGGTCGCGGGTACGTGCCGCTGCTCAGGACGGCGCCCGCCAGGCAGGCTAGATACAGACCGATGCCCACGAAGGCACCGAAGAACAGGGCCTCTGTTACGCGGGCCGTGATATCGAAGGTCGCCAGATAGGTCGTCCTCGTTCCCGCCGGGCCCTCCAGCCACCCATCCGCGGCGTCCTTCATCGCGGCGCCGACCAGGATCGCGGCCGCGCCCACCGCACCCCAGAACGCAAGCAACGGCTCGGAGACGGCGGCCCACCCGTGTGTGTCGCTGCGGCGCAGAGTCGACGCCACGACAGCGAGCATCAACAACGTCAGGAAGAGGCCGATCATGTCGAGAAGCCGGTCGCTGGTGAAGTACGAATTGCTCGCGACCCGCGCGACCGCTTCGGACGGCGGGCCGCCCCAATCGGTTTCGATCCAACCGGCGACCAGTTGGGCGCCGGCGCCCAGGACGCCAGCAACCGCACCGACTCGCAGCAGATATCTAGACATGTCGCCGAAGCTAGGCCACGGGATGTCTCAGCCGGCATGGAGGCGAATATGGTCCCGGCATGGCGGCCAAGACGATCTCTGTCGGCAGGCGCCGATTTCTCGTTGAGTGGATGATCGCGAACGCTGTCGCCCTCGGCGCCGGCTGGGCGGTCACCGGGGCGATTATGCGGATGCGCCAGCAGCCCTACTACGGGACCGTGACATCCGCCGCCCGCGCCGTGCGGCTCCAGACACCGAGCCTGGGAATCGCCTTGGCCGTCCTCGGGATGTTCGTCGGAACGGCGCAGTGGTTGTGCCTGCACCGTCTGCACGTATCGGTTTGGTGGGTGCCGGCGACCTGTCTGAGTTGGGCGCTGTTCGGCGTCGCGATGGGCGTGCTGAGCGGCCGTTTCGGCAGCTCGGTGTCAGGGATCGGGCCTGCTGTGCCGCCGACGGTCGGTCTCCTCGTCGGACTCCCGGCGGGCCTGATCGCGGGCTTGCTTCCGGGCGCCTTCCAGGCAGTTGTTCTGCGGCGGCATCACGTTCGGTGGTGGCCAACGGTCAGCCTCGCCGGTCTCGTTCTTGGCCTCCTAGCCGCTTCCTGTTGGTCCGGTGGGGCCTGGTCGACGTCGTGCACTGGTTCCGGCCGGAGGACTTCCCGTCTGCCCGGCCGTTACTCCTAGTGGGGACGACGACGGGTCTGGTCTATGCGGCGACGACCTGGCGCACGCTAGTCCGGATGCCCGAGCACCACCCTCAGATGCGGATCGAGCCGTCGTCGGCAATGGTCCAGCCGGGGTTGTGAGCGACCTCCCAGACATACCCGTCGAGATCGGCGAAGGCCCCCGTCGTGCCGCCCCACTCCGCAGCGGCGGACGGACGCACGATCGTGCCGCCGGCCTGCTCGGCGTCAGCCAGGACGGCGGCTACGTCCTCGGGCGCGCGGACGTTGTAGGCGAGCTCGATGCCGGGTGCGCCGTGACCGCCGAGCGCCGTCCACAGCCCGAAGACCATGCCACCGGCCTGGAAGAAACAGACCTCGTCGTCGAGCTGCTGCGCGCCGCTCCAGCCCATCGCTTCGTAGAACGACCGGGCTCGATGCAGGTCAGTGACGCCGAGGGTCACGAGGCTGATTCGCTGCTCCATGGGACCAGCATTCCATCGGCCGGTGACGCTCGGCTGACCCTTCAAGCGGCCAATCAGGCTCGTCCGCGCGATCAAGCGGGCAGCGCGCGGCGGTAGCGTCCCGGACGTGACCGTCGGCGGTGTGCTGCTCGATATCGACGGCGTGCTGACCGTGTCCTGGCGGCCGTTGCCCGGAGCCGCGGATGCCCTCGCCCAGCTAGGCCGGCAGGGCGTCCCGTTCCGGCTGGTCACCAACACGTCGTCGCGGACTCGGGCTGAGATGGCGCGGCTGCTCGCTGACGCCGGGATGGAGGTCCGTGCCGGCGCGGTGCACACCGCGGTTTCGGCCGCGGCCCGTCACCTGGCCGAGCACCACGCCCACGCCCGGGTTCTCGTCGTGAACGACGGCAATCTGCGTCCAGATCTCGACGGCGTCGAGGTGGTCACCGAGGACGGCGGCGTCGACGTAGTGCTACTCGGCGGTGCCGGACCGGCGACCGGTTACGCCCAGTTCGATCGCGCCTTCCGTGCGGTGCAGGACGGCGCGGCGCTGGTGGCGCTGCATCGCAACACCCGCTTCCAGACGGCGGACGGCCCGGCGTTGGACATGGGCGCCTTCCTTCTCGGCATCGAGGCCGCGACTGGCGTCGAGGCCACGATCGTGGGCAAGCCGGCCGCGCCACTGTTCGAGGCGGCTTTGGCTGATCTAGGCGTCCCTGCCGAGAAGGTGTTGATGGTGGGCGACGACATCGACGCCGACGTGCACGGGGCGCAGGCACTGGGCATGACCGGGGTTCTGGTGCGAACCGGCAAGTTCCGCGCCGCCGATCTCGACGCCGGCTCGCCCGCTCCCGACCACGTGATCGACGGCGTCTCCGTCCTGCCCCGCCTGATCGACGAACTCGGCTGAGTCGGTTAGCGCGACCAGATGTCCTGTACCGGCGTCGTCTGCGCGCTCGCCCCGATCGGGGCCAGCCCGAGCCGGTACTCCAGCGTGCGCAGCAACCCGTAATGGGTGAGCCGCTCGCTGTAGCGTCCGGCGGTCACATGAGCTCCGGTGATGACGGTGGGGATGCGGTTGCCTTGGCTGCGGTCGTCCTCGTCCCAGGTCAGCACCAGCAGGCTGTTGTGCGTCCTGGCCCACGTGACGTACCGGCCGAGGTGCCGGTGCAGCCACTGATCGGCTCGGGCGATCGTGCCGTCGTGCATGTCGTTGCCCAGGTCCGGGACGACGAACGAAAGGGTCGGCAGTGCCGTGAGGTCGTGAGGGAATGCGCTGAACGGCTGGTTCTCACGCGCCGAAACCGAGCTGAAGTTGACCCACGGCGCGTGCTTGCGCGCGTACGGGCCGGCCTGGCACCCGCGGTAGCCGGCGTGCGGGAGGCTCTCGGCGTACCCCGTGAATGTGCCGCCGGCGGCCACCACGGACGAGGCCAGGCTGGGCCCGCCGTAGGTATGCGGACAGGAGTCGTCCACGAGGTGTTGCGTCGAGCCGGAGAACAAGGCGAGATAGTTCGGCTCGCTCGGATGGGTGACCGCGAAGGAGCGAGTGAAGAGCGCTCCCGACCGCGCCAAAGCGTTGAGGTACGGCGCGGACCGGTTGCCGATGACGTCATCGTATGAACCGTTCTCCATGACCACGACGACGATGTGGTCGGGCCGGGGAAGCGTAGCCGCGGGTGAGCTGCTCGCCGGACTTCTGGGCGCAGCTGAAGATGCGGGAGGACTGACGGCGGTGGCTGGGGACCTCTCGTGCTGAGGCTGGCCGCTACTCGTGCAGCCGGCCAACAGTGCGAGGACCGCCAGGCCACCGGTCAATCGGGCCCGGTTGCGCACGACCCCGACGGTAGCTCGCGGGCCAGGCACATCGCGCAGCGATCTATTGTTCGCGGACCGCTGCGCCGCCGACGAGCGCAGCGATGTGTTGGCGCACGAGGTCCGGACGTTCCGCGTACGAGAAGTGGCCGCAGCCCGCGAGCACCACCAGCCGCGAGCGGGGTATCGCCTGGGCAATGTGCACCGGGAAGTAGAGAGGGACGAAGTCGCGACCTCCGTGCATTACCAGGGTCGGGGCGTCGAGAGCGCGCAGCTTGGGGATCAGGTCGTAGCCGTCGGACGACCACGTCTGTTCGTACATGCGGTCTTCGATGGCGCGGGCCAGCCGCATGGTCTCCGGGGTGAAGTTCGCGCGCAGCCGACGGAGCAGTTCCTCGAGCTGCGCTGACTGCCGGAAGCAGCTGCGGAAGTGGATGCGGTAGTAGTCCGCGTCCGCCTTGAGGTCACCGCTCATGTATGAGGCAGTGCCGGCGATGGTCTGCATCCGTTCGACGTCGCCCGGCGGCCGGCTGGCTCGCAGCCGTGCACGGAACCGATCGGCGTCGCGGCCGGACGCCGGTGCCGTGTTCATCAAGACGAGGTGCGACACGCGCTCGGGATGGCGCGTGGCGTACTCCATCGCCAGAAGGCCGCCCCAGGAATGCCCAAGGACAGCGATCCGTCGCAGCTCAAGACGACGTCTCACCTGATCGAGGTCATCGACCTCGGATTCGATGGTGACGTCCTCGGGACGGACGCCGCCCGCCGACCGCCCGCGTCCGCGCTGGTCGTAGTAGATCAACCGATAGGCCTGGGCGACCTCGTCCAGTTCCGGAACCAGATAGCTGTGATCGAAGTCGGGACCACCGTGAAGCACGACAACCGGATAACCGGCACCGATCTGGCGCACGTACAACTCGGCGCCGTCGACGGGCAGGTACCGTTCGTCGACCATGCCGCCTCCGGTGCTGCATTCGCGATGGCCCTGCGAACGGATGACGCTCAGGCTACGTCAGCGGCAGGATGACGTGCGACATGCTGCCGCAGGACGGGAGGGACGCCACGGAGTTCGGGGCGCACCTGCCGTTGGCCGACCTGGGATCCGGATTCTCGCTGGCCGGGCTCAAGACGTATGCCCGGGTGGCGGACGCGCTCGGATACCGGTACCTGTGCGCCAACGACCATCTCGTCTTCACTCGTCCCTGGCTGGACGGGCCGACGGCGTTGGCCGCGGTGCTGGAGGAGTCGGGGCAGATGACCCTGGCCACCACGGTGAGCCTCCTTGTCGTGCGTGGACCGGTGGCGCTGGCCAAGGCGCTCACCGCCTTGGACATCCTGTCCGAAGGTCGCCTGATGGTTGTCGCGGGTCCCGGCTCGTCGCGGTTGGACTACGCCGCCGCGGGGGTGCCGGTCGAGGAGCGCTGGACCCGTTTTGACGAGGCGGTGCCGGCGCTCCGGGCGCTGCTGCGCGGCCAGCCCGGCCCGCCGGACGGCCGGTTCTACGCGTTGGCCGACGTGCGCATGGCGCCAGCCCGGCAGGGCGGCACGCCGGTGTGGGTGGCCAGCTGGGGATCGCCCGCTGGACTGCGCCGAGTCCAGCGGGACGGCGATGGATGGCTGGCCTCCGCGTACAACACCACCGCGGCGCATTTCGCGTCCTGCGTCGACGTCCTAGGCGACCTGCCGAACGCCATCGGCACCGCATGGATGTACGTCACCGAGGATGTGCGGCAGGCCGAGACGATGATCGGCGACATCCTCGCGCCCATGCTCAACCGCGACGCCGACGAACTCCGTGCCGCGGCATTGCCGATCGGCCCGGCCGAGCTGTGCGCCCAGCGGATCAGCGACTACGCCCGCGCCGGTGCGCAGCGCATGTTCCTCTGGCCGTTGGCAGACCACGTCGTCCAGCTCGAGCGCTTCATGGCGGACGTGGCCCCGCTGGTGTCCGGCCGGTAAGGACGCATCAGGGCGAGAACAACCAGGGATCGCGCAAGTCGAAGAACTCAGGCACTCCGACGCTGAGCTGGTTCATCTCGTCCATTTGCGCCTTGAGCTTCTCCGGCGGCTCCTTCTGCTCACCCTCGCGAGCCTCGGCCTCCGAGGTGAAGTACAGCGTCATGGTCCAGGTGCCATCGTCGTGCGCCGCGCCTACGCTCCCGATGACCTCTGGACGAAACGCCGCCCACTCATCAGAGTTCTGCTCCATCAGCGCCTTCGCCCGGTCCGGGTCGGGACCCTGCTCACCCTGCATGACCTGGACAAATCCGGCCTGGTCTGGGTTACCACGCACATCCATCGTCACGTCGACGCTGTTTCGGAACGTGGCCTCGCCCTCGAGCAGCTTGGCCGCCTCCGCCCACCATTCGCCCTGCTCCGGACGGTCGCTGTTGCGCTGGGCGGCCTCGGCGGAATCGAAGCGGGCGATCATCACCATCCGTCCGTCGTCGGTGACCCCGCCGGTCGATCCGAGCCATCCTTCCGCGCCGGGGGCGAGGTCCCTCATCCATTGGTCCGCGGCCGCGCGTACCCCGCTGGCGTCCGAGGTCTTGCCGGTGATCACCTGAACGAACATGCTGCCTCCCCGCGAATGTGTGTGCCGGATCATCGACGTTAGCCCGGCCTCGACGTGGCCGGAAGACCCGTTCAGCCGCTGCGGAAGAGGCAGAACGGGTGCCCGTCGGGATCGAACATCACCCGAACCTCGTCCTGCGGCTGCACCGGCGCGAGCTGCGCCCCCGCCCGGACGGCGTGCGCGACCGCGGCTTCGAGGTCGGAGACGGCGATATCGAGGTGCTCGGTCGCATGCTGGCGGCCCGGCTCGCTGGGCCAGACCGGCTCGGTCCACTGCGCCTCGTACTCGAAACTGAGGGTGACCTCGCCGGCGGTGCGGATTTGGGCCCAGCCGGCCAGCTCCGGCTCGCCCGGGCGCGGACCCTCCTCAGCGGTGACCGGCCGGCCGAGTAGGCGCGCGTAGAACGCGGCCAGGCCGAGCGGGTCGGGCGTGGCGATGGTGACGGAGGTGACGCGCAGGCTGGGCTGACTCACCCGGCCAGCGTACGAACCGCGTCCGACCACGCCGTACGCCGTAAGCCCGGTTCCTGGCCTCGACGGTCATCATGGGCGCAGTCACGCGCTTCGCCCGGCGCGGGACTCTCGGCGAGAGTGGGGTGAAACGATGGACAAGGAGGGCGTCACAGCCCCAGCTGAACCGCAGCCTGCCGCCCCACCACCTATGCGCCACGTCGCGCGCCGCGCCAACGGGGTGCGGGCGGGCCTGACGCTGGCCGCACTCGGGGTCGTGTTCGGCGACATCGGAACCAGCCCGATCTACGCCCTCCAGACCGTCTTCTCAATTGACAACGGCGCCGTGCGCCCGACGTCCGGAGACGTGTACGGCGTCATCTCCACGGTGTTCTGGTCGGTGACGTTGATCGTGTCGATCAAGTACGTGACCATCGTCATGCGCGCCGACAACGACGGTGAGGGCGGCGTCATGGCTCTCGCGGGGCTGGCCCGGCGCGCGTTCGGCCACGGAACACGCGCCGCCGGCGTCGTGCTGATACTGGCGGTGGTCGGCGCCAGCCTCTTCTACGGCGACTGCGTGATCACGCCGGCTATCTCGGTCCTGTCCGCCGTCGAAGGCATCACCGTCGTGGCACCGAGCCTTGGACATGTCGTGCTGCCTGTCTCGGTGACGATATTGACCCTGCTGTTCTTCGGCCAGCGATATGGCACGCACCGGGTCGGCGCACTGTTCGGCCCGGTCATGTTGATCTGGTTCCTATCCCTGGCGGCGGGTGGGCTCCGAGAGGTCATCGTCCAACCAGGCATCGTGCGCGGCTTGTCGCCGACCTACGCGCTGCAGTTCATCGCCGCCCACCCCAAGACCAGCTTCATCGCCATGGGGGCGATCGTCCTGTGCATCACCGGCGCCGAAGCGCTGTACGCAGACATGGGACATTTCGGCCGGCCGCCGATCCAATTGGCCTGGTTCGCGCTTGTGTTCCCGGCACTGACCCTGGACTATCTGGGGCAAGGCGGTCTGATCCTGCGTCAGCCATCGGCGGTATCCCACCCGTTCTTCCTGCTGATGCCCGGCTGGGCACGCCTGCCGATGGTCATCTTGGCCACCGCCGCTACCGTCATCGCGTCGCAGGCGGTCATATCCGGCGCCTACTCGGTGTCGCGGCAGGCGAGCCAGCTCGGGGTGCTGCCGCCGCTGACCGTCCGACAGACGTCGCGGGAATCCGCCGGTCAGGTGTATCTGCCCGCGGTGAACGCCGCTCTGTTCATCGGCGTCCTGGTGCTCATGCTCGGGTTCCGGAGCTCGGCCAGGCTGGCCACCGCTTACGGGGTGTCGGTTACCGGAGCGTTGCTCATCGACACCGTGCTGCTGCTGTTCGTGGCCAGATCGCTCTGGCACTGGTCGGCCCGACCGATGGTTGCATTCGCAGTGATCTTCGGCGGAACCGAGTTGACTTTCCTGGCGGCCAACCTGACCAAGGTCGCGCACGGTGGGTGGCTACCGTTGCTCATCGCCACGATCGTCTTCACCGTCATGACGACGTGGCAACGTGGCCGGCACTTGGTCACCGAAAATCGGATCTCCAAGGAGGGCTCGCTGACGGAGTTCATCACGCAGGTGACCGCCGACCACGTGCCGCGAGTGCCCGGTACCGCTGTCTTTCCACATCCAACGAAAGAAACGACCCCGCTGGCCTTACGCGCCAACGTCGAGCACAACTCCGTCTTGCACGAGCACGTCGTGATCGTCTCGACGGTCGGCAGGAACATCCCGCACGTCCGCCCCGAGGAGGCGATCACCGTCGACAACCTCGGCTCGACCGAAGACGGTGTGCTGCACCTGACGTTGCAGTACGGCTTCTTCGACCAGCCCGACATCCCGCGCGCATTGGAACGGGCGAGTAGTAACGACGTCCCGGAGATGAATTTGCAGCCGGAGAAGGCGTCCTACTTCCTCTCCAGAGCTACCTTGCGCACAACACGGAAGCCGGGGATGCGGCGCTGGCGCAAGAGGCTGTTCCTCGTTCTGGCCCGCAACGCGGCCAACCCGGCCGAGTACTTCGGCCTTCCGGAGAACCAGACGGTGACCATGGGCTCGCAGGTGGAGCTCTAGCCGGTACAGATCCTCCGGACGCCCCGGTGAAGACGGGCACGTACTTCTGTCCGTCGGAGGTCGGGTGGTAGCTCTCGGTGATGTGCGTGTAGTTGAGCGAGTGCAGCCACTTATCGCTGCTGCACAGTTGGTGACCGACGAACCTCGAGCGGACGTCGGCGAAGTTGAAGTGGTGCCGGCCTGCCGCGGCGCTGATGATCCCGTCGAGCAGGTTGATGCCCTCGTCGATCTTGGCTCGGGACGTGGCGCTGAGCCCGATGCAGAAGTGGACGCCGAGCTGGTGGAAGACGGGGTAGTCGATCACCACCACACGGGCGTGCGGCGCATGGGCGGAGATCGCGTGGTACGCGCTGTCCAGCCGAGCCGGCAGTTGGGTGCGGGCGACGTTCTCCGCCTGCGACACCGCAGCCACGCAGCTTGAAGTGCTGCTCAGGATGCAGGTCTTCATGATGTGTGTGAAAACCCGACGTCGTTCCCGCCGATCGTGATGCTCACCAGCGTCGTGGAGGAACGCAGCGCGGAAACCTGGCCGGCGGTGACGCTCGCCGTCGTCGCGCCCGAGCAGGCCACCGATTTGTAGGACTACACGCTGTGACCGGCCGCCCAGAGGGCCGAGAACGCGCGCGTCCTGCGGCTACACAACCCGTTGCCTGAGATGTAGCTGCCGGCGCCGGCGGAGTAGGAGTCGCCGAGGGCCACTTAATTGATCGTGGCCGCCTGCGCGGGGGCGGCCAATGCAACACGGAGACCGCGGCGCCCAGGCCGCTGACCAGCTGCACCAGGCGGAATCCCTAGCACGATGGGCGTGGCCGCCCGGAAGGCCTCAAACGGCGGCTATTTGGCACTCGGAACCGGCCTGTGGATGAGCTACGGTTGCGGCGATGACCAGCATTGACGGCGACCCCGCTGTCGAAGGCAGTTTCCGGGCACTGGCCGCTGCCCTGCGGGCGGGCGCGCCTGGCGACGACGAATACCAAGCCATCGCCGAGTGGTCGGTGCGGTTGGTCCCGGGCTGCGCGCACGCCAGCGTTTCCGTCCTCCGAGACGGCAAGTTTGTCACGCTCGGCGCCTCCGACGACGCTGCGCGCCAGATCGACGCTCTCGAGCGCGAGGTAGGGGAGGGACCGTGCCTGGACGCCATCCTCGAGGAGCGTCCGCAGCACGACCCGGACATCACAGTTCATGCGACCTGGCCAGAGTTGGCCAAGCGCGCGCTGGCCGAGACGCCGGTGCGGAGCATGCTCGCGTTCCGCCTGATCAACGAGGGCGCGAAGTCCGGCGCTTTGAATCTCTTCGGCGACGCCCCGAACGCTCTGGATGAGGAGTCCGTAGCTCAGGGCACCATCATGAGCGCCTTCGCCTCCGTCGCCATTGCCATGGCCCACGAGCGGCGCCGGGCGAGCAACCTCGAGTACGCGCTGGACACCAACCGCGAGATCGGGAAGGCGGTCGGCCTGCTCATGGCCGAGCACCACATCGGCTCCGAGCAGGCCTTCGAGATCCTCCGGCACGCCTCGCAGTCGATGAACCGCAAGGTCCGCGAACTGGCCCACGAGATCGTCAGTCGCAGCGAGCCGGCAAGCTAGCCCCGACGCCCGACGCGTCCGGCGCCGACGGAGGAACCCATGGCCATCGTCACGAGGGGCTTCCGCGGGCGTCGGCGCTCGGCGGGCGCGGACCTGCCGCCGGGGCAGTACCTGACCGAGGACTTCCCGGTCCTGTCCGCGGGGCCGACGCCGCACGTGCCGCTCGATCGGTGGACGTTCACGATCACCAACGAAGTGGGCCAGTCGACGTCCTGGTCGTGGGGGGAGCTCAACGCGCTACCGATGGAGGAGGTCACCGTCGATCTCCACTGTGTCACGCGGTGGTCGAAGCTGGGCACTCGATGGCGGGGCGTCTCGGTCGAAACCCTGCTGGACGTCGTGGACACCGCCGCCGACTTCGCGCTCGTGCGCAGCTACGGCGGCTACACGACCAACCTGCCCGTGGCCGACTTGACCGGCGGGCAGGCCTGGATCGCCACCACGTACGACGGGGAACCGCTCGATCCCGAGCACGGCGGTCCGGCTCGGCTGCTGGTCCCGCACTTGTACCTCTGGAAGAGCGCGAAGTGGGTGTCGGGCATGGTGCTCTCCGACGAGGAGGAGATCGGGTTCTGGGAGAGCGTCGGCTACCACGTCTACGGAGATCCGTGGCGCGAGCAGAGGTACTGGGATTCGTGAGCTGGTGGGTGGCCACCGTCGTCGCCCTTCGGGACGAGACGCGCACCGCGCGGACGATCTCGCTGCGTGTGGAGGGCTGGCCGGGGCATCTCGCCGGCCAGCACGTCGACGTCCGGCTCACCGCCGAGGACGGCTACGCGGCCGTGCGCTCGTACTCCGTCGCTTCCGCCGCCGGGACCGACGATGACCGGATCGACATCACCGTGGAAGAGCTCCAGGACGGCGAGGTGTCGCCTTTCCTCGCGCGCGACCTGACAGTGGGCGACCAGTTTGAGGTGCGCGGCCCGATCGGCGGGTGGTTCGTCTGGCACCACGAGCAGACCGACCCGGTGCAGCTGGTGGCCGGCGGCTCGGGGATCGTGCCCGTCATGGCCATGCTGCGTACCCACCGGCGCCACGAGAACGGCACGGACATGCGACTGCTCTACTCGACGCGGAGCCCGCAGACGGTGATCTATCGTGACGAGATCGACGGCGCCGACGTGCTGTACACGCGGAGCGCCCCGGCGGACACGGTCCGTCCGGCGCACCGGCTGGACACCGCCGACGTCCTGACCTACGCACTCCCGGCGGCGGACTCCCCGACGTGCTACATCTGCGGCCCGACCGGCTTCGTCGAAGCGGCAGCAGACTTGTTCTTGAGCGCCGGGCATCCGGCGCGGCTCATTCGGACCGAGCGTTTCGGTGGAGGTAACACATGACTGCGATCGGCCTGGACGGTAACGCCGCGGCCGGATGGTTGGCGGACGTCTTCCGTCCCGACGTCACGGCAGCCATGGGCGAGTGCACCGGCTGCGGCCGACGCGCCCCCCTGGCCGACGTGAACGTCTTCGGTGGCGACATCGGTCTGGTGCTGCGCTGCGTGGCCTGCGAGTCGGTGCTGCTGCGGATAGTGCGTTCGCCAGGCCGAGCCTGGCTGGACCTGCGCGGCCTGACCGTCCTCGAGTTCGGCTCCATGGACTAGGCGCTGGTCCTCGCGCAGGTTCTTGCTCCGTCGCGGCTAGATTCAATGCGGGGCGGTAGCTCAGCCGGTTAGAGCAGGGGACTCATAATCCCTTGGCCGTGGGTTCGAGTCCCACCCGCCCCACAACCGCCCCACAACCGCGGTATTTGTTGGCCTTCATGCCCCTGAACGTCGTGTCGCAGTCCCGCACAGCGCTCGTAACGCATTGTCTTGGATCCACGGACCCAATGTGACGTGCCGAACGGGGGAGCGGAGATTTGCAGATGGCGGAACCGCCGATTTGGACGACCTGGCGGCGTATCTCGTGGACTGGGAACTCCACCTCAGGGCGCTCAACCGGGCGCCGTCCACGATCAGCAGCTACCTCACCTGCGGCCGTGAATTGCTGAACTACCTCAACACCGCCGGACGGCCCACGCAGGTAGCCGTTATCAGCCGCTCTGACCTCGTCGGCTACTTCGCCGACATGGCGGACCGGCCGAACGTGTCCGCGGCCACCGTCGCCAAGCATTACCGGTCCTTGCAGCAGCTGTTCCGATTCCTGCACGAGACCGACGCGATCGATCGCAACCCCTACGCCACGCTCCGGCCGCCCACCGTCCCCGAGAAGCCGGTGCCGGTGCTCACCGAGGATGACATCGCCAAGCTGCTCACGGCATGTACCGGCAAGGAGTTCGTCAACGTTCGCGACGCGGCCATGATCCGGCTGCTGCTGGACTCGGGTATCCGCCGCGCCGAGCTGATGGGCCTCCTGGTAAACGATCTCGACTTCGACCAGTCCACTGCCCTCGTGCAGGCAAGGGCCGCCGTGACCGCTCAGTCCGCGCCAAGGCCGCCGGTCTTGGCCACGTCCACCCGCATCAGTTCCGCCACACGTTCCCCCACACGTGGCTGCACGCCGGCGGCCAGGAAGGGGATCTGATGCGCTTGGCCGGCTGGCGGTCCCGGCAGATGGTCGGGCGATACGCGTCCAGCGCGGCCGACGAACGTGCCCGAGAAGCACATCGCCGCCTCGCCCTGGGGGACCGACGATGACGAGCGATACACCGAAGCGGCGCACCCCCCGGCGCGGGCAGCAGCTCACCGGCACTGCGACCGTAGGCGGCTCGGTCAACGGCGGATCCGTCCTCATGCAACCGCCGGTCGCGAATCAGCACACCTGGGCCTTCACGCTGCTGTGTCCGGGCAACCACCCGATCACCGCCGCGATCCTGATTGAGTGGGTCCAGGTGGACCCGTCGCCGTTGTACGGCGCCAACGTCAGCATCATCGGCAGCTTGGCCGACATGCGCGCCGAGGCTGGCCGTGGGCGTGTAGCCCGGTTCGAGCACCTGGCAGGGGTGCTCTCGCGACAGGAAACGGCGACGCTGGTCGCCGTCAAGCGGAGCGGCGCGGCTACGTCGAGCCGGACGAGGCCGAGGAGCTGGCCGCCGCCGAGCAGGCCGCCGAGAGGGCCCGCTTGGGCGTGGCCGCGCCAGGTGACATTGGCAGGCTGACAGCCCGAGTTCGGTTCCACCGCGACGAGCGGGCCCGCGCAGCCTTGGCAGCGTGG
>DATAEG010000016.1:0-5743 GCA_036258135.1 Jatrophihabitantaceae bacterium | reverse complement strand
CCCAACAACGCGTTCGTGGCCGGCTTCATCGGCTCCCCGGCGATGAACCTGGTGTCGGCGCCGCTCACCGGCAACGGCGCACAGTTCGGCAACATCGTGGTTCCGCTGCACGATGACGTCATCGACGCGGCCAAGAAGGCCAACCTGTCCACGGTGACGCTGGGCATTCGGCCCGAGTCCTTCACCGTGGCACCTCCGGGCACCGGCCTGCAGATCAAGGCGAACCTGGTGGAGGAGCTAGGCGCGGACGCCTTCGTCTACGCCGACCTGCCCGGCCACGAGATAGAAAAGCAGCTGACCGTCCGCTTCGAAGGGCGGGTTCCCCCGCGCATTGGCGACACGCTGAGTGTGGAAGTGCGCCAAGGCGAGGACCACGTATTCCATCCCGAGACCGGCGAGCGTCTCGGCCGGCTGCACGACGAGGAGCAGGCCGCGGCCATGCAGCGCGTGACTGGAGCGACGCACGCGGCGTCCGACTGACTTACGCGCACCTGTGGGGCGCTCCGCTTCGGCGGGGCGCCCCACGCCATCTCCCCTGGCTTAACTCGCGTCGTTGCGGCGGCGGCGGGCGATCTCGGCCAACGTGACCGCTGCGGCCACGGAAGCGTTGAGCGACTCGGCGGCGGCAGCCATTGGGATCGCGACCGTCATGTCGCACGCCTCGGCGGCCAGCCGGGACAGGCCCCGGCCCTCGGAGCCGACCACGACGACGAGCGGGTCGACGGCCACCTCGAGCTCGTCCAGGGTGACGTCACCGTCGGCGTCCAGCCCGAGGGCGAAAAGGCCCGCCTTCTGGCAGTCCTTGAGGGCGCGGACGAAGTTAGTCACCCGGGCGACCGGTACCCGCGCGGCCGCGCCCGCTGACGTTCGCCACGCCACCGGGGTCACCCCGGCGGCCCGGCGCTGCGGGATGACCACCCCCTGCGCGCCGAAGGCCAACGCCGAACGGATGATCGCGCCCAGGTTGCGCGGATCGGTGACACCGTCGACGGCGACGAGGAGACCAGCCGCCTGTGCCTCGGCGGTGCGTTCCAGCAGATCGGGCAGATCGACGTAACCGAAGGGCGGGACAGCGAGCGCCATGCCCTGGTGCACCAAACCCCCGGTCATCCGATCCAGCTCGTTGCGGCTCACCTCCAGCAGCGGAACGTTGCGGTTGCCAGCGAGCCGGATGGCTTCGGTCACGCGCTCGTCAGCGTCGATCCCGATTGCGAGGTACAGCGCATTGGCGGGCACCTTCGCGCGCAGCGCCTCGGCCACCGGATTGCGGCCGAGCAAGAGCTCCGGTGCATCGGCCGAACGCCGCGACCGCTGCCGGGCCGCGTCGTCACGCTTGGCGCCGGCCGCGGCCCGGCGGCGCGCGGGATGGCCGGTGCGGTCCTCGGCTTTCGGCGTCGGGCCCTTGCCCGCCACCCCGCGTCGGCGCTGGCCGCCCGAGCCGACAGAGGCACCCTTCTTGCCCTTCCGAACGGCACCACGACGCGCGGAGTTGCCCGCCATCAGCTGTCCCGCAGGGTCCACCTGGGCCCGGCCGGCGTGTCCTCGACGAGCACGCCCGCGGCGGCGAGCTGGTCGCGCACCTGGTCGGCGGCGGCGAAGTCTTTGCGCTCCCGAGCCGCCGTCCGTTGCTGAAGCGCCAGCCCGACCAGAGAGTCGACGACGGCGGCGAGGTCGCCGCGACCGCGGTTCTGCCAGTCCGGCGGCCAGATCCCCAGGATCGCGGTCATCCGCGCCACCTCGCCGAACGCTTGGGCCAGCGCTTCCTTGTCGCCCGCGGCGAGCGCGATGTTGCCCGCTCGGACCGTGTCGTGCAGCACGCCCAGCGCGGCGGGCACCCCAAAGTCGTCGTCCATGGCATCGGCGAACGCCTGCGGCACGAACTCGGTCCAGCTGTCGATGAGCGGCGCGGCCTTGTCCACGAACGTCTCGATGCGCCGGTAGGCGGCCGCCGCATCGCCGAGCGCGGCTTCGGAGTACTCGATCATCGACCGGTAATGCGCAGAGATGAGGTAATAGCGGACCTCGACGGGCCGCCAACGCTGGACCACCTCAGAGACGAGCATTCCGTTGCCCAGCGATTTCGACATCTTCTCGCCGGCTGCGGTAACCCAGGCGTTGTGCATCCAATAGTTGGCGAACCGGTCGCCCGCACCCACCGACTGCGCGATCTCGTTCTCGTGGTGCGGGAAGACGAGGTCGATGCCGCCGCCATGGATGTCGAACTGCGGCCCCAGGTACGTCGTCGCCATCGCGGAGCACTCCAGGTGCCAGCCCGGCCGTCCCTGCCCCCAGGGCGTCGGCCAATGCGGCTCCCCCGGCTTCGCCGCCTTCCAGAGCGCGAAGTCGCGCGGATCGCGTTTGCGGTGCTCGCCCTCGGTGTCGCCAGCCGGCTGCATCGCGTCCAGCCGCTGCCTGGACAGGCGGCCGTACTCGGCGAACGTCTTCACGTCGTAGTAGACGTCGCCGTCGCTGGCGTAGGCATGACCGCGGTCGAAGAGCCGCTGCATGAGCTCGACCATCTGCGTGACGTGCCCAGTGGCGCGCGGCTCGAGGTCGGGCGGGAGGCAGCCGAGCGCGTCATAGCCGGCCCGGAAGGCGTCCTCGTTGCGGGCGGCCCATGCCCACCACGGCACGCCCGCCTCAGCCGACTTGGCCAGCACCTTGTCCTCGACGTCGGTGACGTTGCGCAGGTACGTCACGTCGTAGCCGGACTGGATCAGCCAGCGCCGGACGATGTCGAACGCCAGCCCCGAGCGGAGGTGCCCCACGTGCGGCGGCGACTGCACGGTCGCGCCGCAGACGTAGATCGACGCCTTCCCAGACTCGATCGGGACGAACTCCCGAAGCGAGCGGGTCATGGTGTCGTAAATGCGAAGCACCGCCCGAGTGTATTCACCCCGGGCGGCCGCCCAGCGCGTGCGACCATCGAGCGATGCACCCGCGGAGCGGACTGAGGCTTGATTCGGTAGTGGTCGCCGCCGGACGGCCCGAGCACACCGGCGGTGCCCCGTTGAACGCGCCGATCGTGCCGGCATCCACCTACCGCCACGGCCGCGAACGCACCTACCAACGTGAGGGAGGGCCGACCACAGACGCGTTCGAAGCCGCGCTGGGAGAGCTCGACGGCGGTTCGGCGATCGCCTACTCCGCCGGGACGGCCGCGGTCAGCGCCGTCATCGGCCTACTTCCCCTCGGCGGCCGGGCCGTAGTGCCTGCGTCGATGTACTGGGGTGTCCTCAACCTGTTCCAGGACGCCGGCGCGGACGGCCGACTCAGGGTGGTGGCCGTGGACCAGGCGGACACCGATGCCGTCCTGGCCGCGTTGCCCGGCGCCGACCTGCTCTGGCTGGAAGTGGCCAGCAACCCGATGTTGTCGGTGCCGAAGCTGCCGTGGCTGCTGACCGCGGCCCACGCTGAGGAAGTGCTCACCTGCGTCGACGCCACCTTCGCCACGCCGCTGCTCGTCCGGCCGCTCGAGCACGGCGCGGACCTGGTCATGCACTCGGCGACCAAATTCCTGTCCGGGCATTCGGACGTGCTCATGGGCGCCTTGGTGACCGCTGACGCGGCCATGGCCCAGCGACTGCGCGCCGACCGGTACCTGGTCGGGTCGGTGCCGGGGGTGCTGGAGTCCTACCTCGCGCTGCGCGGGCTGCGCACCCTCGCCGTCCGGCTGGAGCGCCAGCAGGCCAACGCCGCGGAACTGGCCCGCCGGCTGGCTGGGCACGACGCCGTGATCGCGGTGCGCTACCCAGGTGCGCCCGCCGACCCGATGCACGAACGGTGGACGGCGATCGCGTCTGGTCCCGGCATGATGCTGTCGTTCGAGCTCGCCGACGCCGCCCATGCGGATCGCTTCTGCGACCGGGTCGGACTGATCGTCCACGCCACCAGCCTCGGTGGCGTCGAGTCCCTAGTCGAACGGCGGTCGCGCTACGAAGGTGAGCGCTCTATGGGGACGCCGGATGGGCTGGTGCGATTCTCGGTCGGCATCGAGAACGTCGAGGACCTCTGGGCCGACATCGTCCAGGCGTTGGCCTAATACCGCTAACGGTCAGCCGGCCCGCTCGATCAACGCCGTCGCGACAGCCGCGCGCCCCTCACCGCGGCCGGTCAGGCCCAGCCCGTCGGTGGTCGTGGCATTCACCGAGACATCGGCGCGGAGCGCATCGGAGAGCACCGCCTCGGCATCCTTTCGGCGCGGACTGATCCTCGGGGCGTTCGCGATCACTTGGATCGAGACGTTGGAGATCGTCCATCCGGCCTCGGCGAGGCGGTCCGCGACCTCGGCCAGCAACCTCGGGCCGGACGCGTCCGCCCACTTCGGTGCGCCGGTGCCGAAGACGGCGCCGAGGTCGCCGAGCCCGGCCGCGGCCAACAGTGCGTCACACGCCGCATGTGCGGCCACATCGCCGTCGGAGTGACCTGCGCAGCCGTTCTCGCCCGGCCAGTACAGCCCGGCCAACCAGCAGTCCCGGCCTGCCTCGATCGGGTGCACATCGAGGCCGGTGCCGACCCTCATTGCGCAGCCATCAGCTCGGCCACGGCCAGATCGAACGGCCGGGTGATCTTGAAAGAGCGGGCGTCGCCTTCGACGACCACCACTTTGCCGCCGTGCCGCTCGACCAGCCCGGCGTCGTCGCTGACATCGAGCAGGTTCGCCATGCGGGCGTACTGGTGGGCGGCGCTGAGCGGGCCGCGCTGGAAGCCCTGCGGCGTCTGCGCGGCGCGCAGCTCCGCGCGCTCCACGGTGCCGAGCACGAGCCCGTCCGCGGACACCCGCTTGATCGTGTCCGCCACCGGGACCGCCGGGACCACGGCGTCGGCGCCGTCCTCGATCGCGGCCAGCACCCGCGCGATGGTCGACGCTGGGACGAACGGCCGGGCGGCGTCGTGCACCAGGACGACGTCCACCTCGTCGGGCAAGACGCCGAGGCCGAGCCGGACCGAGTCCTGCCGGGTCCGTCCGCCCGCGATGACCGTCACCATCGGGTCAGCCGAGGTGAGTTCGACGTAGCGGGGCGCGAAGTCGGCCGGGGCGGTCACGACAATCGGCCCGACCCGCGGCTCAGCCCGCAACGCCGTCAGAGCGTGCTCAAGAAGCGTCCGGCCACTCACCTTGCAGAGCGCCTTGGGGACGCCCGCATCGAGCCGTTCGCCGCTCCCGGCGGCAGCCAGCAGCGCGCCGACCGTCATGCCTGGAAGAGCGAGTCAGGCTACTGCTTCGGCGAGGACCTCGTCGAGCACGAGCTCGGCCTTGTCCTCGTTGGTGCCCTCGGCCAGCGCCAGCTCGCTCACCAGGATCTGGCGCGCCTTCGCTAGCATGCGCTTCTCGCCGGCGGACAGGCCGCGGTCCTTGTCGCGCCGCCACAGGTCGCGGACCACCTCGGCGACCTTGTTCACGTCACCCGAGGCGAGCTTCTCGCCGTTTGCCTTGTAGCGCCGGGACCAGTTGGTGGGTTCCTCCGTGTGCGGAGCCCGCAGCACCTCGAAAACGCGGTCCAGACCCTCCTGGCCGACGACGTCCCGGACGCCGACAACCTCGGCATTCTCGGCCGGGACCAGTACCGTCAGGTCGCCCTGCGCGACCTTCAAGACGAGGTAGGTCTTCTGCTCGCCCTTGATGGTTCGCTTCTCGATTGCCTCTATCTTCGCCGCCCCGTGATGTGGATAAACGACGGTCTCGCCGACCTTGAACGTCATATGAGGCAACCCCTTTCGCTTTTCTCAGGATATCACGAGG
>DATAEG010000015.1:0-40184 GCA_036258135.1 Jatrophihabitantaceae bacterium | reverse complement strand
AATCCCTTGGGGCTCTCCTACGCCCGCAGGTGCCGGCCCGAACAACGTTGCGAGTCACGACAGCTGGTGGTCGAGCAGGCGAGCCGGGTCAGCGGTGACGACCTTGCGGCCCATGTAAACGTCCTGGGTCAGCGACGGGTGGGCGTGGCCGAGTTGGTCGGCGATCTGGCGGGCGGACAAACCGGCTTCATCGAGGCGGGTGGCGACCGTCTTTCGGAAGATGTGCGACGTCACCCAGGAGAACTGGCCGGCGTCGCAGCGTGTCGGCTTGCCGTAGGCGTCGGTGAACCAGCCGCGTTCGCCGCAAACCTCGCAGCCTATGCCGTCGAGCACTCTGCGCAGGTCGCCGGCGATGTTGGACGGGTCGCGCAGGTGGCCGAGGGGTGAGCCGAAGACGACACCGTGCGGCGCGCGCGGCCGATGCTCCTTCGCGCGTCGCTCGATAAGTTGGGTCGCGTACGACGGCAGAGCCAGCCGCCGCCAACCCGCCGCCGTCTTCGGCCACTCCTGTATGACCAGGCCCTCGCCCTTCACGCGGACGATCGTCGCGTTGATCTCAACAGTGGCGTGGTCGAGGTCGAGGAGTGGTTCGCCATCTGCGTTTGTCCCATGTCGCACTGCCAGCGCCTCGCCGATCCGGACACCCGTACCGAGCATGAAGTCGACGATGTCCGTCAGGTCGAGTTCGACGGCCCGGGAGTGCGCCCGCAGCAGGCGGCGCAGCTCGTCCACTTCGTCCTGAGTCAGTGACCGAACTCGGGACTTTCGCGGCGTGGTGATCGGCCCTGCCTCACGCACTGGGTTTGTCGACGCCGCGCCATGCCGGACCGCCAGCCGAAACATGCCAGACAGGACTGACCTGGTCGTCTTCGCCGCTCCGGGACCGCCTTTCGCCGTAATGGCTTTGAGCACGCGGTCGACCGCCGGCGTCGACACCTCGCGTACCCGCAGCGCACTGATCTCGGGGATGACGTAATTCTCGAGTACGTATGAGTACACCTGCCGTGTGCTGGTGCTTCGGTCGGCAGGCAGCTCGTCGAACCAACGCCGCCCGAGCACATCCATCCGCGTGTCGGCCGTGATGTCGGATCGGTTCGGAGTCATCCGGTCGCGCAGCGCGAGGACCAACTTCCGCTCGGCCGCGACCTTAGACGGCCCGAACCTCGTCACTTGCCGCACCCGGCCGTCGAAGTCCCGAAAGTAGGTCCGCGCTCGGACTCGCCGAGGGGGACCGGCCTCGGTTGTGAAGCCGATCTTGCCGTGTGTCCCGACGGGGAGCGGCGGCCGGCCCATGTCGCGGATCATAGCAAGTAAGTCGTACGTAAGTCGTACGTAGGCACTGATCGACGACCTGGAGGCCTTATTTTGTGGGCCCCGCGGGACTCGAACCCGCAACCTACGGATTAAAAGTCCGCAGCTCTGCCAATTGAGCTAGAGGCCCGCGCTGGATACGCCACCTCGAACCCTACCGGCGCTCGCGCACTCGACGGCTCGTCAACGACGCTTGTCGGCCTTGGCTTGGCGGCGGCTGCCCTGACCGCGGCTGTCGGCCATCTGGTTGCGGCTGGCGGCCGATTGCTGAGGGCGGGGTGCCGCGGATGGGACGCTCTTCCTCCACCACCACGCGTCCGAAGGGCCCGCGGCCGTCGGCCCTGAGTCTCGCTCCGAACGCGCCGCGGCTAAGCGTTCCGTGCGCAGTTCGGCTGCCGACCTGTTAGCCAACGCCGAAAGCCGTCGGCTCACCCGGGCCAGCGCCTCCTCGAATGCCTCCGCCTTCAGAGCCGCGCGACGGTTCTTGGGCGCGGCTGCGCCGCGTCCGCCAACGTCTGGCACGCGGGCGCTCGCCGCGCGGCGGTACTGGCCGACGTACTTGTTCCGCGCCGACCGGATCGTGCGTGCAGGGCCAGCGTCTCGTCCTCGTCGAGACGGTCCAATGCGGGGCGTTCGGCCTCGGCCACGAGCTGACGCTCCGCGTCGTTCAGCGCCGCCAGGAGGGTCTTGTTCATCTGCGCCTCGCAAGCCTCGGTTGCTCGCGCAGGGTATCCGACTACGCGGCGGGATGAATCTCGAGGCGTTGGCCGTCCGGATCGGTGACCTGGACGCGAACGAGTCCGTGGTCTTCTGCCACGACCGCGTCGGTGTAGCCGGCGCCGCGCAGCCGTTCGACCAGTTGCGTCAGGCCCTCGGTCGTCTCGAAGCCGAGCTCGACGGTCGCCGGCGGACACCCACCCGTCCGTTCCGCTGGACGGGATCGAGCCCGGCCTTGGCCAGGGCATCGGCTGCCGCCCGCGCGTCGTTCACCGCGAAGGTCAGCTGCGTTTCGCCTGCCGAGGCGCCGGTGACGACGCTCGCCTGGACGGCCACCTTTCCGCTCCGCCCGCACAGGACGACGGAACTTTCACCGTTCTCACCGCGCATTCCGAGCGCCTGCAGGAAGCGGACCACGGCCGCTGGATCGTCGGAGGCTCGGGCCAGAACGAGGTCGAACCGGGTGCTCACGTGCGCTCCTCCGGCAGGGGTCGACAGATCGAAAAATATGGCACCAACCGTTCAGTCGGCACAATGAGAAGTCGTGACGGAACCGCCGAGCCCGCGGGCGCGCGTTCGCGCCGGGGTGCGTGGGCTGTTCGAACGGCTTCGGCCGGCGGGCCGTTGGCTGCATCGGCACCGGGCCGGAGAGCGGGCGCTGATCTGCCTCACGGCCCTCGCTGGCGCCCTCGTCGCGGTCACGCTGTGGGGCAGTGTGCATGCCAACGTCGGGCCGGTGCGGGCCACGCTTGCCCTCCGGGCCGGCGTCCACGGCGGCACCGAGATCGAGATCCCGCCTCTCGGACGGCTCACTGTGCAAAGCCACGCCGGGCCGCTCCATCTCCGCGCGACCGTCAACGGAGTGGACGTCGACGCCGCAGAGCGGGCCCTTAACGGGGGCGTCACCACCGAGCAGCTCGAGGCGCAGGTCACGAACGACGCCCGGCACGCGATGACCGTGCTCATCGTGAAGTGGGTGGTGCTCGCGGTCCTAGGTGGTGGGCTGGCCGTGCTGGTGGTCTTCCGAAGACCCCGCGCCGCCGTGCTCGGCGTCGGCGTGGTCGTACTCGGCGTGGTTCTCAGCGGCAGCGTCGCAGCTGTGAGCTGGGACTCGAAGGCGTTCTCCAACCCTCGGTTCAGTGGCGTGCTCACGTCGGCCCCGGCCCTCATCGGCGGCGTCGAGGACATCCCGGAGAAGTTCGACACGTACCGGCGCGAGCTGGCCAAGATCGTCACCAACATCAGCAAGCTCTACGGCGCGACCCGAGCGTTGCCCTCGTCGATCTCGCCGGACGCGGTCCCCGTGCTCTGGGTATCGGACATCCACGACAACCCAGAGGCGTTCACGGTGATGCAGTCGATCGTGACCGAGTTCGGCGCCAAGGCGGTCGTCGACACCGGCGACATCAGCGATCACGGGACCGCCGCCGAGAACCCGATCTACAACCCGATCGACGCCATGGGCATCCCGTACGTCTACGTCCGCGGCAACCACGACTCACTCACGACGCAGCGGTACCTGGCCAGGATGAAGAACGTCCGCGTGCTCGACACCGGGCGCATCTTGGACGTCGCGGGAATCCGCTGGGCGGGCATCGGCGACCCGAACTTCACCCCTGACCGGAGCGTCGACTACGGCCATGAGTCCGACGTCGCGCTGATCGACGCCGGCAACAAGCTCGCCAACGCGGTTGACGCGTCACCCGAGAAGGTCGATGTGGCCCTCGTCCACGAACCGACGATGGCCGTTCCGCTGCAAGGCAAGGTGCCGCTGATCCTCGACGGGCACATCCACCGGCGGGAGCATCAGTCCACGCTCAAGACGCTGACCCTCACCCAGGGCAGCTCCGGCGGCGCCGGACTGCGCAACCTCGAGGGCGCCGAGCCGCAGCCCCTCGAGATGTCGGTCCTCTACTTCGATCCCCAGACGCACGGACTGCTCGCTGTCGACGACATAACGCTGAGCGGGCTGGGCGTCGAATCGGTACAGATCCAGCGGCACCGCGCCGCGTTCTACGCGAGCAAGGACGCCAACGATCCCGAACTGGAGCCCTCGCTCAGCCCGACGTCGAGCCCCGCGCCCAGTCCCACCTAGAAACTAAGGTCGGCCCGCCCCTGTGCAGGGGAGCGGGCCGATCCTTGCCGTGCGAATCAGACGCGGACCAGACGCGGGTCCTCGTCGGTGGTGAGCGGCTCCAGCTCTGAGACCGGGACGTCCTCCTCCGGCGCCTCGAGCGACACCCGCGGGGTGATCCGCTCGAGCCACTTCGGGAAGTACCAGTTGCCGCGGCCCAGCTTGTGCATCAGGGCCGGCACCAGCAAGGTGCGCACCACGAACGCGTCCAGGAAGATCGCGCTCGCCAGGCCGATGCCGAACAGCTTGATGACTCGACCGTCGCCCAGGATGAACCCGGAGAATACCGAGATCATGATCAGCGCGGCAGCGGTGATGATGCCGCCGGTCTCTCCCTGGCCAATCATGACGGCGCGGTGGTTGTTCTTCGTGTGGACCCATTCCTCGTGCATCCGGCTGACTAGGAACACCTGGTAGTCCATCGACAGTCCGAACAGGATGGCGAAGAAGATCACCGGCACGAAGGCCTCGATAGGCCCGCCCTTGCCCACACCGATTGTGTCGCCGAACCAACCCCACTGGAAGATGGCCACGGCCACGCCGAACGAGGCGGCGGCCGCGAACATGTTCATGATGGCCGCGGTCACCGGAATGACCACGCTGCGGAAGGCCACCAGCAGCAGGATGAACGACAGCCCGATCACGGCGGCGAAGAAGAGCAGCATCTTGGCCGACAGGACCTTGGCGAAGTCGACCATGATCGCCGTCATGCCGTAGACGTAGATGTGGTTGCCGGTCCCCTCGTAGAGCTGGGGTAGCACCTTGCTGCGCAATGTCTTGACCAGAGTGTCGGTCCTCGCGTCCTGCGGACCCGTCGTCGACTTGAACGTGACGATTGCGATGTCCCGCTTCACCGGCTGCACGGAGATGCTGTCCTTCGCCACGTCCGGGACACCAGCCAGCGTCGTCGAGACTCGGCTCAGGTAGGCCTTGTCCGACGCCTGCGGACCTGAGATGACCAGCTCCAAAGTTGAGTTGTATCCCTTGCCGAACGCGGTCTGGATCATGTCGTAACCGCGTCGCGTCGTGGTGCCCTTCGGGTCGTTGCTCTGGTCGGCGTGACCCAGCCGCAGCGAGAAGAACGGCACGGCGAGCAGGCCGATGATGACCAGCGCCGCAGCGCCAGTCAGCGTCGAGTGCTTCTGCACGAACCGGGCCCAGGCGAACCAGCGCCCACGCTCGGCGGTGTAGACCACGTGGCCGGCCCGGACCGCCTTGCGCGTGCGGCGGGGCAGCACCTTTAGACCGAGGAAGCTCAGCATCGCGGGCAGCAGCGTCAGCGACGCCACCATCGTCAGGCTGACCGCGATCGACGTGCCGATGGCCACGCCGTAAAGGAAGCTGACGCCCAGAGCGCACAGGCCCAGCAGCGCGATGCAGACGGTCGTACCTGCGAACAGCACGGCCCGGCCCGAGGTGTTGAGCGCGTTGACGATCGAGTCGTTGACGCTCATCCCCGACATCAAGTTGCGCCGATGCCGAGTGACCACGAACAGCGCATAGTCAATGCCGACGCCGATGACCATCAGGTCAGCGAGTTGCGGTGCCCAGCTGGCCACGGATATCCCGTGGGACAGGAGCGCCATCAGGCCCATACCGGCGCCCATGGCCACGCCTGCGCTCAACAGCGGCAGTACAGCAGCGCCGAACGTGCGGAACGCCACGATCAGGATGATGAACGCGGCGATGAAGCCGATCGTCTGCGGCGAGAGACCGTTGGGGGCCTTGGCGTCGACGTCGGTGAACATGTCGCCTGTGAACTCGACCTGGAGGTCGTCCGAGCGCATGGCCTTGAGTGCGTCGTAGACGGCCTGCGCGTTGCCGACGTCGGCCTGCTGCGAACCGAAGGTCACGTTGAGGATGGCGGTCTTCTTGTCAGGGCTGAGGAGGTCGGCCTCGCCCGGTCCGCCGCCGCCCGCTCCTGCGGCGCGCTGCCCTGGGGTGCACGAGACGCTCGACCACGGTGTGGTCACGCTTGCAATATCAGCAGCCTGGTTGGTGCACAGCGCCTCGAGCTTGGACGCCACTCCGTTCGGCTGGCTGGCCAAAGTCCCGTGGGTGGCGTGCAGCACGACGCTGCCTGATGGGTTGTTGGCTTGGTCGAGACCTGCCTTCTTGAGCAGATCACCGACGGCCTGGGTTTCGGTGTGGGGGAGCTTGAAATCGTCCTTGTACTTCGCGCCTCCCATCGCTCCAGCGATCAGCTGGATCGCGACGATCGCGGCGATCCAGCCGACCACGACCCACCACCGTCTCGCGATTGCGAGCCTGGCGATCTTCGACATCCGTCACTCCTGGTACGTCGTCTTCGTTATGGCACGGCTCCGTCGCCGCGCCGTGCCAGCTTGCGGTCTTGAGGGGGCGCCCAAACAGGGTGCTGACCCCCCAATTGGCCCTGACATTTGTCCTCGGGGCCAACCCTGAGGCGGCCTCCAGCGCTCGAGACGGTGAAGGCCCGCGGATTCAGAGGAGGACTCAGTGTGGCGAGATACGTGTCTGTCCGTCGACCGGGTTTTGATCTCTGTGAGCCCGACCACACTGCTAGCAGAGTGCTTGCAACTGCAAGCATCTCCCGGCAGGATGGTTGACGTGGACGTCGACGACATCAAGGGGTCGGCCCGGAAGGTCGGTTCGATCGGGGCGTTCATCCGTGAGCAACGCGAACAGGCGCAGGTATCGGTGCGCCAGTTGGCCAAGCTCACCGGCGTGTCCAACCCGTATCTGAGCCAGATCGAGCGTGGCCTGCGCAAGCCGTCCGCCGAGATCCTGCAACAGATTGCCAACGGGCTGCGGATATCCGCCGAACAGCTGTACCTGCGCGCCGGGATCCTCGAGACCCGTGAGGGCGACGCTCATGTCGTCACCGCGATCATCGCCGATCCGGTCCTCACCGAGAGGCAGAAGAGCGCGCTGGTCGAGATATACGAGTCATTCTGCCGGGAGAACGCCACCCCCGCGGCGGCCACCACCAAGCCCCGCGGTCCGGCACGAACCCATTGACGAAGGAGAAGATCATGTCGGTACGCGATGACGTCCGCAGCTATGCGGAGATCGCCCTCGAGCAGGGCAAGACGATCGGCGGGCAGGCCCAGGCCCGCCTCGGCACCGTCTCGGAAGAGGCCCGGGGCCAGGCGAGTGCGGCCTCCGAGGAGGCCAAGCGTTACGCCGAGAGGCTGGTGGAATTGACGCGCAAGCAAGCGTTCGCACTGCTCGGCGCCGGTGAGCTGGCCTTCACCGCGTTGACCAAGCGCGCCGAGGGGCTCTCCGCCGACGCCCGCTCGGGTGCGGAGAAGGTTGCCAGCAGCGTCGACTCGCTTCAGGACCTGGCCCAGGCCTATGCCGCGGACCTGCGCGGCAAGAGCGAGAAGGCGGTCGCCGACGCCAAGGGCTTGAAGCCCAGTGAGGGCGCCAAGGCGGCCCGTCAGGCGGTGGACGCTTACGTAGAGCAGGCCAAAACCGTCCTGGACGTACTCTCCGAGCGCGGCGAGAAGGTGGCCGCGCGGCTGCGCAAGACCCCACGCCTGGCGGTGGTGGTGTCGCTGGTCGACCGCACCGAGGACGAGCCGGTGAGCCGTCCGGTTGCCAAGCCGGCGGCCCGGAAGGCGCCAGCCCGCAAGACGGCAGCCAAGAAGGCGCCGGCGAAGAAGGCTCCCGCCAAGAAAGCCCCGGCCAGGAAGTCGGCCACGTCAGCCTGAGCCGGCGATAATCGACCCGAGACTGCCCCGCACCGGTGAAATGCGGGGCAGTCTCTTATTTCCGGCCGACGGCACTGGACTGCGGTAGTTACCCTGGATGGGTGCTCGCACTGCCGCCCGGGGTCGTAGCCATCGGCCACACCGAGAACTTGATCCTGTGGATCCTGCAGTGGTCGCTCTTGGCGGTGCGGGTGTGGGCCCTGGCCGACTGCCTCGCCCGAAAGTCGGCGGCGTTCCCGGCCGCCGGCAAGTTGACGAAGATGGCCTGGGTCTTGATCACCGCCATGAGCGTCTTCATCGGGGCTCTGTGGGGGATCCTGAACTTCCTGTCGTTCCTCTCCCTGGTGGCCACGCTCGTCTACCTGACCGACGTGCGGCCCAGCGTTCGAGAGATATCCGGCGGCAGCCGCTGGTAGTCCCGCCTGCGCTACGGCGTGACATTATCGCCGGATGCCGGAACCGAGCGACGGGCCGACCGTCTCGGTCGTGGTGCTCAGTCAGGGCAACCGTCCGGTCGAGCTGCGACGGTGCCTCAGCTCGGTCCGAAGCCAGTGCGAGGTCACGACAGAGATCCTCTGCGTCGGCAACGGCTGGATGCCTGTTGACCTCGGTGTCGGCGTGCGCGGGCACGGCCTGGCCGAGAACGTCGGCATACCCGAGGGACGCAACGTCGGCGCCGCACTCACCAGCAGCGCGCTGATCCTCTTCCTAGACGACGACGCCTGGATCGAGGACCCGTGGTTGCTCTCCAAGGCGGTGGCGATGTTCACCGCGGCCCCGCGTCTCGGCGCGGTCGTGTGCCGACTGCGTGACGATGCCGGCGTGACGTTGCGCCGGTGGGTGCCGCGGGCGCACGTCGGCGACCCGGCCAGGTCCGGACCCGCGTTCTCGTTGGCCGAAGGCGTCTCTATCGTGCGCCGGGCCGCGTTCGACGCCGCCGGAGGATGGCCGGGGCACTTCGTCTACGGCCACGAGGGCGTCGAAGTGGCCTGGCGCATGCGCGATGCTGCGTGGGACGTCCGGTACGCGGCCGACCTGGTGATGCGTCACCCGTCCACGGCGGCGTCTCGGCACGCGTCGTTCTACCGTTTTAACGCGCGCAACCGCGTGTGGGTCGCTCGCCGGAACCTGCCGGTACCGCTGATCCCCGTATACCTGGGCACGTGGACGCTGGTCAGCGCGGTGCGACTGGCCCGCCAACCCGCGGCGCTGCGCGTCTGGCTGAAGGGATTCGTCGAGGGCTGGCGCACCGACCCGGGCGACCGACACCGGATGCGTTGGCGCACCGTTCTCACCCTGGCGCGGCTGGGCCAACCGCCCGTCATTTAGCGCCCGGCCGGCGTCGTCGCCGAGGGGGAGTTATGCCGGCCGAGGGGGAGGGTTTGGTCGGTCGGCGTGTCGCGGCCATTTCTTCTCTCTCGAGACGCCCGGGGGCCGGCCCCGCGCTCAGCCGCCTCGACAGCAGGATCGCGGTCAGGTGCCCGGCTGCGAGCACCACGGCCAGCGGCAGCATCACCGCGGTCCAGGCTCGAAGTACGTGGTGGCCGCCGAAGATGACGTCCAGGGTGGACGCGACCAGAGTGATGAGCGAGAACTCGATGGCCACGAAGGCGCGGTAGAACGGGAACGCCCTCAGGCCGTGGCGCACCTTGCGCAGTGTCCCGACGCGGACCGCGGCGACCTCGGCCGACTCGGACACCAACGGTAGCCGGGCGTAGGCGCGGGCCACGTGGATCAAGTCGCCGAAGGCTTTGTTCAGCAGTACGACCACCGACGTCAATGCGCCCACGGTGGTCCAGCCGGCGATCGAGCCGAGCCCGCCGTCGACGTGGATGCCGAGCCCGATGGGGAGCAGTGCTTCGGTGATGTAGTGCCCGACGCGGTCGAGGTACACACCGGCCGGCGACGTTGTCTTGCGCACCCGCGCGATCTCACCGTCGGAGCAGTCCAGCAGCACCTGAAGCTGCATGGCCAGGGCGCACACCAGCACCGCCCACGCCGACGGCCACACCAGTACCGCCGCCCCGGCCACACCAGTCACGATCATCAGCCAGGTGACGCCGTTAGCCGAGATACCCGTCGGGACCAGCAGGCGGGTGACGAAGATCGACATCCGGCGCAGATACAGCGCTCCCGCCCAGTGCTCGGAGTTCCGACGGCCCATCACCTCCGGCGGCTGTGCGGTGGCGCGCAGATCGGCCATCGACATGCGCGTCATGCCCACGCCTCGATCCGACGGGTACGGACTCCGGTGGCCAGGCTCTCCGGGACGTAGACGAGCGTCATCCAGATCGTGCCGGCCACCAGGACGGCGGGCAGCACGCCGAATGCCGCGCCCAGCAGGAGAGCGGCGATGCGGGCCGGCCAGCCGCCGCCGAGCATCGACACGACCGACGGCACCATTGGCGTCTCACCGCCGCGCCGGTAGACCACGTCGTAACGGTGCCACGCCACCACCGCGAACCAGAGAAACGCGGCCGCGGCCCAGTCGGCGGCGACCGCCTGGGTCAGCCCGACGAGAACGGCTCCCTCGGCCACGGTGAGGGCAGAAGGAAGCAGCCAGCCGAGGACGCCGCCCGGACGGCGGCCCGTCGTGAACGGGAGCAGCACGCCGTCGTCGCGGTAGTCGGCCAGGGTGCGCCGGACCACGGTGCCGGACTCGGCCATGCCGGACGTGTTACGGCGTAATGCGCCGAGCAATGTCCACCCACCAGACAGCACCGCTAGCGCCAGGTACGCCACGAGACCCGCGCCGGGTGCGTTCAACAGCGCGGCCACGCTCAGGACCAGCCAGCGTTCACCGATCGGCATGTGGATCACCCGCCGGACCCACATCGATGCCGAGCCGCTCTCGCCGGACTGGCTGCCCGCGGCCCGCTTCCAAGGCGATGTGTCGCTGAGCGACCGCGTGTCGCGTTCCCGGGCGCGCCGGTATGCAGCCAGAACGCCCTTCGCGAACGCGAAGTCGTGCATGTGCCGGGCCGTCTGCACCACCATCCCGGCCGTGGCCACCCACCACCATCCCGGCCCGGCGCCGATCGCCAGCCCGGCCAGGGCGGCGTACTCCTTGAGCCGGTCGGTGGCGGCGTCGAGCCACGCGCCGAAAGGTGAGCGGGTCCGGGTCACCCGGGCGATCTCCCCATCCACACAGTCCAGGACGATCGACACCTGCAGCAGCAATGCCCCGAGCACCAGCGCCGGGTACGTGCCGAACGCGAACGACACGGCCCCTGCGACACCGATCAGTGCGGAGAGAACCGTCACCGCGTTCGCCTGGATGCCGCGACGCACCGCCCACGGAGTCACGCGCGCGGCGATGCGGCGCAGCACGAACGTCGAGTAGAAGCCGTCGCCGGTGCGGGCCGCGGTCCGGCTGGCCAGGTCGGCGGCGTCAACCTGGCCCACATCGGACGCCAGAGCGGTCACGGCCTCGGCGTCGGCGGCACGACCGCCCGGCAGCGGATCCAGCGCGACCGCGGTAACGGGCGGCAGCGCGGCGTCCCGGACCAGCGCGACCAGGAGCAGATCGATCGGGTCCAGTGCCGCCAGCGCCGGGTCGAGGCCGTCAAGCCGCTCGGCCACCGCGCCGGCTACTGCAGCGCGGACGTAGACGACGCCGACCGCGTCGCCATCGCCGCCGGGCACGGGATGCCATGCGGTCGCCGAGCTAAGCACGATCGAACCGTCGGTGGCGACCGGGTGTGGGCCCGCGCCGCGACGGACGAGCGTGGCCAACCGCAAAGTCGGGTCGTCGACGATCCGCAGCAGGGCCTCGTCAGGGACAACAACCGCGGTGTCGATCGCGGCGAAGGCGTGCCGGTTCGCGGCCGCGTCCCGGACCCGGTTCGGCAGCGCGGCGGAATCGGCGAGCTCGACGGCGATCGGCCGACGCGCCGCCAGCCCGGCCAACTGGGCCGCTAGCCGCTCCGGCCGGGGCCCGACCAGGACCACATGCACCGCACCGGGCACCCGGACCGGACGGGCCGCGTCCGGCGCGCTGCGGTCCCGGCCAGCCATGGTCACAGGTCGGTGTCGAGGACGTTGTCATCCGGGTCGTCGAGAGTGCCCATGTCGACGTCGTACTGGTGGATGACGTCCTCGATGGGTCCGTCGGCGCGCATCTCCCCGCCCTCCAGGTAGATGCCACGCTTGCAGAACCGGCGGAGGTTGCCAGCCGAATGGGACACGAGGAACAGCGTCTGGCCGGTCGCGATCAGTTCGTCGATGCGCCGGAAGCACTTGCGCCGGAACGCCTTGTCACCGACGGCTAAGACCTCGTCCACGAGCAGGATGGGTTCCTGCAGTCGCGACACGACGGAGAAGGCCAACCGCACCTTCATGCCGGACGAGAAGTGCTTGTACGGGGTGTCGAGGAAGTCGCCGAGCTCGGCGAAATCGACGATCTCGTCAAAGCTCTCGTCGATCTGCTCGCGCGTCATGCCGTGCAGTCCCGAGACGAGGTGGATGTTCTCGCGAGCAGAGAGCTCACCTTCGAAGCCACCGGTGATCGCGATCAGCGGCGCCACTCCGGCGCGGACGGTGACCGATCCCTCGTCCGGTAGGAGGACGCCCGCGATCAGGCGCAACAGCGTCGACTTGCCCGCACCGTTCCGCCCGACGACGCCGATCTGCTCGCCCTCGTCGATGTCCAAGTTGATGTGGCGGAACGGCCAGAACTCGTCGGGCCGGGTGCCGGTGCGGCCATGAATGAGCAGTTCCCGGACGCTGCGATGACGACGTCGGTTGCGCGCGAACTGAATGCCCACGTCGCGCAGGCTGATAACCGGCTCGTTCAAGACCATCAGATTTCCTTGAGGACCGGTCGTTCAAGCCGGGCGAATATGAACAGGCCCATGGCGAGGATGACGATGCAGCCGATCGCAGAGTGCTCGACGTAGTTCCAATGCAGCTCCTGCGGGAAGAATGCCGAGTGGTACAAGGTGAGGATGCCGGCCATCGGGTTCCACGAGAACACGTCGTGCAGCTTCCGCAGCCTCTGCACGTCGTTGACGCTGTAGAGAACAGGAGAGACATAGAAGCCGATGCGCAGCGCGATCCGGATCAGTCGCTCGATGTCTCGGACCAGAACCGTTATGGGGGACAGGCACAGCCCGATGCCGATCAGCAGCACGGTCTGCATGACGATGGCCAGCGGCATGAAAACGATATCGATGTTCGGTGCTTTCTGGGTACCGATGGCGAAGGCCGCGAGAACGGGCAGGCTCAAGAGGTATTGCACGCCAGTGGACGCCACGTTGCGCACGATCCACAGCTCGCGTGGGACGTTGGTGGATCGGACCATCTGCGCGTCGGTACGCAGAGCGCGCGCCGCCGAGGTCACGCCCACGTTGAACCACTGCCACGGGAGTTGCCCGCTCAGCAGGAAGACGATGTACGGCTCATAGCCGACGCTGCGGGTGAAGATCTGGGTGAAGACCACCCAGTAGACGGCGCTCATCAGCAGCGGGTCGAGGATCGACCAGAAGTAGCCGAGCGCCGAGCCGGCGTAACGCACCTTGAGGTCGCGGCCGATCAGCAGGGCGAGAATGCGCCGGTACTCCCATACCCGCCGCACGCGCTCGATGACCCCGGATCGATCGGTGCTGGTGGTGAAGCCGCCTGGACGCCCGCGAAGGCTGGTCAACGCATCTCCTGCGCCTGGCGCCTCAGCTGCCGGGCCGGCTTGGCGCTCGGGCGGACACGACCGACGACGCGACCCAGCGCGCGGGCGCGGTTGGCCATGGTCGAGGCGATGAAACCGGCGCCCCATGACGTGTGCATCGTCACGAGCACCACCGGGTACCACGCGCTCGCGCGGGCGCTGAGTCCCCGGCGAGTGGCTAGAGCGCCCACGACGATCACGGCGGCATATCCGGCCGGAATGGCGGTGGCGGCGAGGGCCAGGGTGCCGCTGTGCACGGCGACCGCGTTGACGACGAGGGCGACGGCAGAACCGGCCAGTCCGGCGGTCGCCAACGGCGCGGCGAGATAGCGGGCGCTCGCGGTCTTCGGGAACTTGCGTACCAGCTGGGCTCGCCACTGGCCGGACGAGCGAAATTGCACGGCCAGCGCGCCGATGCTGCCGCGCGGGCAGTAGTCGACGCGCAACCTCGGGTCAAACCACACCACTCCGCCCAGGTCCCGAATGCGGTAGTTCAACTCCCAGTCTTGCGCCCGGGCGTAGTGCTCGTCGTAGCCCTCGGTCTTGTCCAGGACGGTGCGGTCGAAGACGCCGAGATAGACCGAGTCGGCCGGGCCCTCTGTCCCGCCGGTGTGGAACGGAGCCGAGCCCAGCCCGATGCGGCTCGACATGGCCCGCGCCACGGCCTGCTCGAACGCCGTTCCGCCCCGCGGCACCATCATGCCGCCGACGTTGGCGGCTCCGGTGCGCTCCAACGTCTCGACTGCGGTGCGCACGTAGTCCCGGGGCAACTGCGCGTGGCCGTCGGTGCGCACGATCACGGAGCTGGCCGCATCGGCGGCCGCGATGGCCAGGTTCAAGCCGCTTGGCGTGCGTCCGGTCGGGTTGTCCACCACGCTCATCTGGGGATGAGCGTGAGCCAGCTCCCGAGCCAGACCGGGCGTGCCGTCGCGGGCGGGACCCACGGCCACCACCAGTTCAATCTGACCCGGGTAATCCTGGTCGAACACGCTCTGTACCGCGCCGGGCAGGTGTCGTGCCTCGTTCAGCACGGTCATGATGACCGAGACCGGTGGGTGCGCCGGATGCCCCAGGTCGCTGCGCACGGCATCGAATCCTACCGGGCCGGGACCGCGTACCGGGCCAGCCGCGAGGCCGCGCCGCAGCCGTGAAGATCACACAACCGATTGGTGAGCCCGGCTAGGCTGCTTGTCTCAGAGATCGTTCGTCGGGTCCGCGAGGCAGGCGCGGCCCAACAAATGTCAAACGGCGTCATACCCCCAGGAGATCAGATGGTTGCCCTGAAACCGGGCCAGCTGAAGAGCTATGCGAGACGGGCGAAGCTTGCGGTCGAGTTTGAACGGATCGCGCATGCCCGCCGGGCGCGCATAGACGAGAACGCGGTCTTCTACGAGTCGTTCGGCGGCAACGGGATGCTCTGCAACCCCGAGGCGATCTTCAGAGCCTTGTTGGCCGCCGACGACATGAGTCATCTCCGTCACACGTGGGCCTTCACCGACCTAGACGAGTACGCGGAGACCATCCGCGAGTTCGAGAAGAACCCGCGGGTGTCGTTTGTGCGTTCCGGCTCGTACGCCTACTACGTGGCGCTGTCGCGGTCGAAATACCTCGTCAACAACGCGACCTTTCCGGCGCAGTTCGGCAAGCGCGACGGCCAGGTGTACCTCAACACTTGGCACGGCACCCCGCTGAAGGCGATGGGCTATGAGGTGCCGGGTGCGGCTCTGCTGACCCGCAACGTTGTGCGCAATTTGCTCAGCGCCGATTACCTCCTGGCCCCGAACGACACGACGTCGGAGATGTACCTGTCGGCCTTCCGAATGCGCAACATCTACCAGGGCGCGATCCTCGATGTCGGCTCGCCGCGGGTTGATCGCCAGACGATCGGCGACGACGAGAAACAGGACTTCCGCACGCAGCTGCGGCAACGAGGCGTCGCCGTGGACGACCGCGAGATCATCCTCTACGCGCCCACCTGGCACGGCTCGTTCTACGCCCCGATCAACGACATCCAGCAGCTCCGTGCCCGAGTCGACACCATTTCCTCGCAGATCGACTCCAGCCGGTATCGACTGCTGCTCAAGGTGCATCAGCAGGTCTACAAGCACGCCAAGGACCTCAGGGACATCCACGAGATCCTGGTGCCCAACGACCTGCCGACCAACAAGGTCCTGGCCATCACCGACGTCCTGATCACCGACTATTCGTCGATCTTCATCGACTTCCTCCCCACCGGGCGACCAGTGCTGTTCTTCGCACCGGACATCGGCGACTACCGGAACACCCGCGGCCTCAATCTGCCCGTCGACCAGTGGCCCGGCCCGGTCACCGGCGATCTGGACGAGCTGATCAGCAACGTCAAGAACCTGCACACCGGCACCGACCAGGACCCCGTCATGGCCTACGCCGAGCGGTACGCGGCGGCGCGCGAGCGCTACTGCACGAGGGAAACCGGGTCGGCGGCTAATGACGTCATCGACATCGTCTTCCGCGGCCGCGCCGCGGGCCCGAACGTGCGGCGCAACTTCTCAGACGGCCGCACGTCGCTGCTCATGCACGTCGGCGGCTTGCTCGAGAACGGGATCACCGCGTCAGCCCTGTGCTTGCTCGACAACATCGACTACAGCAAGTACGACGTCTCGGTGACGTTCCCGCTGGGGTCGTCCACCAACCGCGCGCACATGGTCGATCGGATCAACCGAAACGTGCGCCTGCTGCCGCGCTTCGGCGGGACGAACGGCAGCAAGGTCCAGGTGACGTCCATGCTGGCCGTCAAGATGCGCACGCGCCGTCAGCACGAGCGCAGTCTGTCCCGCCACGCGGCCTTGCTGCGCGACGAATGGGTGCGCTGCTTCGGCGCCGCCAGGTTCGACCACGTCATCGACTTCAGCGGCTACGCGCCGTTCTGGGTGAAGTTGCTGGCCAGCCGGAACGGCGGCTCGTTCTCCGTCTGGATGCACACCGACATCCGTTCTGAGGTGTCCAATTCGGGCCGGAGTTCGTGGCTGCGGGCGAGCCTGGACGGGGTCTCCGCGCTGTACACCCACGCCGACCGGCTGGTCTCGGTATCCCCGGCGCTGTGCGACGTGAACCGCCGGCGGCTGGCCCACTACGCACCTGCGGATCGGTTCACCTATGCACGGAACACGATCAACTACACGCGCGTGCTGGATATGGCGTACGGCGCGCCGGCGGGCGAGTCCAACGCTCCGCCCGCCGGTGGCGCCCCGACCAACGCCGGGCTGACCGAGACCGTGGATTGGCTCGTGTCCCGTTTCGGCGCGACCCGGGTTATCGCCGAAATGGATCGCCGGTCCACGCTGAAGACAGTCCTGCCCACGAAGCCGGGTGTCCGCACGTTCGTCACTGCGGGACGGCTCTCCGCCGAAAAGAACTACTGGCGGCTGATCCGCGCGTTCGACCAGGTGCATCAGGCCGAACCGAACACCCGCCTGGTCATTCTCGGCGCTGGAGTGCAACTGCAGAGCCTGCAACAGCTCGTCGAGGAGTTGTCACTGACCTCGGCGGTCACGTTGGCGAAGCACCAAGCGAATCCCTACGTCGTGGTGGCCAACTCCGACTGCTTCGTGATGTCCAGCGACTATGAGGGCCAGCCGATGGTCATCCTCGAGGCGTTGATCCTCGGACTGCCCATCGTCACGACTGCCTTCGACACGGTCCGCGGCGCCCTCCCGGACGGCTACGGCATCGTCGTCCGCAAGAGCGACGACGCGCTCGCCGAAGGAATGCGCGAGTTCCTGCGCGGCAACGTACCGGCCAAGCCGTTCGACGCGGCCGCATACAACCGGGAGGCGATGGACGAGTTCTATCGCGCGATCGGGGCGGCGTGAGCCGATGAGTACCTCAGCCGTTCCCCATGCTGGCGATCTGCTCGATCACCGCTGTGGTCGAGATGGACGGCGTCCGAGGCAGATACACGACCTTGCAAAGATCGGAGACGAAGTCGAACCGGCCCGCCCAGTCGTCACCCATCACGAGAACGTCCGCGCCGTGGTCGATGACGTACTGGCGCTTCAGTTCGAGGGATTCCTCGACAAAGACCTCGTCCACGCACCTCAGGTTACGGATCAACTCGCACCGCTCGTCCTGACTGAATACCGGCGCTCGGGACTTCTTCGCGATGTTGAGCGCATCGGAGGACACCCCGACGACGAGACAGTCGCCCAGTTGGCGGGCGCGTTGGAGGATGCGCAAGTGTCCGACGTGGAGCACGTCGAACGTGCCGAACGTGATCACCTTGGTCATGAACCGGCGGACCCCTCCTTTGCCCGGCTCACCCTACAGAGCCGTTGGCGGGCTCACCGCGTTCACGGCGATGCATAGCCCAGGCCCCGAGGCGTATGGTGCCCAGGTTGTCACCGGCGCCGCCGGACCGAGCAGGATGGAGCCGATGATTCTCGTCGCGAACGCGCGTCGCGTCGCCGGGCGGGTCAAGCGCAAGGTGCGGCGCACGCTCAAGAAGGTCGTGCCGAGTCCTCCGGCTCAGCGCCACGGCCTGGTCGAGGAGTTCACCGCCACCGATCTTGCCGGCTGGGTCGAGGTACCGACCGACTCGCCCGCAGTGAAGGTCGGGCTCTACCTCAACCACCTCGAGGTCGTCTCGACGTGGGCCATCGACAAGCTCCCCGACCGTCGCGCGCCCGGACAGGTACGCAGCTTCCGGCTGGCGCTACGCGACATCTGGCGGTACAGCAAGAAGTCCGACCGCCTCACCGTTCGGGTGAACGGCGTCCCGTTGCCGATCGCCGGATACGGCATGTACCGGGCTCCGGGCAAGGACGGTCCCTCCAACGTCGAGTCGCTGCGCAAGCTGCTGGACTCAGGTCGGGTGTTCGGTCAGTTCGGCCGGTTGCAGCTGTCGAAGTCCTACGACGTCCAGTGGCAGCGGAACGTCATGGACGTCTACGAGCGCGTCCAGAAGGTGGTGAAGAGGGAGTTCGGCTACGACACCTTCTTCTGCTACGGCACCTTGCTCGGGGCGGTCCGCGAGCGGGGGTTCATCGGTCACGACCTCGACTTCGACACCGCCTTCGTCTCCGCCCAGTCGGACGGTCCGTCGTCTGCGGCGGAACTCCAGCAGATCGGGTTCAAGCTGATCGAGGCGGGTCTGGACGTCACGTGCATGCGCACCGCGCTGCACATCCACGATCCGGGCACGCCGTCGGCTCGCATCGATCTGTTCCACCTGTACTTCGACGCAGAGGGGAAGCTGGCGTTCCCGTTCGGCGTGGCCGGCACCACCGAGATCACCAAGGACGAATGGCAGGGCACCCGGGACATCTCGTTCGCTGGCGGCACCGGCCAGATCCCGGTCAACTCGCTGGCCATGGTGGAGCACATCTACGGCGCGAACTGGCGAACGCCGAAGCCGGGCTTCCGGTGGCAACGCGACCGCACCAAGCGGGCGCCGGGCAACAGCATGATGCCGGTCTACTTCGGCATCGAGGTGTACTGGCAGAACTTCTACACGTTCCACACGACCGAGGGCACGTCCACCTTCTTCGCCCGGATGACCGAACGTCCCGACCTGCCCCAATTCGTAGTCGATCTCGGCTGTGGTGACGGCCGCGATTCGTGCGGCTTCGCCGCCACCGGCAGCCGGGTGATCGGGCTGGACCATGCCCGGGTAGGGCTGCGGCACGCCGAGCAGCATGCTCGCGAGCTGAGCCTTGAGGACCGCGTCGACTTCCGCGAATGTGACTTCCGCGATGCTGATGGACTACGCGGTCACCTGCGCGCTGCCCGTGCGGAGTGCGGTGACGCGCCGCTGCTCTTCTACGGCCGGTTCCTGCTGACCGCGATCCAGCCGGATACCCAGAAGACGATGCTGAGCGTACTGCGCGACAACGCGCGTCCTGGCGATCTGCTGGCGCTGGAGTTCCGCACTGACAAGGACGAAACGTTGCGCCGGGCGAACCCGCGGCACTTCCGGAAGCTGCAGAGCAGCAGCGCCGTCTCCGACGAGCTGAATCAGTACGGCTTCACCGTCGTGGACCTCAAGGAGGGGACCGGTTTGTCCCCCTATCTCACCGAGGATCCCGAGGTGTGCTGGCTCGTGGCGCGTTTCGGCGCGGCCCCGGAGGAGGCTCCGCCGGCCTGAGCACAGTCGCGCGGCGAGGGCGGTCATCTCGTCGACAGGCAGTACTGTGTCCGGACTGATCGCCGTCATCCCTGAGCGGGGTGACAGAGAGGATCTGACAGTTGTCTGAAGTTACCGACGTGCAGGCTCAGCAGGCGGCGCTCGGCGTCCACAGCCGGGTCGGCGACATCGTCGAACGAGAGCACGGCTACGGGCTGTTCGCCCTTTACGGCACGCTGCGGGCGGCACTCGACGGCCGCCCGCTCGACGGCGCGCCGATCCAGGCCGGCTACGTCTCCAAGCAGGACGACGGCATCGCCGCGGCCGAGGAGCTAAAGGACCTCGCCTTTGCCCTGATCGACGAAGGCATGGTTGTCGAGGGACATCGCAACCATATCCGGGTGTCCGACGACGGCGGCGCGGAGGACGTCTTCCACCTGTTCTTCGACGCCGACGGCGCACTGCATCTGCCGTCCGCCGGTGCCACCGGACTGACGCGCTCGGACTGGACCGGCGTCCTGCCCGGGCCGGACAGGATCGACGTGCCGGCGGCCAGCGACCGGCTGCCGGAGACGCCGGATCCCGCGGCCGCCGGGGAAGGTAGCCTGCCCGACGCGCTCGTCGAGGAGATCTACTGGGCGAACTTCTACGCCCACGCCGAGTATGACACCGGGTCGACGTTCTTCGAGAAGGTCAACGCCGCCGAAGGCATGCCGGACACAGTGATCGATCTGGGCTGCGGCGACGGACGCGACTCGTACGCGTTCGGCAAGGCCGGCCGGACGGTGATCGGGTTGGACCGCTCGCACATCGGGGTCCGACACGCCACGCAGAAGGCGCACGACCTGGGCCACGGCGCCACCGTCTCGTTCAGCGCCTGCGACGTCGGCGACGCGGCGCACCTACAGGCGATCCTGACCGACGCGATCGCGAAGGCGGACGGCGGGCCGGTCGTGTTCTACGCGCGGTTCTTCCTGCACTCGATTCCTGAGGACGTGCAGGCGACGATGATGCGCACGATCCGCGACGTGGCCCGCCCCGGCGACTACTTCGCCGCGGAGTTCCGGACCGACAAGGACGAGAAAAACGCGAAGGTGCATACCAAGCACTACCGCCGGTTCCAGAACGGACCGGCTTTCGGCGTGGCCCTGGATCGTGAGTACGGCTTCAGCGTCCTCGAAGAGCAGGAAGGCACCGGGCTCTCGCCGTACAAGGGCGAGAACCCCGAGCTCTACCGCGTGATCGCACGCCGCGAGAGCTGACGGCGCGGCCGCCGGTTCACAGGTGCCGGACGGTCGAGAACACCTGCATCACCGCGGCCGCCGCCGGGAGCAAGGCGACCACGGCCATCGTCTCCACGAGATCGACGGCACGCCGCGTCGTCGGCGCGACCCGAGCCCGACCGGCGGCCGCGCCGAGGCCGGCAACGAAGAGACCCGAGGCGAGCAGCACGCCGATCAGCCAGGCGCGGGCGACGTCTGGATGGATCCACGCGAGAGTGATTCCACCCGCCACTGCGGCCGAGATCACCGCCACGATCCGGATCGATCGTTGGACTACGTCGTCGACGCGGCGAACCGGGACCAGGAGCACGAGAAGGCCGAGGCCGGTCAGGATCAGCGCTGCGGGCGTTCCGGCCGCGGCGAGGACGACGCAGCAACCCGCGGTGATGGCCACGCATCCCGCCAGCATGCCGAGCAAGAGATTGCGGCCGAGTTTCGTGTGCGACCGGAGGAAAGTCAGGTCCGGTTGTTCGTCGACCAACGCCAGGTCGTCGGAGCGGCTGGGCAGCACCGGAAGCGGCAGTCGCGACAGCCGAGCGGCGAGCCGGGGTATCACGGGGGTCAGCGCCACCGCCAGGCAGAGCGTCCCGGCGGCGATCCCTGACGCGGGATGAGCGACAAGCACGGCGAACAGCGCCGCCCCGCCCGCCAGCGTCGCGGCCACAACGCCGGCGGCGAAGACCGCAGCGCCGCGGGCCACGGCCACAGCGCCGAGGGCCGCCGCGGCCAGCCAGCACGCACAGCCGAAGAGCAGCCTCGTGCGAGCCGCGTCGCCGGGCACGGACAGAACGCCGGCGGCGAGGGCGAGCGGCCAGGCGCTGGCGGCGAGCGCAACCCCGAGCATCGACTCGCGGTAGCTGCGTGCGAACAGGGCGGCTACGCCGACGAAGAGAACCGCGGCGACGGCGCCAACTTCTGCGGCGCCGTCGGACGGACCGAGCCGGAGCAACACCGCAGCCGCAGTGGTCGCAAGCGCCACGCACGCGGCCGAGGCGAACCAGCGCGCGTGGTCAGGACGCCAGTCGCGGATGTCCGCACGAGCTGAGCTGGCCACGGCGTCGATGACGTCGTCGAAGACGGGCGGCGGTGGGTCGAGCGAGCGGGGGCGCAGGTGCAGGATGTCGCCGTCGAGGACGCCTAGCGCGTCCAACGTCCGGGCCGGGTTGAGTTCTGCCCCGGCAGGGCGGCTCAGGCACCACCCGCCGTGACTGGTTCCGCCGTCCGGAGTGGCCATTCCGGCGAGCTCGACAAGGTTGGCCAGCATGGCCGCAATGGGCAGGTCGGACGGCAGAGCCAGGTCGATGCGGGACGTCGGCGCGGCCACGGTGACCCGGCAGAGCCCGGCCAGTGCCCGACCGGACGTCACTTTGTCCCTTCCACAATCGTCAGCACCTTTCCACAGAGGTCGACGGCTTTAGTCCGCTGCTGATAGCTGGCCTAGTATGGCGGCTTCACAGACTCTGTCCAGACCGTCCACAGCCCCCCGGTGGAGGCGGCAGCAAAATGAGATCACCCCACGAAAGCGCTCCGCACAGAACGCTCCGCGCTTTCGCGGGCAAGGCCTACGCTGCTGATCACCAACGCCGGCCATGCCCGATCCCTGTGGTCCGGTGGGTGCGCCAGTGAGCACGCGCCAGCTGCGTCGACGCGTTCGGCTGCCCGGACCGGTTATGCCCAGCGGCGACCTCAATCTGCAAGGGCCACCGGAACTGCCGCGGGTGCTGCCGCGCAACCCGATCTTCCTGGTGCTGCCTGTTGTCATGATCGTCTCGTCGGCCGGCTTCGTCTTCGCGGGTGGGGTCTCGGCGACCTCGATCATGATGGGCTCGATGATGGCGGTCTCGACGCTCGGCATGATGGCGGGCGGCGCAGGTGCGCCGAATCGGCGCGGGCAGCTCGAGCAGGATCGCCGCGACTACCTGCGTTACCTGGAGACGGTCCGGGCCAGCCTCCGCCGCGCCCGCTCCGACCAGCGCGACACCCTCGAGTGGCGTCATCCGCATCCGCGGGCGTTGGCCACGCTGGTGCGCAGTCAACGGGTCTGGGAGCGACGTCGCAGCCATCCGGACTACCTGCGGGTGCGGATCGCTCGCGGCCGACAGCGGCTGGCGGTGCGCGCGGTCCCGCCCCCGACCGGGCCGGTGGACGAGTTGGAGCCGACGTGCGCAGCCGCGTTACGGCGGCTGGTACGCAGCAACGGCGTCGTCGCTGACCTGCCGCTGACGCTCCAGATCCGCGGCTTCGCCGCCGTCGCGATCGGCGGTCAACCGGGTCCTGCCCGCGGCCTCGTCAGGGCGTTGCTGGCCGAGCTGATGCTATTCCATCCGCCCGAAGAGCTTCTGATCGCCGTTGTGTCCGATGTGTCGCGCCGCGCCGGCTGGGAGTGGCTCAAGTGGGCACCGCACGGGCAACATCCCCGGTTGCGCGACGCGGCCGGGCCGCAGCGCATGTTCTGTCCGTCGATGAGCACGCTCGAGGAGTGGCTGTCGCCCGAGTTGGCGGGCCGGCCGCGTTTCTCGAGAACCGTCCTCACCGTCGACGGTCCGCATGTGGTGGTCGTCGTCGACGGTGGCGAGGTGGGCCGGGACAGTCGGCTCATGTCCGAGGAGGGACTCGCCGGGGTGACCGTCCTCGATCTATCCGATGCCACCACCGCGCTACCCGGGCGCGTCCGGCTGCGCATCGAGGCGGTCGACGGACGACTCGGCGCATGGTCGCCGGCCCGCGGCACGGAGTGGCTGGGACGCATCGACGTCATGAGCGTGGTCGAGGCCGAGACGATCGCCCGAGCCCTGGCGCCGCTACGACTGAGCGTCGCAGCCCGCGCGGACGACCCGTTCCTCGGTGCCACGGAGCTGACCGACCTCCTGGCGACCGAGGACGGACAACGCCTGCGAACGAGAGCGGCCGTCGACCGGCTGCGGGTTCCCATCGGCGTCAGTGAGCTCGGCGAGCCCGTGGAACTCGACCTCAAAGAGGCCGCGCTCGACGGCATGGGCCCGCACGGCTTGGTAATCGGCGCGACCGGATCGGGCAAGTCCGAGTTGCTGCGCACCTTGGTAATCGCGCTTGCGGCCACCCATTCGTCGGAGTCGCTGAACTTCGTGCTCATCGACTTCAAGGGCGGGGCCACGTTCGCCGGGCTGGCGGCCTTGCCGCACACAGCCGCGGTGATCACCAACCTGGCCGACGACCTCACCATGGTCGACCGCATGCGCGACGCCCTTCTCGGCGAGCTGAACCGCCGGCAGGAACTGCTGCGGGCCGCCGGGCGCTTCGACAACGTCCACGACTACGAGCAGGCCCGCGACCGCGGCGCCGATCTCGCGCCGCTTCCGACGCTCGTCGTGGTCTGTGACGAGTTCTCCGAACTGCTCAGCGGCAAGCCGGACTTCGCCGATCTGTTCGTCACAATTGGCCGTCTCGGTCGCTCGCTGGGCATCCACCTGCTGCTGGCCTCGCAACGCCTGGAGGAGGGACGGCTGCGCGGCCTGGAAAGTCACCTGTCGTACCGGATCTGCCTCAAGACGTTCTCGGCGGCGGAGTCCCGGACCGTGCTGGGCGTGGCGGACGCGTACGAGCTGCCACCCGTTCCCGGCTCGGCGCTGCTCAAGCACGCCAATGCGCCGATGGTGCGTTTCAAGGCCGCGTACGTGTCGGGTCCGTACCGTCTGGCCGGGAGCACGGACGCGGTCGCGGGCGTCGGTGCTGACCCGGTGGCGCGCCCGTTCCTGGCCGAGTTCGTCGCCGGGCCGTCGAGCACGGCACCTGCCGACGTCCTCAGGCGGCGGGGCACGGCGCCGTCGGTGTTGGACGTGATGGTCGAGCAGCTGACCGGACAAGGTCCGGCCGCGCACGAGGTGTGGCTGCCGCCCTTGGCCGCGCCGCCGACGCTCGATCAGCTCGTCCCTCGGCTTGCGGCTACGGCCGACCGTGGCCTGTGCGTGCCGGGCTGGGCCGATGCCGGCCGGCTGGCGGTGCCGATCGCGTTGGTGGATCGGCCGTTCCTGCAACGCCGGGACGAGCTCGTCCTGGAGCTCGCGGGCGCAGCCGGACACGTGGCCGTCGTCGGCGGGCCACGGAGCGGTAAGAGTACCGCGCTGTGCTCGTTGATCTCGATGCTCGCGCTGACCCACACGCCCGACGAGGTGTGCATGTACGGCGTCGACCTGGGCGGGGGTGAACTCACGTCGCTGGCCGAGCTGCCGCACGTCGGATCGGTGGCGGGACGGCCGGACGTCGAACTGGTGCGGCGGATGATCGCTCAAGTATCGGGGACCGTCACCCGACGCGAGCGCGAATCCGTTCGGCACGGTCGTCCCGACGTATTCCTGGTCATCGACGGATGGCTGCCGTTCCGCCAGGAGTTCCCGGAGTTGGAGGCGGACATCACCGCGCTGGCGGCTCAAGGGCTGTCGTACGGGGTGCACGTGGTGCTCGCCGCCAACCGGTGGGCTGACATCCGGCCGGCGCTACGCGATCAGATCGGCGCCCGCCTCGAACTACGGCTCGGCGACCCAACCGAGTCCGAGGTCGACCGCCGACTGGCCGCAGACGTCCCGGCCGGGCGTCCGGGCCGAGGCCTGTCCGACGGCCGCGAGCATCTGCTCGTCGCCCTGCCACGCATCGACTCGCGTCCCACCGACAATGACCTGACCGACGGCCTGGCCGACCTCGTCCTAAAGGTGGCGGAGGCGTGGCACGCCGACCCAACCCATGCCGACGCGCCACCGGTGCGGCTGCTGCCCTCACGCGTGTCGTACCGCGAGGTCGCGGCCGTCGCGGGCCCGGCCGGCCTGCCGATCGGGCTGAACGAGCGCCAACTGGCACCGGTGGTGCTGGATCTGGACGCCGATCCGCTCTTCGTCGTCTTCGGCGATGGTGAGTCGGGCAAGTCGACATTCCTTCGGACGGTGGCGGCGGGGGTCGTCGATAGGTATCCATCGGACCGGGCTCGCGTCCTCGTCGTCGACTACCGCCGCACGCTGCTCGACGTGGTGCCGCCCGGGCACCTCGCCGGGTTCGCGGGATCAGCGCCGGCGGCGACCGCGCTTCTGGCTGACTTGCGCACTCAGTTGGAGACTCGCCTGCCGGGTCCGGAGGTGACGTCCGAGCAGTTGCGCGAGCGGTCCTGGTGGAGCGGGCGGCAGGTGTTCGTCCTGGTCGATGACTACGACCTGGTGCCGGCGCCGTCGGGCAATCCGCTGTCTGCATTGATCGACCTGCTGCCGCACGCGAAGGACATCGGCCTGCGGATGATCGTGTGCCGGCGCACCGGCGGTGCGTCGCGGGCGCTCTTCGAGCCGGTCTTGCAGCGCATCCGTGAACTGGGCGGGTCCGGGCTGGTGCTGTCGGGCAGCCGCGAGGAGGGCGTTCTCCTCGGCGCGACCCGCCCGATGCCGCTGCCGCCCGGTCGCGGGGTTCTGGTGCGCCGGCGCGGAGCGACTGAGCTGGTCCAGATCGCCGATCCCGAGCGGCACGGATGACGCATCCTCGGGAGCGTCGTCCACAGGCCCGGCCTTATCCACAGCCCGTCGCGGTCGGTCCAGCGCCGGGCCCATCCTGTGCCATCATTCAGCTTCGCGACGAGCACCCCCCACTGGGCAAATCCCTCTTGACCATCGGAAAGGACCAGCATGTCGCAGTTCGGAACGCACACCGACGTCCTGGCGCAGGCGGCGGCCCGCGTCGAGGCGGTCAACGGCGAGATCCAGGCAGAACTGAGGTCGCTGGCCGGGATGGTTGCGGGCACGGCCGGTTTCTGGCGCGGTGACACGCAGCGGACCTTCGCCGCGCTGATGGAGCGGTGGCATAGCGACGCCGCGCGGCTGACCGACGCGCTGGGCGGCATCGCCAACGCGCTCGCACAGACCGGCACCGCCTACGCGACGTCTGAAGAGAGCAGCACGTCCGCGCTGCGCTCGTCCGGAAGCGGCCTGAATCTCTGATCCCCCGAGCGGGAAGGACCCCACATGAACGAGATCGCCGTCAACTTCGACCATCTACAGGCCACCCAGGAGCAGGTCGCCGCCACCGGTCGGGCCATCGACCAGCAGCTCACCGACCTCAAGCAATACCTGCAGCCGGTCGTAGCCACCTGGACGGGCAGCGCCGCGGAGACCTACCAGGCCAAACAGGCCGAATGGAACCTCGCCGCCGCCGACCTGAATGCGGTACTGGTGTCCGTCGGCGCCGCGCTGGCCGAGGTAGAGAGCTCCTACCGCAGCACCGAGTCCGGCAACCGCGCCCGGTGGGCGTGACGCCCGGCCGTCGACCGAGCAGAGAGACCACGCCGTGACCAGCCCGATGCGAGTGGACGTGGCCGCGCTGAGACGAGTGACCGCGCGTATCCGCGCTCAGCAGCCCGTCGTTATCACGCAGGCGCAGCGCGTCGACGACATCGAAGGAGGGCCTGAGCGCGCCGGGCGCGACTACGGAGACCTTGGCGCCAGGTACGTCTCATTCATGCGCGCGCATCTGGTGCAGTCGATGCAGGCGTTCGGTGCCGCGGTCTCGGCGGTGGCGGACAACCTCGCCGAAACCGGCCGTAGCTACTCGGCGACCGAACGTGCCAATGAAGTGCGACTGGCGCCGTGATACCGGCGGAGCTGCGCGCTCGCATCGAGGCGGCATTGGCCGATCCCAGCCTGCCGCCAGAGCTGCGCGCCGACCTGCGCCGGTGGCTGTCGCCGATAGCGCCGGGCGATCCTGCCGACGTGCGTGAGCGGATCAACCGCGATCTGGCGCGGGTTAGTGCCGGACACACCGCTCGGCAGGCAGCCACGGCTCGAACCCGCCTGGCGGCTCAGCGTGAGCGGCTGGTCACACACGGCGGAGCCGGCCTGGCCATGGCCGACGAGATTCTCGACAACGGCACGTTGGCGCTTCGCTTCTTCGATCTGTTCCTGCCGCTGTACGACAGATGCGAAGGGGTGCCGTACTTCGGGTCCGCTTTGCGCCTGTCGGTCGCGGACCTGCAAGTGCGCTACGACGCCGAGCGCGGACTGCGCCTGGCCAGCTTCCGTGCCGACGCGGAGCGCGTTGCGTCCGCACGCGAGCGCCTCGACGGAGTCAACGACGTGCTGGACGACGCCGGGCTTGAGCTGGGCTCGATCTGGGAAGGACCGGCCGCTCGCGAGGCCCTCGCGTACTACCGCCAGTTCAGCCTGTTCGCGGATGAACTCCGCGGCCAGGTAGGAACCGCAGGCGATGCGGTGCTCACGGCGATGGCGACGATCGAGTCGGTGATCTTCGACAAAGTCCGGTCAGTGCTCAGCCTGTACCGCGAGACGTCCGGCGGCTTCGACGCCGCCGCTGTGGAGACGATCATCGACGTCGCCCTCGGTGCCGAGCACGGCTGGGGTGAATTGCTCACCTGGTTCGGCGAGTCGGGACGAGGCGACTCGGCGCGGCGGCTGGCCCAGCGCACCGCGCAGCGATGGCTGCAGAGCGTCTTCAAACCCGACGTCGAGATGCAGGTCCGTGCGTTTCTCCAGTCCTGTGACTGGTGTCGCCGCGGCATCAGGGAGGCGTTCGCCCTGGTCGAGGTCGCGCTCGCCTCGATACCACCGGAGCCGTTCCGGGCACTGCCGCATCGGGTCGACCCGCCGCCGCGGCGCCGTGCGGTTGCGGCCCGTCGGCAGGGCGGCGCGAGCCATGCGGCCGGGCCAAACGTGCGGCCGGGCACGGCGCATGTGAGCTCGGGGGTCGGCATGGAGGGCGCGCTGGGCGGCTCAGTCGTTCCGGCCGCAGTTGGCGCCGCCCCGTCCCGATCGAAGCTGCGAGCGTCGCATCCCACGCAGACGTTGGCCGCGCCCGCCAGTGGAGTACGCGTGCATCGTGCCGCCGTCGCGTCGCCGATGCACTCCGCGGCGGCTGGCAATCCCGCGGTGGCGAGCGAGACCGTGGCGGCGGCGTCCGTGCCTGTGGCCACGCAGGGGTTCGTCAACAGCCGCGATGCCGATGGAATCGGCGGGATGGGCGAGGCATCGTCGCGGCCGGCCGTGGGCGGCCCGTCCAAGTCAGTCGCAGCTGATCCGCAGCCCACCCCGGCGCCGAGCCCAACGACGGTCCCGCCGGACTCGACAATATCGGGATCGTCGGTCACGGTGCCAACCGCGGCGACGGACCGTCCGACGACGCACGGCGGCGTGTCCGGGTTCGCGATGCCACTAGTCCCGGCCAACCGTTCCGGGGCTCGCGAGGCGCACCGCAAGTACCGAATCCCGGGCGATCTGGTCGGTGCGGAGGACCTGGCCCGGTGGGACGAGCTCCGTCCGGTTCTCGGCGAGGAGCTCTGATGGGCTCAGCGCAGGCGGGAGCTTACTCGGCGTCGGCTCAGCTGGCTGCGTTCGAGGCCATTCGACTGCGCGCCGCCGCGGCCGCCGATCGCGTCGTGGCGCAGGCCGAGGCAATCGCCGACGCGGAGATGTCCAACGCGGCGGCGCCCGGCCATCGTGCGTCAAAGGGTCGGGTCCGTGACTCAAGCGAAACGGAGTGCGACGAAGTGCAGGGATGGCAGCGGTGAACACGGACCACGAAGAACTGCTCGAGCGCTACGAGGCGATGCGCGGCGAGCTCGAACGACTTCGGGTCCGCGCGAACTCACCGGACCTCAGCGTCACCGTCGAATCCGGCCCGGGAGGCGGGGTCATCTCGGTCAAGCTGTCCGCGGATGCCCTGCGGCAGAGCCCCGAATCGTTGAGCGCCAGCATCACCGCGACCATCCGGGCCGCGTCAGGCAAGGCGGCAGAGGCAACTCGTCAAGCCGTGGCTCCCATGAACGTCGACGCCGACGCTGCGGTGGCCGTGGGCAGCGGACGGCTCCCGGCGACCGGCACACCGCGCAAGTCCTCGGCCGAGGACGCCGAGGACCGCGACGCCGTCGAGGATGTGCTCGGCCGTGGCTGATGGTTTCGGCGTCGTCCCCGCGGCGTTGGTGGAGGCGGCCGGACGTCTCGACGGCGCGCTCGCCGAGCTCCGCGCGGTGGCGCCGGTCGAGGCGTCGGCGGCCGTCGGCGCCCGGGCGTGGGGCTTGCTCGGGGAGGAAACCGGTCTGCACGCCCGTTATGACGAGCTGCTCCATACGGCGTCGAAAGCTCTCCAGCATTTGGGGACGTATCTGGAGGACGCCAAGTTCAACTTGGCCCGGACTGCGACTCGCTACGCCGAGCAGGAGCACGACGCCAGCATGCGAATCGAAGGACCGCACCGATGACCGGGCCAGTGATCGGGGAGGTCCCAGTCGTCGATCCGGGAGTCGAGCTGGCGTCCGACCTGCGGGCCGACGACGTCAGGGGAGTGGTGGCCGACCTGCTTCGGCTCGCCAATGGCGTCGAACGGTCGGCGGTCGGTCTCATCGAAGACCCGGTCGCTTTCCTTGGTGAGGTCGGTCTCGGCTGGCTGGCTGGACACTTCGAGCCGCTGGTACGTCTCATCGAGCAGGTCAGCGGTGACCCGGCACGTCTGGAGAGCGCCGCACACGCCTGGCGGTCGATGGCGACACCGGTGCGGGAGGTCGGCCATGAGTCTTATGTCGTGGTGCGGTCCCGGACTACCGACTGGCAGGGGTCCGCGGCTGATGCCTGCCGGACGCACTTCGCGCGGTTCGAGACGGCCAGCGTCCAGGTCGGCGACGAATGCGTGGCGCTGGCAGACCTGCTCGAGGCGAGCGCGGAGATGATGGCCGCGGCCCGCCAGGTGATTCTCGCCATCGTCACCGGACTGTTGCGCTGGTTGGTCACCTCGTGGGCGGTCGCGCAGGCGTCGGCCGGCGTCACGGCGGGCGCGTCGGAAGCCGCATTCGCGGCAGCGGCTCCGGTCCGAATCCAGACCACCTATTGGACCGCCGCGTCGAAGGTCGCCCTTGCCGAGGCGCTTATCGGGGCGGTACGAGAGGCCGTGGTCAAGGCCGTCGCGTTCATGATCCGGGTCCCGCACGCGCTCGGCGTGAGCTCCTACGGAAGGCAGGGCGCCTGAGCCGATCGACTTCGGCAACCGATGGAACGCCTGCCAAACTGACGTCATGGTGGCCACGGTGGTGACGCGTACCCGCGCCGAACTGGATACGGCGCGCGCGGCCCTGTCCAGTCCGGTTGGGGCGGTGTTCACCATGGGTGCGCTGCACGAGGGGCATCAGGCACTCTTGCGCGCCGCCGGGGAGGCGAACGCCTCGCTGCTGGCGACGATCTTCGTCAACCCTCGGCAGTTCGGCCCGAGCGAGGACCTGAGCCGCTACCCGCGGCCCTTCGACGAGGATCTGGCGCGCTGCGAGAAGGCCGGCGTGGACGTGGTCTGGGCGCCGCCGGTGACCGAGGTCTACCGGAGCGGCGAGCCCCAGATCACCGTTGAGCCCGGCCCGCTCGCCGCCGACTTGGAGGGCGCCAGTCGGCCCGGGCACTTCGCGGGCGTGCTCACCGTCGTGGCCAAGCTGCTGCACCTGACCTGTCCCGACCGTGCCTACTTCGGCGAGAAGGACTTCCAACAGCTGACGCTGGTGCGCCGTATGGTGGCCGACCTCGATTTCGGCGTCGAGATCGTCGGCGTCCCGACGGTCCGCGAGCCCGACGGCCTAGCCCTGTCCAGCCGCAACGCCTACCTCTCCGCCGCCGAACGTGACCGGGCCCTGGCCCTGTCGGCCGCACTGGAGGCCGCCGCGAAGACCGCTGCGCGCGGTGCTGGTCCGGACGAGATCGTGGCGGCCGGCCGCGACGTGCTCGCCGCCGCGGGGCTCGACGTCGACTATTTTGTCCTGCGCAGCGCCGGCCTCGGGCCCGTTCCCCGCGTGGGTGCGGCCCGTCTCCTCGTCGCGGCCCGGGTGGGTGGCACCCGGCTGATCGACAACATGCCGGTCAGTCTTGTATGAGCGGTGGAACCACCGGGTTCGGTCGATGAGCGCCCCGCCGAGGCGACTGCGCGCACCTGAGGCCGGTTGGGTGGTCGACGCGGACGTCGTGGTGGTGGGCTCGGGCATCGCCGGATTGACGACGGCGCTGCGCATTGCCCCGTTCGGCCATCGCGTTCTCGTGGTGACCAAGGACGTGTTGTCCGCCGGATCGACGCGCTGGGCGCAGGGCGGCATCGCCGCGGCGCTGGCTTCCGACGACTCACCCGAACAGCACTTGCACGACACGCTGCGGGCCGGTGTCGGGCTGTGCGACGAAGCCGCGGTCCGGTTGCTGGTCACCGAAGGGCCAGCCGCGGTTCAGGAGTTGATCGAGCTCGGCGCCCGCTTCGACCGCGACTCGGCTGGGGAACTCCACCTGGCCCGGGAGGGCGGCCATCACCGTAGCCGGGTGGTCCACGCGGGCGGCGACGCGACCGGCGCCGAGGTCGAACGGGCGCTCATTACCGCGGTGCGCCGGCATCCGGCCATCCGAGTGATCGAGCATGCCCTGGTCCTGGACCTCCTGCGCACCGAGGACGGAGCCGTGGCCGGAGCGACGTTGCACGTGATCGGCGAGGGCCAACGTGACGGTGTGGGCGCGGCCGCCGCCGCCGCCGTGGTCATCGCCACCGGCGGCGTGGGTCAGATCTTCGCCGCGACGACCAACCCGCTGGTTTCCACCGGCGACGGCGTGGCCACCGCGCTGCGCGCCGGGGCGGTCGTGCGCGATCTGGAGTTCGTCCAGTTCCACCCCACGGTGCTCTGGCTCGGCTCCGATGCCCAAGGTCAGCAACCGCTGGTGAGCGAGGCCGTGCGTGGGGAGGGCGCGGTGCTGCGCGACGACGCCGGCACGCGGTTCATGCGCGGCGAGCACGAGTTGGCCGAGCTCGCTCCGCGGGACGTGGTCGCCAAGGCGATCATGCGGCGGATGCATTCCACCGGCAGCCCGCACGTGTGGCTCGACGCCACCAGCCTTGGCGCCGAGCGTTGGACGGAGCGCTTTCCGTCCATCCTCACCTCGCTGCGCCGGCACGGCATCGACCCGGTGCACCAGATGATCCCGGTGGCGCCGGCCAGCCACTACTCCTCCGGCGGCATCCGCACCGACCTCGGCGGGTGCAGCACGATCGCCGGGCTGTACGCCTGCGGCGAGGCGGCGTGCACAGGTGTGCACGGCGCCAACCGGCTGGCCTCCAACTCGCTGCTCGAGGGCCTGGTCCTCGGGCGTCGTATCGCGGCCCACGTCGGCGCCCATCTGGAGCCGGGCCTGCCGCCGCCCAAGCCGGCTGAGGACGGACGGCCGACCGGCTTGCTCGGCGCCGACCCAAGCCTCGGCAAGCGGATGTCGGCGGGCGCCGGCGTTCTGCGCTCTGCCACCGATCTGGCCGAAGTGGGCCGCTATCTGGACGAATGTTTCGCGACCGTCGATGACGTCATCCCCGCCGACCTGCAGAGCTGGCAGGCGTCAAACCTGGCCACGGTGGCGGCCGTCCTCGTGGCCGCGGCGGCCCGCCGTGAGGAGACCCGCGGATCGCACTGGCGCGAGGACTTCCCCAACCGCGACGACGCGTGCTGGCTCGGCCATCTCGACACCGATCTCGACGGCGACGGCCTGCACACCCGTTTCGTCCCCAAGGAGGCGTGATGACGCCCGAGCCGCCGTCAACGGACCTGGTCGACGCAGTCATTGACGTCGCCCTGGCGGAGGACCTCGGTGCGGACGGTGACGTTACCTCCGCGGCCACGGTGGAGGCGCACACGGTCGGGCGCGGGGAGGCGGTGGCCAGGCAGGCTGGGCTGGTCGCCGGTGTGCCGGTGGCTGCCCGCGTTTTTCAGCGGGTCAGCGCGGGACGGCTCACCGTCGAGCGGACCGTCGCGGACGGCAGCCTGATCGCGCCGGGCGCGGTCGTGCTGACCGTGGCCGGTCCGGTCCGCGACATCCTCACCGCCGAACGCACCGCGTTGAACCTGCTGTGCCATTTGAGCGGCGTGGCCACGCTCACTCGGCGCTGGGTGGACGCCGTCGCCGGGACCGGCGCGGTCATCCGCGACACCCGCAAGACGCTGCCCGGACTACGCGCGCTCGAGAAGTACGCGGTGCGGTGCGGCGGCGGCGTTAATCACCGCATGTCGCTGTCGGACGCCGGCCTGGTCAAAGACAACCACGTGCTCGCCGCCGGTGGGGCCGCGCACGCCTTCGAGCTGGTTCGGGCCGCGTGGCCCGGTCTGCCCATCGAGGTCGAGGTGGACACCGTCGCGCAGGCTCGCGAAGTGGTCGACGCCGGCGCCGATCTGGTGCTGCTCGACAACATGTCCGTCGAGGAGATGCGGACGGCGGTGGAGTACGCCAAGGCGCGCGGCACGAGAACCGAGGCATCCGGCGGGCTGGCCCTGGACCGGGCGCGCGCCGTCGCCGAGACGGGTGTGGACTATCTCGCGGTGGGCGCATTGACGCATTCGGCGCCTGTGCTCGACATCGGGCTCGACCTGGTGATGGAAGGAACGGACCTGCGCTGATGCTGCTCACGATCGACATCGGCAACACCAACACGGTCTTCGGCGTGTTCGACGGCGACCGGCTGGAGCACTCCTGGCGCATCAAGACCGACGGCCGCAACACTGCCGACGAGCTCGCGCTCACCTACCGCGGGCTGCTCGGCGACCTCGAGGTCGACGGCATCGCCGCCTGCTCCACGGTGCCGGCGGCACTTCGGGAGCTGCGCGGCATGCTCGACCGGTACTACCCCGCCGTGCCGACCGTGCTCGTGGAGCCGGGGGTCAAGACCGGCGTCGGCATCCGCATGGACAACCCGAAGGAGGTGGGCACGGACCGGATCTGCAACGCCGCGGCTGCCCACTTTCTGGTGACCGGCCCGGTCATCGTCGTCGACTTCGGCACGTCGACGAACTTCGACGTCATCAGCGCCGACGGTGCGTTCGTCGGCGGTGCGCTGGCCCCGGGCATCGAAATCTCTGTCGACGCGCTAGCCAGCCGAGCCGCGGCCCTGCGCAAAGTGGAGTTGATCGCGCCGCGCTCGCCGATCGGCAAGAACACCGTTGAAGCCCTCCAGTCCGGCATCATCTACGGCGTGGCCGGCCAGGTGGACGGCCTGGTGATCCGGCTGCGGGCGGCGCTCGCGCCAGATGACCCGGAGTCGGTCGCGGTCATCGCCACCGGCGGGTTGGCCCCGTTGGCCATCCCGTACTGCGCCACGGTGAGCCGCTACGAGCCCGAGTTGACGTTGATCGGGCTGCGGCTGGTGTTCGAACGCAACCGCTGATCCGTCCGGATCGCCTCGGTGTGATACCGAACCTCCACCACCGGCGCGGCCGGGTCGACATGCCGGGCGACGGCGCGGCGCACCCGGTCGAGCAGCGCCGCCCGCTCGGCCTCCGGCATGGCGATGACGTAGGACCGCGAGGCCAGTAGGTCGGCGATCTGGTCCGCGCGCAGCGGTTGTATGTGGGCGAACCGGGCTCGTTCGCTGGGACCGAACCAGCGCGCGTCCGGGATCGTCTCCTTGCGGCTGAATCCCTCGCGCTGGACGCCAAATGAGTGCAGCGCGTCTTCGAACACCTCCGCCACCCACGAGTCCGGGTCGTACGGATTACCGAGCAGGCCTAGCCGGCCGCCGGGCCGCAAGACGCGCGCGATCTCCCGCTCCGCCTCCGGCCGGACGAACCAGTGGAACGCGGCACCCACCAGCACCGTCCCGACCGATGCGTCGGGGAGCGGAATCCGCTCGGCGCAACCGACCCGGGCGTCGACGGCCGGCCACCGACGACGGAGCACCGCCAGCATGTTCGGTGCCGGGTCGACCGCGACCACGTCCAGACCACGCGCCACCAAGGAGTCGGTGAGCTTGCCGGTGCCTGCGGCCAGGTCGAGTACCCGGCCGGCCGCTTTGGGGAGCACCCAGTCAATCGCCGCCTCTGCGAAGCCGGGCCGTACGGAGTCGTAGAGTTCGGCGGCCAAGTCGAAGGTGGCAGCTAGCCGCTGTCGGTCGGGACCGCTCAGCAGTGCACCTTGGCCGGCGTCGGCGCCTGGTCGGACGGTGCGCCCGACGCGGCCCGAAGGTAGGTCACGTACACCGGCCAGCCCATCTGCGAGGCGTACGAGATGTCGTCGGTGCAGCCGCCGTGTTGGAGCCCGCCGATGACCCCGACGATCTGCTGGTAGCCGCTCGGTCCGCTCAGGAACGGCGCACCAGACATACCCGCGCCGAATCCCTCGCATTTGAACTCGGCGTACTGGTTGTGCTGCGACAGCTGGTCGGTACAAGTGGTCGGATCGTTCGTGGTTTTGTAGTAACCAAAGGCGGTGACGGTGTCGCCGCTGTGCCATTTGAAGCCCAGCCGAAACGCGCTGGTCAAGTCCTGGATGTTGACCGTCTGGCCGTTGGAGATGTGCGGTGTCACTGCCAGAAAGGCCCAGTCACGCAGCGGGTTCTGGTTCGACTTCCACTGCGGGTCGACGTACGCGGCGTGCACGACCCACGCGCCGTACGGCGCGCTGCTCTGCTGATAGTCGGGGATGAAGCGCATTCCGGCGCCGGTGCCCTGCACGCAGTGGGCGGCGGTCATGATCAAATTGTGGTCCGGGCTGTCGACGACGCTTGCTGTGCACGGATGCGCGTCGGACTCCGCGGCGAACAGCGGCCCGATCATGGCCGACGTCGTGGGCGCGGCGGCCGAGTCCCCGCTGCCCTTCGGTGCGTCCGCGCCGGCCCGGCCGATCATGACGATGAGAGCCGCGCCTACCGCAGCTAGCACAACCCAGCCGATTCGGCCGGTTCCGCCAGACGAGGCCATGTCGTGACGGTACCGCTGAAAACGGAGGCTGTGGAGTCAGAGCCAGCCGCGCTCGTCCGCCACTCGCACCGCCTCGACGCGGTTGCGCACGCCCGTCTTGGCGATCGCGGCCGACAGGTAGTTGCGCACCGTTCCTTCGGAGAGGAACAACTTCCCGGCGATGTCGGCGACGGTGGCGCCGCTGCGCGCGGCCACCAACACGTCCCGTTCGCGTCCGGTGAGCGGGGACGCACCGCCCGCCAGTGTGGCGGCGGCGAGCGCCGGGTCGACGACCCGCTCCCCCGCGGCCACCCGCCGCACCGCGTCGGCCAACTGCTCGGCCGGTGCGTCCTTGACGACGAAGCCGAGAGCTCCGGACTCCATCGCCCGGCGCAGGTACCCCGGCCGCCCGAACGTGGTCAGGATGATCACCCGGCACTGCGGGACCTCTTGCGCCAGTGCGGCGGCCGCGGCCAAGCCGTCCACGCCAGGCATCTCGATGTCGAGCAACGCCACGTCGGCCTGGTGCTCACGAGCGGCCGCTACGACCTGGTCGCCGCGGCCCACTTGGGCGACCACCTCGAAGGCCTCGTCGAGCTCGAGCAGTGCAGCCAACGCCGACCGGACCAGCTGCTGATCGTCGGCGAGCAGCAGCCGGATCTTCTCACTCATGCTCTGATTCGTGGGGGTTTCATGTGCCGGCCTGGGCCTGCGCGGGATCCGTCATCACAGACACCGTCTCATTCGCGGGCAGGTCGACGCGCAGCCGCCAACCCGGGCCGTCATCGGCACAGCCACTGACGACGGTCCCGCCGGCTGCAGCTACCCGCTCGCCGAGCCCGATCAGCCCGGAGCCCGGCACGGCAGTCTCCACGCAGGTGCCGTCGTCGGCGATGGTGAGCCAGTTGCGTCCGACCGTGATCGTGCAGGTGGTTCCGCGCGAGTGCCGCACCACGTTGGTGATGCCTTCCCGGACCACCCATCCGAACAGTTCCTCGTAGTTCGGGTCGACGTCGTCCACTGCTTTGGGCAGGTCGGCCACGAAGCCGGCCGCGCGCAGCACCTGCCGTCCGGTGGCGAGCTCGCCGCTCAACGTGACCTCGCGGTAGCCCGAGACCGCGGCGCGCACTTCGCTCAGCGTGCGCCGGCTCAGCGCCTCGACCTCGGCGATCTCGGCGGCGGCCCTGGCCGGGTCGCGTTCGGACAGGTGCTTGGCCAGCTCGGCCTTCACGGTGATCGTCGTCAGCGAGTGGCCGAGCAGGTCGTGCAGGTCGCGGGCGATCCTCGAGCGCTCGTTCTCGGCGGCCAGCCGAGCCACCTCGGCGCGCGCTTTGGTCAGTTCGACGTTGGACTGGAGGATGGCGAAGAACGCCCACATGGCGACCGCCACCAGCGGCAGCGTGATAGCCATGTTCCAGTCCGGCCCGGCGTTCCAGGACGGGACGAGCGACGGGGCGACCACGGCGATGATCGTCAGGCCGCCGACCAGCCACACGCTCTGTTTGCGGAACGCGGCCACAAAGACGACCGCGATGTACACGAGCATGGCAAACGCGTCTTCGTGGGCGAATATCGGCTCCGCCATGGCAAGCACGATGATCGAGGTGAACGAGATCCAGAAGAGGTGGCCGTGCGAGCCGTCCCAGGACTGGTTGAGCGTCAGCAAGTAGCCGAACGCGAAGGCGATGATGATCGCATATCCGACGAGCGCCGCCGCCCCGTGCGAGTGGACGGATACGCCGTGCACCGTCTGCCCGAGGTAGACCAGCCAGAGGCCCGGAAACACCCAGTCATGCCACGACGTGCGCCCGGTCTGGTGCCGCGCCCGCTGGCGCGAGATCGGATCGGAGGCGAGCGTCTCGTCCGCGTAGGGATCCTGGGCGGTTGGGTCGGACATGATGTGGTCAGGCTAATCGGAGGAGGTCACACGCGGGCAGTGTCGCGCCGGTAGGCATTGGTGGCCAGCAGGACCGTCCCGATGGTCCACATCGCGACGACGATCCAGCCCTTCGCCTCCCAGACCGGACCGCCGACGCCGACGTGGGTCGCCTGGGTGAGCCAGTACGACGGCAGTAGTTCGCCTATGTCGTGGAGCGTGCCGGTGGTGGGCAGCGGCGAGAACATGCCGCCCAGGAAGGCCAGCAGGGCCACCGAACCGCCCAGCGTCGGGCCCATCGTGTCCACGGTCAGCACGTGACCGAAGAAGATGCCGAGGCCGACGAACGGAGCCAGGCACAGCAGGATCAGCCCCGTCATCTCCAGCCAGTCCGCCACGGAATCGATGTGCACGCCCAGTGCCAGGCCGGCGACGTACAGCACGACGATGCTCACCGCGGCCATGAGAGAAGCCGTGATGACCTTGCCGCTGAAGTACTGCGACGGCTTCAACGGGGTGAGCCGGAGCTGCCGGTTCCAGCTCACGCTGCGCTCGGCCGCGATCCGGGAGCCACCGGCCATCGAGGCCATCATGGCGCCGTAGCCGGCCATGGCGACGCAATAGAAGACCAGGAAGTTGACCTTGAAGCCACCGAGGACCACGGTGGCGTTCTTGTTCGTCCCGCCGATGACGATGAACAACAGCAGAGGGAAGGCGAGCGAGAAGAAGAAGAACCGCTTGTTGCGGATCAGCCGCACCAGTTCGTACTTGAAGTAGGTCGGATTCATGGTTTTGCCTTCGGGCAAGGCCGACGTACGGCGGGACAAACGCTGGCTATGCCCGCGAAAACGCGGAGTGTCTTGTGCGGAGCGATTTCGTGGGGTGACTTCATGCCTTCACTCCTTGGCGCTGGGTCTCGGTCCATTCATCCTCGACGTCGTCACCGGTGAGCGCGAGGAAGGCTTGTTCGAGGCCGGCGCCGGTGATCTCGATGTCGTGCGCCGCCGGGTACGCGGCAAGCAGGGCCCGGATGGTCCGGTCGGCGTCGTTGCAATGCAGGAGGACCGCGTCGCCGCGGGTGTCGACGGCGGCGACACCGGCGAGGGCGCAGAGTTCCGCGGCCGAGATGCCGGCCAGGGTGACCCGGATGGCCTTGCCGCCGACCCGGGACTTGATCTCCGTGGTGGCACCGTCGGCGACGACCCGGCCCCGGGCCATCAGGATGATCCGGTCGGCGTAGGCGTCGGCCTCCTCGAGGTAGTGCGTCGCGAAGATCACCGTCTTGCCCTGCGACGTGAACGCGCGGATGGTCGCCCAGAAGGCGTTGCGCGCCTCCACGTCCCGGCCACAGTCGGTTCGTCGAGGACCAGCAAATCAGGGTCGGACACCACGGCCACCGCGAACCGGACCCGCTGGGACTGCCCGCCGGACAGCTTCTGCGTGCGTTGGTCGGCGATGTCGCTGAGCCCGGCCATGGCCAGGACGTCGTCCACTGGGAGCGGGTTCGGGAACAGCGCGCCCATCATCGCGACGATCTCGCGCACCGAGAGGTCGCGTAGCACGCCGCCGGTCTGGAGCATCGCGCCCACCTGACCGCGCTGGATGGCCTGGGTGGGCGGGCCGCCGAACAGAGTCACGCGGCCCGCGTCCGGCTTGGACAGGCCCAGCATCATGTCCACGGTGGTGGACTTGCCGGCGCCGTTCGGCCCGAGCAGCGCGACGGTCTCGCC
>DATAEG010000014.1:0-2229 GCA_036258135.1 Jatrophihabitantaceae bacterium | reverse complement strand
CCTGGAGATCTGCCTGAGCGCGTCAAAGTCGGCGTCGAACGGATTGCCCCCGCCAAACCGGCCGCCGAACCCGGAACCCGCGCCGCCGAACCCGCTGTACCCGCCGAACTGCGCGGAACTGCAGGCGAGCGGCGCGGGGTTGTCGGTGCCGTAGCCGATGGTGAAGACGCGGACGCCCCGGCTGGCGGCCTGTTTCGCCGCGGTCTGCGGGTCAACCCCCCGGTTGTTCGAGCCGTCGGTGAGCACGACGATCACGTCGTTGGCGTAGCCGGCACCGCGGCCGCGGGAGACGGTCGCGCCGGTCGGCGCTACCGACGGGTCGATCTGCGCGATGGCGTCGAGCGAGGTCAAGATGCCCTCGCCGATGGCGGTGCCGAACGAGGTAGTGAGACCGCCGATCGCACCGAGCAGTTGCTTCGTATCCGCGCTGGGCGGGACGAGGACGACGGCCGTGCTCGAGAAGGCGACCAGGCCGATGCGCGGGCCGCCGGTCTGGGACTTGATGAAGGCGCTGGTCGCTTGCTCGGCGGCGGTGATCCGGTTCGGCTTGACGTCGGTGGAGCACATGGAGCCCGAGACGTCCAGGGCGAGCATGATCGTCGCGGACGACGACGCGACGGGCACGGTCGCCTGCGGGCGGGCGGCACCAACCGCGAGCACGGCCAGGCCAAGCGTCAGTAGCGCCACGGGGATGCGCCGCCGCCAGCGCGAGCGGCCAGGCATGGCTGTCCGGACGAGCGCGAGCGAGGTCACCCGGACCACGGAGCGCCTGCGCCGGCGCCGTGTCAGCCACCGGGCGGCGAAGACCAGCGGAATGACGAGGAGTGCGAGCAGCGCCCACGGCCAGGAGAAGGACATTCAGACCACCCGGCCTGTCCGGGTTACGGTAAGCACGGCGCCCGCGGCGAGCAGCACGAGGGCCAGGGCGATGAACGCGCCGGCCAGCGGAAGCGGCTGGCTAGTGACGGTGAGCCTCAAGTTGATGGACGAGGCGATCCCGTCGAGCTCGCCCGCGTCCGATGCTGGATGGTACGTGCCGCCGGTGGCCTGCGCGATCGATTTGAGGGCGGCTGCATCGAGCGCGGTGAACAGGTGGTAGCCGTCGACCACGACGGTGGTGCCCGTGGCGGTGCCGACCCCGACGGTGTCGATGTGCACGCCGGCCTTCTCGGCCACTGCGGCGGCCGCGTCGGTGCCGGCATCGGTGCCGGTGCTGCTGCCGGCGGCCCCGCCTTCGTTCTGGCCATCGGAGAGCAGCACGATGGTGGCCGAGGGCCAGAAGCCGATGTTCGGCGCGCTGCCGTTGCGGCCGAAGCTGACGGTTTTGTGCGTGATCGCCGATAGCGAGGCGAGGATGGCGTCGCCGAGTGACGTGCCGCCGGCGGCCTTCAGCCGGCGGACCGCGGCCGAGGCGGACGCGTGATCGGCGGTCGGCAGGGCGGCCTCGAGCCCGCCCTGGTGGAACGCGACAACGCCGATGTCCACGTTGTCTGGCTGGGCCGTGATGAACGACAGCGCCGCCTTCTTCGCAGCAGCAAGACGGCTGGGCACCACGTCGGTGGCGGTCATGCTGCCCGAGACGTCCATGGCGAGGATGACGGTGCCGGAGGCACGGGACACCGGGACGGACGCCGCCGGGCCGGCCATGGCGATCGCGAGCACGGCGACGCCCGCGATGGTGAACCACACACCCCCGAGCCGGGCGCGGCCGCGTCCGGGGCCACGCGCCGTCAGCCCGGCCGCGGTAAGGGCAGCGGCCCGCCGCCTCGCGACGACTACCGCGGCCCAGGCCAGGCCCGCGGCCACGAGCAGGCCGGCGGCCAGGAGAGCGGGGTTCGAGAGGCTCACGCGCGCCTGCGCTGGGTGCTCGCGACGACCTCGATGAGCGCCGTGGCCAGGTCGGCGTCGGTGCCGATGCGGTGGATGGGCACCCCCGCCCGGCGCATTCCGGCAGCAAGGCCCGTGTCGCGTTCCTCGACACGAGCGCGGAACTGGGTGCGCAGCAGCGGATCCGAAGAGTCGATGATGAGCTGCTCCCCGGTCTCGGCGTCTTCGACCACGACAAGGCCGACGTCGGGCAACTCGTCGTCGGCGGCATCGACGACGCGCAGGGCGACGACCTCGTGGCGCAGCACCAGGCGCAGTAGCGACCGCCCCCAGTCGCCGTCGCCGATGAAGTCGGAGACGACCACGACCAGGGCGCGGCGCCTGGCTAGCTTGGCGACCGCG
>DATAEG010000013.1:0-3178 GCA_036258135.1 Jatrophihabitantaceae bacterium | reverse complement strand
TTTTCTGGGTACGTTCTAATTACTAGCGGACGACGTCTCACCCGCACGGGAAGATCGGCGACGATTAACGATCGGGATGGCCGCTCGCCCGACAGGCCCTCGACAACGGGATTTAAGCCGCTCAGTGACAGATTTGGCTCTGGCAGCGGCATCGTGAAGCAGTATCACGAGTAGAGGTTTCCAGTATCACGCCGCCTACCTTCGGCAGTATCACGTGCAGAAACGGTTTGTATTGGTGCTGGAATTGGCGACGGTAATGGCCTGCATTCTCAAGTGATTTTTCCCTCAGAAGCCCCTTCAGATCGTCTGGTAGAACCGAAGGTGAGGCAGTATCATCACCCAGAATCCTGGCGCCGGGCCATTCGACTTGCCGGCTCGGATCGTTTAGGATCGAGGCTTGTAGGACTCAGGGGGAAAGCGACATGAAGGGCTCGGGTCGATCGTTGCTGCGGCAGGCATCGGTACTCATCGCTGCGTGCTGCGCGTGCGCGGTGGCCGCCGGCCCGGCGTTCGCGCAGGACCGAGCTCCCGAGCCGGCCCCAACCACGACTTCCGCGCCGAGGCCCGAGCCACCTCCGAGCGCGAGGCGCCAGCCAGACCAGACGTCGGCCAGGAGGGTCACGCCGCCGCCGGCTCCTCCACCCGCACCGGCGACTACAGCTCCGCCGGCGGTCGCGCCGCCTCCGGCGCCCGTTTTGACGCGGGTTGTGTCCCAGCCGCCACCCGCCTCGGTGCGACGCGAGAGCCGAGTTGAACGGCGCGAGCCCGCCAAGCCGAGGCCGAAGCCGAAGGTGGACGCTGAGCGGCCGATCACGAAGGTGGCAGTGGCGCCACTGCCCGGCCTCTCACGCGAGGAGGCGACCTCGCCGGACACAATGCTCCTCCTGGGCGGGCTCGCGCTGTTCTTCCTCGTGCTCGCCGACATGGTCTTCCTGACCCTGTCGACGCGGGTTCTGAGAACGCGCTAGCGGACCCGGAACGAGCTCGAGCCGATGAGTCGGCCGAAGTTCTTCTGCGCGGGCCGGCCACGGCCGGGCCAGACGTACCAGCGGTACCGCCCGGGCCCGAGGCGGTAGCGGCGTCCGTTGTAGATCCAGGTGCGGCGGAGCTGGAACGCGGTGCTGCGCGGCCAGGCGCTCAAGATCCGTCCCTGCCGCCAGAGCTGGACGTGGTAGTACGTTGCCCCAGCGACCGGCTTCCAGGCGAGACGTGGAGGCGCCGTGACTACGGCGCCGGAGACGGGCGAGACAAGTGGACCGCTCGGCCTGGCGGCGGCCGCGCTGGTGGACGAGTTCGCAGCCTCGTCGTAGCTCGTGAGCGTGTAGCGGTACGCGATGCCGTTCTTGAGGCCGGTGTCCGTGAACGTGCTTCCCGTCCCGCTGTAGATGCGCTTCGTACCGCGGCGGATCTCGACGAGCGTCGTGTCCGGCGAGGCCGTCCAGCTGAGCGTCGCGCGGCCGTTGCCCGGCTTCACGCGGAGCTCGCCGATGGCCGGTGCAGTCGCATCGAACCGGAGCCCGAACGGCAACGATCCGCCGGCATTGCCCGCGTGATCGAGGCAGGAGCCGGTGACGCTCGCGCCCGGCGAGTCGGGCCCCGCGTAGGTCGCCTGCGTGCACCTCGCGATCCCGGACGTGGCGTCGCTGCCCCGGAAGCCGACGACGAGCGGGCGGTTGTACCAGCCGTTCGCGTCCGGCCTACGCTCGGGCTCGGCACCGGTGACGACCGGAGCAGTTGCGTCGTAACTGACGGAGAGCGATGCAAGCCCGACATTCCCGGCCTTGTCGACGCAGAGACCACCGACGACGGCCTCGACGGAGTCGGGCCCCGCGTAGTTCTCCGCGGCCGAGCAGGAATCGGTTCCGGAGACTGCGTCCGTGCCGGAGAAGCTGACGGTGAGCGGGTGGTTGAACCAGCCGCGTGAGTCGGGCGAGCGGTCGGCAGTCGCGGTCGTCGCCGGCCCGGTTGCGTCATAGCTGAGGATGAACGACTTCGTCCCAGGATTGCCCGCCTTGTCGACGCAAGTACCTGTGAAGGACGCCGCCGCGTTGTCGGGCCCGGTGTAGCTCTGCGGCGGGCAGGAGTCGATACCGGACATGGCGTCGGTTCCCTGCACGGCGAACCCGACCGGCCGGTTGTACCACCCGGCCCGGTCTGGCGGCCTGGCGGGGACCGGGTCGCCGATCTGCGGCGCCGTCGCGTCGTACTTGAAGGGGAAGGTCGTCGCCGCGCTCGGATTGCCCGCCCGGTCGGTACACGTCCCGCTCCTCGAAACGGCGGCAGCGTCCGGGCCCGCGTAAACGCTCGACGCCGTGCACGAAGCGATGCCGGACGTCGCGTCCGAGCCGCCGAAGCCCACCGTGAGTGAGTGGTTGTACCAGCCGTTCGCGTCTGCGGGCCTCGAGGGCACGCCATTGGCCGTCGGTGCGGTGTCGTCGTACTTAAGGATGCGCGATGCCAGCGCTCCGTTCCCTGCGTTGTCCGTGCACGTTCCACTGACTACGGCGGTGCTGCTGTCGGGGCCCTGGTAATTCACCGCTGCCGGGCAGGACTGGAGACCCGAGAGGGCGTCGCTGGCGGAGAAGGCGATGGAGACCGCCTGGTTGTACCAACCGTTGACGTCCGGGGCTCGCGCCGGGGTCGTGGTCGCCGCGGGCGCGGTCGCGTCGTACTTGAACGGCAGCGACGCGACGGTCGAGTTACCCGCCTGGTCGGAGCAGGTTCCGCTGACTGCCGCCGTTGAGCTGTCGGGACCGGCGTAGAGCTTCGGCGCCGGGCAGGACTGGAGCCCAGAGGTCGCGTCCGAGCCCGTGAAGCTGACGGTCAGCGAGTGGTTGTACCACCCGTTCGCGTCCGCGGGGCGTCCGGCGGCGGCATTCGCCACCGGTGCAGTCCCGTCGTACTTGAGGCCGAAGGCGCTCGTCCCGCTCTGGTTGCCGGCCCGGTCGCTACAGGTGCCGTTGACGGAGGCAGCGGCGTTGTCCGGCCCGCCGTACGTCACCTGGGTACAGCCGCCCGCTGCGATGCCAGAGGTGGCGTCCGTGCCCGCAAAGGCCACCCCGACCGGGTGGTTGAACCAGCCGTTTGCATCGGTCGGGCGGGCCGGGCTCGCTCCGGTCACCTGGGGCGCCGTCGCGTCGTACCCGAGCACGAACGAGCGGGCTGCGCTGTTGCCGGC
>DATAEG010000012.1:0-1825 GCA_036258135.1 Jatrophihabitantaceae bacterium | reverse complement strand
GCCGCTGAGGCGCTGATCGTCAACAGGTTGCGCGCCGCCCGCCCGGAGGACGGCATCGTCGCCGAGGAGGGGAGCTCGCAATCAGGCCGCCGGACCTGGTTCGTCGACCCCGTCGACGGCACCTACAACTACGCGACCGGCGTCACCCTGTGGTGTAGCGCTGTCGGTCTCGCCGACGGCAGTGAGCCCCTGCTCGGCGCCGTCTATCATCCAGCCGCCGACGACCTTTGGTCCGGTGGTACCGGGCGGCCGACCAGTCGCAACGGTGAACCAGTGCCGCCTATCGCCGACCGACCGCTCGCGGAGTCGGCCGTGGCGAGTTACCTGCATCCCACGACCATGCCGGACGACTCGGTGCGGGAACCGCTGCTACGGGCGCTGCGACGAGCCGGCACGGTGCGTACTTTCGGCTCCGGGTCGATCGAGCTGGCCTGGGTGGCAGATGGCCGGCTCGGCGGCTTTTTCCAGCACGACTGCCTGCCCTGGGACTGGCTGCCCGGCGCCACGCTCGTAACCGCGGCCGGCGGTGACGTCGCCGTCGTGCCGGCCAACGGGCACCAGTGGTACATCGCGGGCAGCAAGCAGGTCGTCGACGAGCTGGCGACCGCGCTGCAGGGGTCAGGCTGACCCGTCGCCGTCCGCGGTGAGCCGGCGGTAAGTCTCCGCCGCAGCCGATGCAAAGCCGACGGGCAGATCCACCGTGGCCAGGGCCGCCGCCACCTCGTCCATCTCGCCGGACCACCGCCACGCCTTGTCCTCCGCTCGCCGGGCAAACGCGGCCAGCGCCGCATCCAGATCGACCCCGTCTCGCGCCAGCTCACCGCGCACCACGTCCGCCACGCCGTACCGGCGCGCCGCCTCCGCCAACGTCCACCACACGGTTGGGAGAGCCTTGCTTTGCAGCGCGAAGCAGGCCTTGAGCGCGCTCGCCGAGCCAAGGTCCCCGGGCAGCACTCGAGCATCGAACGGGGAGGAGGCGAACAGCGCCGCCACCTCCTTCGCCGGCTCCCCCGCCAGCCACAGCACGGTGTCCGCCCGCTGCCAGGCCGGCGCGCCGATGACCGCGCCGTCGACCAGCCGCTCCCGGCCGATGATGTCAGCGATCGTCGCGACAGTGGTCGGCGCCACGGCGTTCGCGTCCAGGTACACGACCGGACGACCACCGCGAGCAGCGGCCTGGACCTCGCGGGCAACGTCCAATGCGGCGTGCGGTGGGCAGATCGAGATCACGAGATCGCTGCGCGCCACCAACTCGGCCAGGTCCGGGACAGCGACGAGATCGGCGAGTTCTGCGCGCTTGCCGGTGGCGTCCGAGCGCCCGGCGGCCGCCCAGATGACCTGACCGGCGACGGGTTTGAGGGCCGCTCCTAACGCAGCGCCCATCGCGCCCGGGTGCAGGACGCCGACGACGGGCCGATCCCCGAGCAGCACCGTCGGCTATCGGCCGCGGCGGCGCTGGTCACGACCGCCGTAGACGACCACGGCGACCGCCGGGACGAGGAGGAACCACACCCACCATCTGGTCGCGAAGAACAGGGCCAACGCGATGATCGGGGCGAGCGCGACGACAACCGCACCGGTGCGCCCGCCAAGAAGGCGGTCATCCCGGTCGGAGGACGGGTCGGAACGGCGCTGAGGCGGCGCGGGTGCCGGCGCGGTCGCTAGCTGCGCGCCCGGCGACAGGTGCGGTTCCGGGAGATCGACGAACAGCGCCTCGAGTTCCTCGCGGGTGCGCGCCACGCTGGCCGCAGCAACCCGGTCGCCGTATTCGTCGGCCTCCAGCCGCCCGGCCGATAGGTGCTCATCCAAGGCCTGCAGGGCCGCT
>DATAEG010000011.1:0-12936 GCA_036258135.1 Jatrophihabitantaceae bacterium | reverse complement strand
AGGGTTCCACCGGCGTCGTCCGGGATGTCCAGTTCGAAGTGCAGGTGCGGCGACGTCGAGTAGGTTTCGGCGGGCTCGTGCATGGGCAGTTGGAGCTGGTCGCAGATCAGCTTCCAGCGCGGCACGTCGTCCCAGTCGACGAGGGTGATCGCGGTACCGGACGCTCCGGCCCGCGCGGTCCGGCCGATGCGGTGGATGTAGATCTTCTCGTCCTCGGGGCACTGGTGGTTGATCACGTGGGTGACGCCCTCGACGTCCAGGCCGCGGGCGGCCACGTCAGTGGCGACGAGAACGTCCACCTTCCCGGACCGAAACGCTCGCAGCGCTTGCTCGCGGGCACCCTGGCCGAGATCGCCGTGCACCGCGGCGGCCGCGAACCCACGCTGCACGAGGTCGTCGGCCACCTTCTGTGCGGTGCGCTTCGTCCTCGTGAAGATCATCGTCAAACCACGGCCGCGGGCCTGAAGGATGCGGGCGAGCAGCTCCGGCCTGTCCATGGCGTGGGCCCGGTATACGAACTGATCAACGTGCTCGATGGCCGGCGCGTGAGTGGCACCCTCGGCGCGGATCTGCACCGGCTGGTTCATGAACTGGCGGGCCAGCGCAACGATCGGCCCGGGCATCGTGGCCGAGAAGAGCATCGTCTGGCGGCGGGAGGGCAACATCGCGAGCAGCTTCTCGATGTCCGGCAGGAAACCGAGATCGAGCATCTCGTCGGCTTCGTCAAGCACGAGGATCTCAATAGCGCCGAGCGTGAGATGCCCCTGCTGGGCGAGATCGAGCAGCCGGCCCGGTGTGCCGACGACCACGTCGACGCCGCGGCGGAGCGCGTCGATCTGCGGTTCGTAGGCCCGGCCGCCGTAGATGGTCACCACCTTGGCGCGTAGCCGGGCGCCGGCGGCGGCGAGGTCGCCGGACACCTGGACGGCCAGCTCGCGGGTCGGTGCGATGACCAGCGCCTGTGGTGCCCCGCGGCGCGCCGCGGGCAGCTCTAACCGGTTGAGCAGCGGGACGCCGAAACCGAGAGTCTTACCGGTTCCAGTGCGCGCCTGGCCGATCAGGTCGGCGCCGCCGAGCGCGATAGGCAGGGTCATTTCCTGGATCGCGAAGGTGCGGGTGATGCCGACCGCGGCGAGGGCCTCGACGATCTCGGGCTTGACGTCGAAGGCGCTGAACGCGGGGCTGTCGGGCTTGACCGGCGCGTGCGCGGCCAGCGGTTCCAGTTGCTCGGGCGGCTCGATGCCGACGTCTGCGAGCGGGTCGAGCCCGGCGGGCGCGGCCACGGTCGGGCCGTGCTGATCTGACATGCGCGAAGGTCCTCGTCTGATGTGCGCGTGACCGGCCGGGTTGGTCCGGCGGCGAATCCAGATGAGGTCGCGCGCGGTTCTCCGAACGTGCGCCACACCGACGGTGGTGCGGCGGCACTGGGCCGCCATTGTAGTCAGTCGCCGCGTACCCTTCCGGCAGCGAGGTGACCACAGCCTCGGCGGCCTCGGCGGGGAGGATGACGTGACCGTGCTCCCCGCACACCTCCGCCGCCCTTACGCCTCTGCGTGGCGCCCAGGAACTGCGGCGGAGCTGTGCTCGTGACCGAACCCGACCTCGAAGGCACCGTCGATCTTCTCGGCGTTCTCGCCTACGGTGAGTTGACCGCGTTCGACCGTCTCTCCGAGGACGCGCGCATGGCGCCGTCGCTGGCCGGCCGGGCCGCCCTGTCGCGGATGGCGGCCGTCGAGATCGGCCACTACGGGATGCTCGCCGATCGCATCGTCGAGCTCGGCGCGGACCCGTCCGAGGCCATGGCGCCGTTCGTCGCCGCGTTGGACGGCTTCCACGCGACCACCCAGCCGACCACCTGGGGTGAGGGCCTGGTCAAGGCGTACGTCGGTGACGGGATGGCCGCGGACTTCTATCGTGAGATCGCCGCCTATGTCGACGAAACGACCCGCCAGCTCGTCCTCGATGTGTTGGCCGACGAGGGCAGTTCCGCGTTCGCCATACGCGAGGTCCGTGCCCTGATCGCCGCCGATCCGGTCCAGATCGGCCGGTTGTCGCTCTGGGGACGCCGCCTCGTCGGCGAGGCGATCAGCCAGGCCCAGCACGTCGCGGCCGAGCGGGACGCGCTGACCATGCTCATCGTGCGGGGCACCGGCGACCTGGCCGGCGTGGCGGAGCTGATCAACCGGATCACCGCGCGCCACGCCGAGCGAATGACCGACCTCGGCCTGCACGGCTGATCGGCTTAACTAGTCAGTCCTTCCCGGCCAACGTCCGCAGGGCGCGCACGAACGGCGGTCCGGCCACGTCCCCGAAGAAGGCGGCGTCGGCCGATTCCACCGCTCTCACCGCCCGCCGGGCCAGCGCGCTCCCGGTGCGCGTGGTGCGCAGGGCCCGGGCCCGGGAGTCGCGTGGATCCGCGGCGCGGACGATGAAGCCCTTCGACTCGAGCGTGCGTAGCACCTCTGACGTCATCCGGATCTCAGTGCCGGCCTGCGTGGCCACCTCCTGCTGGGACGGCTCGGCGCCCTGCGAGTTCAGCCACCACGTGCACGCCAACAGGACGAACTGCACATGGGTGAGCCCCATCGGCGCGAGCGTGGCGGTGATAGTGCGTTGCCAGCGCAACGTCGCGTGCCAGAGCAGGAACCCGGGGCTGTCCGCCGGAGCGGCGAACCGGGTCACCCGCGGGCCAGCGCGACGAGCTCGTCCAGGTCGGCCGGGAAGTCCGAGGTGATCTGCGGGCCGAGCTCTGGGCCGACCGCGTCCGCCGCCTCGCCGTCGATGACCAGACGGTGCGACAACCGGGTGCCGCCGCTGGGCAGATCGGCGAGCGTGTAGCGGAAGGCCAGGGTGAGGCCGTCGTAAAAGGTCAGATCCGCGTAGGCCTCGGCCTCGTCCAGCTCGGTGATCACTGACCGGAACGTCTCCTGTCCGGCCGGGGTTACGCACAGTTCGGTGCCCACCTCGAACGGACCGTGCAGTTCGAAGACGTCGCCGCCGGCGGTGGTGGCCTGCCCGGTGTGGATCGCGGCCAGGGCGGTCCAGCAGGACGTCCGGTCGAGATCGGTGTCGGTGGCGAACTCGTAGCTCCACATGATCTTCTAAACTCCTTGGTCTGTAGACAGATGATCTGTACACAGACTATCTGCGCAAGCTGCGACGCGCAACCCCTGGAGAGGCGGCGGGTGGGTCAGCTGGCGGTGAAGCCGACCCGACGCACGTCCGCCGGTGCGATTTCGACGTACGCGACGATGCCGGCAGGCACGATCACCCGTCGCCCGCGGTTGTCCGTGAGCGTGAGCAGGCCCGAGCCGTCGTTGAGGGCGGCGGCCACCTGCTCCTGGACCTCGTCCTGCGTCTCCTCGCTCTCCAGGACGATCTCCCGAGGCGTGTGAAGCACGCCGATCCTGACCTCCACCAGTACTTCCTCCTGTCGTGCCCTTCGTGCGCTCAAATTCGGCCGACCGCCGGCGCGGGGGCGTTGAGCGGGAAGTGTGAGATGCCGCGCCACAGCAACGTCTCCATGAGAGCGACCGCCTCGGACTTGCTGACCGGTCGTCCGGAGCCGATCCACCATCGAGCCACCACCTGCGCCGCGCCGGTCAACGCCTGGGCCAGGAGTTCGGCCTCCTTGCGGGAGAGGCCGGTGTCGCCGGCCACCGTGTCCGCGACGGCGGCCGTGATCGACGCGTTGATCTTGTCGGTCCGGGCCCGGACGGCAGGCTCGTTCGACAGGTCGGACTCGAATATCAGCCGGAAGACGCCGGCGTCGCCGCGGTCCTCTCCGTCGATGAAGTCGAAGTACCCGGTGAGGACGTTGTGCACGCGCAGCTTGTTGTCATCTGTCACGGAAAGCCCGGTACGGATCGCGTCGATCAGCGCGTCCGCATGGGTGTCGAGGATGGCCAGATAGAGGTCGAGCTTGCTCGGGAAGTGCTGGTACAGCACCGGCTTCGAGACCCCGGCGCGCTCGGCGATGTCGTCCATCGCCGCGGCGTGATACCCGTTCGCGACGAACACCTCCTGCGCGGCGGCCAGCAGCTGCCGGCGCCGGGCCGGCTTGGGCAGCCGCGCCGCGCGAGGATCGTAGGTGTCGTCCATCGCGGGTCAGCCTACTGCCGAGTAGCCCGGCACACGGCGCTCTGGGCCGACGGGACAGGTCTAAGGCAGCGGGGAGCGGGCCGCGTCGGAGAGCGCGTCGGCATAAAGGTCGCCGTCGGACTCGATCCGGGCCAGCACCTCGCTCCCGGTCAGCTGGCGCAGGTGCCCGTCGCTCACCTCGTCCCAGTGCAGGGGCGCGGAGGCGGTGAAAGCGTCCTTGCCGCGCAGCGAGTAGGGAGCCACCGTCGTCTTCGCCGGGTTGTTCTGGCTCCAGTCGATGAAGACCTTGCCGGCCCGGACCGCCTTGGCCATCTGCGAGACGACCAGCTTTGGCAACTCGGCCTCGAGCCGCTCGGCCAACGTCTTCGCGTAGTCCGATGTCCGTCCCGGCGGGCTCTCCTCGATGGGTGCAGTGAGCTGCATGCCCTTCGAGCCGGACGTCTTGACCACCGGCTTCAGTCCGTCCTCCTGAAGGGCGGCGCGCAGCTGGATGGCCACCGTGGCGCACTCGTTGAGTCCCGCGGGGGGGCCGGGGTCCAGGTCGAAGACGAGTTGATCAGCGCCGCGTACCCCGCCGCGCGGGCCCACCCGCCACTGTGGGACGTGCAGTTCCAACGCCGCCAGGTTGGCGAGCCACACCAACGTGGGCAGGTCGTCGGCGACGATGTAGTCGATCTCGTCCCGCTTCATCGTCGAACCCGGCACCGGCAGGCGCACGGTCCGCACCCAGGAGGGCGCGCCGCGGGGCACGTTCTTCTCGAAGAACTTGTGGCCGGACGTCCCGTTCGGAAAGCGGATCGTGGTGAGCGCCCGGCCCGTCAGATGGGGAAGCAACACGGGGGCGACCCGGGTGTAGTACTCGATGATCTCGCCCTTGGTGATGCCCTCCTGCGGGTAGAGCACCTTGCTGAGGTTGCTGAGCCGCAGTTGCCGGTTCTCGACTTTCACCAGGACGGTTTCGGACTTGTCGGGCATCACTCGCCTACTCGGGTCGGCAGCTCAGTCGGTGCGCTCGGCCGCATGGCCTCATCTTGCCCCTGCCCGACGCCCGAATTGGGCAACCGACGTCACACGGATGCGCCAGAATGGTGTGGGCGGGCACTGACGCCGCGGGGTGACCTCGACGGAAAGGTGACGTGGGTGCGTTCGATCTGGAAAGGCGCCGTGTCGTTCGGGCTGGTCAGCATTCCAGTCAAGCTGTACTCCGCGACCGAGGAGAAGGACATCTCCTTCCACCAGGTGCGCCGCAGCGACGGATCCCGAATCCGGTACCGGCGGGTGGCCGAGGCCGACGGCGAAGAGGTGTCCTACGGCGACATCGCGAAGGGCTACCAACTGGACAACGGCGAGATCGTCGTCCTGACCGATGAGGACTTCGCGGACCTGCCGTTGCCATCAAAGCAGACCGTCGAGGTGCTTCAGTTCGTCCCCCTCGAACAGGTCGACCCGATCTATTTCGCCCGGAGCTACTACCTCGAGCCGGAGAAGTCCGGGGTCAAGCCGTATCTGCTGCTGCGCGAGGCTTTGGAGCGCAGCGACCGCGTGGCGGTCACCAAGGTGGCCATCAGGTCCCGGGAGCAGCTGGCCACGTTGCGCGTCCGGGACGGCGTGATCGTGATGGAGACGATGATCTGGCCCGACGAGGTCCGCGCCGCCGACTTCGCCTTCCTCGATGAGGACGTCCAGCTGCGTGACCCCGAGCTCAAGATGGCCGACTCGCTGGTGGAGAGCATGTCCGGTGACTTCGACCCGGGCGACTACAGCGACGACTACCGCGAGGCGTTGCAGGAGGTCATCGACGCGAAGGCGGCGGGCCGCGAGGTCGTAGAGGCACCGGCGGCCACCGGGACGGAGGGTGGCGCGGTCATCGACCTGATGGCGGCGTTGCGCGCCTCGGTGGAGCAGGCCAAGCAACGCGGGTCGGGTGAGGCTGGCACGAAGGCGATCGCGAAGGCACCAGCCAAGAAGGCGGCCGCCAAGAAGGCGCCGGTCAAGAAGGCGCCTGCCAAGAAGGCGGCTGCCAAGAACGCGGCCGCGAAGAAGGCGGCCGCCAAGACCGCACCGGCGAAGAAAGCGGCCGCGAAAAAGGCCCCGGCCAAGAAGGCCGCGGCGCGGCGTTCTGCCTGACCGGGCGCGTATGCCGCGCCGCACCGGTCCCGCTGCGGTGGCCGAGCTCGCCGACGTGCCGCTGCCTGACTTCGATCCGATCGGTCCGCCCTGGCCCGGCCGGACCGAATCGATCGCCGGAGCGTCCGTCTTCGTCCGGCACACCCCCAGCACGTCGGCGCACGGCCAGCCGGCGGTGTACGTCCACGGGTTGGCCGGCTCCTCGACCAACTGGACGGACCTGGCCGCGTTGCTGGCGCCGTGGCTGGACGCGACCGCGCTCGACCTGCCCGGGTTCGGCCGCTCCGGCCCGGCCCCGGGTGGCGCCTACTCGATAGCCGCGGCGGCCCGCGTCATCGTCGGGCATATCGAGCAGTCCGGGCGCGGCCCGGTTCATCTGCTCGGCAACTCGATGGGCGGGGCTGTGAGCATCACGGTGGCGGCCACCCGCCCCGACCTGGTCCGCACCCTGACGTTGATCTCCCCGGCCGTCCCGGACCTTCGGCTCGTGAGGCCGACCGCCGACCCGCTCATCGGCTTGCTGCTCGTGCCGGGCCCGGCCAGCAGCCTCGTCGAGCGCCGGTTGTCGCTGCTGCCGGTGCGCACGCGGGTGCTCGGGACGCTGCGCCTTTGCTTCGCCGATGTCGATCGTCTGCCGCCTGAACGCCTGGAGCAGGCCGTCGAGGAGCTGACCGAGCGGCGCGGACAGCCCTGGACGACGACTGCGTTCACTCGCTCGTTGCGTGGTCTGGTCCGACACTGGCTCGCCGTCGGGCCGATGTCGGCCTGGCGTGAGCTCACCAAGATCCACGCCCCGAGCCTGGTGGTGTGGGGCGACCGGGACAAGCTGGTCGACGTCCGACTGGCACCGCGGGTGGCACGGGCCATCCCAGACTGCCGGCTATTGGTGCTAAACGACGTCGGGCACACCGCGCAGATGGAGGAGCCCAGGCTGACCGCGCGAGCCATACTCGGGCTGCTCCGCGCCGCGGACGCGCGATAGCAGGCCGCGTTGCCAAGTTGTGCCTTTGGACACACGCGATCTCCCCTTGATCGCAATCGTCCTATGCCAATCTGGCAGCGTGGCGCGTCCGACCTCGTCTCCCGCCGATCCGGGCCATCTCGCCACCCGTGTGAGGCCCGACGATCCGCGTCATCGCGACGCGGCCCGTTCCTTCGCGGCCGGCGACGACCGGGACTGGGCGAACCGGTTCGTGTGGGTTGAGCGGACCAACGGGCGGCCGCCCACCAATCCGGCCGACAACCGCCCGCCCAGCCGGAAGCTCGGCGCCGGTGTCGATGCCTTTGTCCGGCGGCTCGGCTGGCGGGCCTACGCGCTCCCGATCCTGACGGTGATCACTATCGTCGCGTTGACCTCGGAGGTCGGCCAGGATCATCACCACCCGGCATCGCCGGGCGTCGGCACCAGCAGCTCGGCCAGTGGGACGGGCGGGGCGGCGAGCGCGCCGTCCGGGACCAGCCGTGTCAAGGTCGACACCGGGAGCGGCGCCGAGGTTCTGCCCGGCGACGCCCTTCCGCCCGGCCCCGGGTACACCACCCAGGGCAAGGGCACGTTCACCATCCTCAAGGGGATCGCCAACCCGGTCGGCCACGGCCGGTTGGTCACGTACGCCATCGAGGTCGAGGACGGCATGACCGGTGTCGACACCGGCGCGTTCCAGCGGCTCGTCGTCGACACACTCAGTGATTCGCGCAGCTGGACCGGCAGCGGCAAGCTGGCGCTCCAGCGCGTCGACTCACCCGAGGCGGACGTTCGGATCGCCCTCACGTCATCCATGACGGTGCGGCAGATCTGCGGCTACGACCAGAAGATCGAAACGTCCTGCCAGCAGGAGTGGCATGGGCTCAACCAAGTCACCCTCAACGTGGCCCGGTGGGTGCGCGGCGACGTGCAGTTCGGCCAGGACCTCACCGCCTACCGGCATTACATGATCAACCACGAGTTCGGGCACGCCCTGGGCCACACGCATAGCTTCGTCTGCCTGCCGAACGGACTGGCGCCGGTGATGATGCAGCAGACGATCACGTTGCGCGAGAACCGCGGCGCCGGGCCGAAGATCTGCCAGCCCAACTCGTGGCCCTACCCGCCCGGTGTGCCAAAGAAGGACGCCGTCACCACCTAAGAGGATCGGACCGGCGGCCGCGCTTCTAGGCTGGGAATGCCCGGGCGGCGCGTCGGCGTTCGACTAGGCAGTACATGATGTCGATGGGAAGGACCATCCCGTGAACCTGCCGCCTTTGGTGGAGCCTGCCGATTCGCTCTCGGTGCAGGAGGTTCGCCGGTACAGCCGCCACTTGATCATTCCGGACGTGGCGATGGACGGGCAGAAGCGGCTCAAGAACGCCCGGGTGCTGTGTGTCGGCGCGGGTGGGCTGGGCTCCCCGGCGTTGATGTACCTCGCTGCGGCAGGCGTGGGCACACTCGGGATCATCGACTTCGACGTCGTCGACGAGTCCAACCTGCAACGCCAGATCATCCACGGCCAGAGTGACTTGGGCCGCCCGAAGGCCGAGTCCGCCCGCGATTCCGTCCTCGAGATCAACCCGCTGATCACCGTGAAGGTGCACAACGAGCAGCTGTCCAACGACAATGTGCTAGAGATCTTCAGCCAGTACGACCTGGTTCTCGATGGCACCGACAACTTCGCGACGCGCTACATGGTCAACGACGCGTGTGTGCTGCTCGGCAAACCGTACGTGTGGGGCTCGATCTACCGTTTCGACGGTCAGGTCAGCGTCTTCTGGGACGAGCACGGGCCCAACTACCGCGACCTCTATCCGGACCCACCGCCGCCGGGCATGGTGCCGTCGTGCGCCGAAGGCGGTGTCCTCGGCGTGCTATGCGCGGCCATCGGCTCGGTCATGGTCACCGAGGCGATCAAGCTCATCACCGGGATCGGTGAGACGCTGCTCGGTCGGCTGCTCGTATTCGACGCGCTGGAAATGGCCTGGCGCGAGGTCCAGATCCGCAAGGACCCGGACACACCGAAGATCACCGAACTCATCGACTACGAGGAGTTCTGCGGCGTGGTCTCCGAGGACGCCCAACGTGCGGCCGCCGGATCGACGATCACAGCGATGGAGCTCAAGGATCTCATCGACGCGGAGAAGCCCATCGCACTCATCGACGTCCGGGAGCCTGCGGAGTGGGAGATCGTGCGTATCCCCGGCGCCACGCTCATCCCCAAGGACCAGATCCTGCGGGGGGAGGCGCTGGCCTCGCTGCCCAACGACCGGCAGATCGTCATGTACTGCAAGACCGGCGTGCGCTCGGCCGAAACGTTGGCCGCGGTCAAGCGGGCCGGCTTCTCCGACGCGGTGCACGTCCAGGGCGGCGTCACCGCCTGGGTGAACCAAGTGGACCCGTCGCTGCCGTCGTACTAACCCCGCGATCTTGACGGCGAGACCGTCAGGCGGCAGTGCGACGCTTAGCATCGTGGACACGCACGGCTACCCGATCGCCGGGACCAACCGCATCGGCACATTCGACGAAGCCGTGTTGGCGTGCGTGTCGGCTATCCCGCCCGGACGAGTGATGTCGTACGGGGATGTCGCCGAGTACGTCGGGTCCCGCGCGCCGCGCGCAGTCGGACGGGTGCTCGCCGTAGAAGGCAGCGACGTGCCGTGGCACCGCGTCATCGGCGCCAACGGGCGGCCCGCGCACCACCTCGAGGCCGAGCAGCTGGAACGGCTGCGCGCCGAGGGCGTGAGTGTCACCGACGGTCGCGTGAACATGGCCTGCTACCGCTGGGACGGCTCCTGAGCCCGGGCAATCGGCTGGAACGGGAACGGCGGCATCGTCAGCGGCAGCGCGGCGAGCTGCATGAGGAGTAGTTGGTTGTCATCGGCCGCGGTGCGGTTGAGCCGGAGCCGGCCACAGTCGAGGCAGCGATGGATGAGCATCCACCGACCTTCACCGCGGACCGTAACGGCGATCGGTTCCATCCCACCCGGGCAGCGAGCGTCGCGGTCACCGGGCGCGTTGCGGTCGAGGTGCCGGGACCAGAGGCAGGCGGGACAGTGGTTGCGGTGCGAGGTGCCGGGTGCGTCCAATGAGACGGCTACGCCGCAGTGGCCGCACTGAAACGAACGAGAGAACGCCAAGTCGACAGACCTTTCGGAGCCGGGTCGTTCGGTGAGACTGACATTGGATGCTCCTTTCGGTCGGTCGGACTGGTCGGCTCGCAGTCTAGGGACGCGCCGTCCGGCGCACACCTGATTTGTGATGAGGTGTGCGGGTGACGTCCACTTGGGTGCTCGGCGCCAATGAGGGGTTGTTCGGCCTCGAGGCGCTGCCCTACGGCGTCGCCGCGCACAAGGACGGCAGCGCGGAGCTGGTCGTTCGCATCGGCGACCAAACTCTGCCCCTGGCCGCGGCCGGCGCCGCCACGGCCTCCGATCACGCCGAGCTCTTCAACGCCGGCTTGCTCGACCCGCTGATGGCCGCCGGTCCCCGGATCTGGGCCGAGGTGCGCGCTGAGATCACCACCTGGCTGAGCGACGACTCGCATCGGGAGCGGCTCGAACCGCTGCTGCGGCCGGTCGACGCACACAACCTGCGTCTGCCGTTCACCGTCGCCGACTACGTCGACTTTTACTCCAGCGAGGCGCACGCCACGAACGTCGGCCGCATCTTCCGGCCGGATCAGGCGCCGCTGACGCCGAACTGGAAGCACCTGCCCATCGGCTACCACGGGCGGTCCGGCAGCGTGGTCGTATCCGGCACGGACGTGGTCCGCCCCAGCGGGCAGCGCAAGGCCCCCGCCGACGCCGCGCCCACCTTCGGTCCGTCTCGCCGGCTCGACATCGAGGCCGAGGTGGGCTTCGTGGTCGGGGTAGGCAGCGAGCTGGGACGGCCCGTGGACGTGAGCGCCTTCGTCGATCACGTCTTCGGCGTCGTCCTGGTCAACGACTGGTCCGCCCGCGACATCCAGTCGTGGGAGTACGTCCCGCTCGGGCCGTTCCTGGGCAAGTCGTTCGCCACATCGATGTCGGCGTGGGTCCTCCCGCTGGCGGCACTCCATGCGGCCCGGACCGTCGCCCCCACGCAGGACCCACCGGTGTTGCCGTACCTGCGCGACGACCGGTCCTGGGGGCTCGACCTGACGCTCGAGGTCGAATGGAACGGCACGGTGATCTCCCGGCCGCCGTTCGCCGAGATGTACTGGACGCCGCCCCAGCAGCTTGCCCACCTGACCGTCAACGGCGCCCCGCTGCGTACCGGCGATCTCTTGGCGTCGGGCACGGTCAGCGGGCAGCGGCGCGAACAGCGCGGCAGCTTCTTGGAGCTCACCTGGAGCGGCACCGAGCCCGTGGAACTGGCCGACGGAAGCACCCGCACGTTCCTGGAGGACGGCGACACGGTGGTCATCCGGGCGAGCGCGCCCGGCTTTGGCGGCACCCGGATCGGCCTGGGTGAGGTCGTCGGCCGGATCCGCGCGACCCGCTGATCCACGGCGGAAGTCGTTACGCTGTGCCCGACATGACTGCCACCGAACACGCCCGCGAGCTCGGGCTTGTCGCCGCCAACGCCGCCGCGAACAAGATCGCCACCGACATCGTCCTCATCGATGTCAGCGACCGGCTGGCCATCACGGACGTCTTCGTGATCGCAACCGGCAGCAACGAGCGCCAGGTCGAGGCCATCGTGGACGAGGTCGAGGAGCAGTTGCGCCGGGTCAGTGCCAAGCCGTTGCGTCGCGAAGGCCGCCGGGACGGCCGCTGGGTCCTGCTCGACTACGGCGACATCGTGGTGCACGTCCAACATGCCGAGGAGCGGGTGTACTACGCGCTGGAACGGCTGTGGAGGGACTGCCCGGCCATCCCGTTCGACCCGCGTCCTGCCCTGGCCGGCGAAGACCAGAACGCCTCCTGACCATGGGCGCTCCGACTGGGCCCGCACGGGTCCTGCTCTGGCGACACGGTCGCACGGCCTGGAACGCGGAGCGCCGCTATCAGGGACAGGCCGACCCGCCGCTGGACGAGACCGGCCGGGAGCAGTCGATCGAGGCCGCCGTCCTCGTCGCCGCGCTAGAGCCCGACTACATCGTCAGCTCCGACCTGCGCCGGGCGGCGCAGACCGCCGAGACGCTATGCAAGGCGGTGGAGCGACCGTTGCACCTCGATCGCCGGTTCCGCGAGCGCTCGCTCGGCCACTGGGAAGGGCTCACCCGCGACGAGGTGGCCGAGCGCTATCCGGACGAGATGTCCGACTGGCTGGCCGGACGGGACGTGTCCCGGCGAGGCGGTGAGAGCCGTCAGGAGGTCGCGGCGCGGGCGGTGGCCGCCTTCGCCGAACTGCCCGCCGTCGACATAGTCGTGATCGTCACGCACAGCGCCACGGCCATGGCATTGACGACGGCGCTGCTTGGGCTCCCACAGTCCATGCACGTACTCGGGCCGCTGGCCAACTGCCACTGGTCGGAGCTCACCCGTGACATCGCCGGATGGCGGTTGCGGGCCCACAACGCCGGCCCGCAGGGACCGGTCATCCCGTTGCCGGCAGCCGTCTCTATGGAACCGGATGCCGAAGCCATCGACGCCGAGGCCCCGGCGGCGCCAATCGGTGCGGCCGCAACGGATACCATCGGAACATGACCGTGCGTCCCGCCCAGCTCCGCCCGTACGCCACTGCGTGGCGTCCAACCGCCGGGGCGGAGCAGGGCTCGATGAGGAAGCGTCGTCTGCTCCTTAGGTAGCGGCACCGAG
>DATAEG010000010.1:0-11423 GCA_036258135.1 Jatrophihabitantaceae bacterium | reverse complement strand
AGCGCTACGCCGCTGCCGGGGAAGTCGAAGACGTTAAGCTCTATCGGTGCCGAGCCGTCCTTCGGAGTGAAGGTCAGGGTCAAGCTGCCCTCGCCGGGCACTTTGAGGTCCGTGGCGCGGTACTGGTCACCGAAGGCGTGCCTGCCGACGACGATCGGCTTGGTCCAACCGGGCACGAGCCGCGGCACGTTGCTCATGATGATCGGCTCGCGGAAGATCACGCCGCCCAAGATGTTTCGGATCGTGCCGTTGGGCGATCGGTACATGCGCTTCAGCCCGAACTCCTCGACCCGGGCCTCGTCCGGGGTGATGGTCGCGCACTTGACCCCGACGCCGTGCTTCTTGATGGCGTTGGCCGCGTCGACGGTCACCTGGTCGTCGGTGGCGTCCCGGTGCTCGATGCCGAGGTCGTAATAGTCGACGGTCAGGTCGAGGTAGGGATGGATCAGCCGGTCCTTGATGAACTGCCAGATGATGCGGGTCATCTCGTCGCCGTCGAGCTCGACGATGGTGCCCTTGACCTCGATCTTCGCCATGCGCCCGACCCTATCGTCGCGCGCCGCCGCCACCGTCGATCGCCTCGGCCGTTCGGGGTCCCCGCGAAGAGGCCAGAGCGTTTCGTGGGGTTATGCGACGACGATGACCGTGGTGGTGCCCACCCGGGCCCACTCGTAGAACCACTTCATCGCGGTCATCGGCATGTGCACGCAGCCGTGCGAACCGTGCTGCCGGTAGCCGGAGGAGCCGTAGGCCATCTTCTGCCAGGTCGAGTCGTGGAAGCCATACGGGCCCCAGAACGGCACCCAGTAATGGACGTACTCGCGGTAACCGGGGCCGCTGAGGTACCGGCTGGTTTCCTTGCCCACCACCTGCCAAGAGCCGATCGGGGTGCCGAGCCCTAGGGCCACCGCGCCGGTTGTCACCGGGGTCGAGTACACCTGGCGCTGCCGTTCGCACAGCCAGACGTGCTGCTCGCGCAGGCTGACCAGGGCGAGGGCCCGGATCTTGTTGCCCTGGCAGGCGGTGGAGTCGCCGATGGTGCGGACGGTGGACGCCTTCGGCATGGCACCGAGTGCTGGCGGGGCGGCCGAGGACGCCTGGCTCGTGGCTGGACGAGCCGTGGTGGGAGCCGCCGAGGCCGCGTGCGGGCGGTCGGTGGCCGGCTGGACCACGACCACCACCGTCAGGACGATCAGCACGGGCAAGGCGGACACCCGCCAGCCATGCCGCGCCACGAAACCGTGCATGAGAGATCAACCCTTGCACACCCCGCGGCGGGCGGCCAACGCTGCGGTCAGCCGATGAGGCCGAGTTCGCGCACCGCGTCCCGCTCCTCGCCGAGTTCGGCGACGCTGGCGTCGATTCGCGCGCGGGAGAAGTCGTCGATGTCGAGTCCTTGGACGATGGACCATTCGCCGTCCTTCGTCCGGCACGGGAACGAGCTGACCAGCCCCTCCGGAACGCCATACGAGCCGTCCGAAGCGACCGCCATGGACACCCAGTCATCGTCCGGAGTGCCCGCCATCCAGTCGTGCACGTGGTCGATGACCGCGGACGCCGCGCTGGCCGCCGAGCTCGCCCCGCGGGCCTCGATGATGGCCGCCCCGCGCTTCTGCACCGCCGGGATGAAGTCGTTCTCCAGCCAGGTCTGGTCGTCGACCACCTCCGCGGCGTTCCGGCCGCCGATTTCGGCGTGGAAGATGTCCGGGTACTGGGTGGCCGAATGGTTGCCCCAGATCGTCATCTTCGCGATGTCGGTCACCGGTGCGGCCGCCTTCTTGGCCAACTGCCCGATCGCGCGGTTGTGGTCGAGGCGCGTCATCGCGGTGAAGCGCTCGGCCGGGATGTCGGGAGCGTTGCCCATCGCGATCAAGGCGTTCGTGTTCGCCGGGTTGCCCGGCACAAGCACCCGTAGATCGGCCGCGGCGTGGTTGTTCAGCGACTCGCCCTGGACGGTGAAGATAGCGCCGTTGGCCGAGAGCAGATCACCGCGCTCCATGCCCTTCGTGCGCGGCCGGGCCCCGACCAGCAGGGCGAGGTTGACGCCGTCGAACATGGCGTCCGGGTCGTCACCGGTCTGCACCGACGCCAGAAGCGGGAACGCGCAGTCGTCGAGTTCCATGACCACGCCCTCCAGCGCCTTGAGGGCGGGCGTGATCTCCAGCAGTCGCAACTCGATCGGAGTCTCCGGACCGAGCAGATCACCGTTGGCGATGCGGAACAGCAGGCTGTAGCCGATCTGCCCGGCGGCACCGGTTACGGCCACTTTGACTGGGGAGCTCACGTGCCCGACGCTACTCGGCTTCGGTGCTGTGCAAGACGCGTCCTGACTGTCACAGCACCGAAGTGCTAATGCGGAAGCAGGGCCCCGACGCCGAGGATGGCGCCACCGAGCAGCGCGTAGCAGATCACGTCGAACGGCCGGCGTCGGATCGCGAGCAGGCCGGCCTGCCGATCGGACAACACGAACCGGAAGAACGCGGCTAGAAGCAGCGCCACCCCGACCACGCCGACCCCGCGCAGCCAGTGCTGCGGGCGCACAGCGGAGTAGGCGATGCCGGCCGCGGCCACGACCAGGACGACGACGAACGGGATGTCTTTGAGGTCGGCTGTGCGCAACCGCGGGTCCATTCCTGCCGTCACCTGCCTGGCGCGGACCGCCCGGCGCGGCCGGCGTTCCGTTCCGCGGCGGCGATGACGTTGGTGAGCAGCATGGCGCGGGTCATCGGCCCGACGCCGCCGGGGTTCGGCGCGAAGTAGCCGGCCACGTCGGCGACATCGAGGGCGACGTCGCCGACCACCTTGCCGTCCATGCGGCTGACCCCGACGTCCAGCACCGCGGCGCCGGGCTTGACCACATCGGCGGTCACCAACGCCGGCCGACCGGCTGCGGCCACGAGGATGTCCGCTCGGCGCATGTGCCGGGCCAGGTGATAGGTGCCCGTGTGGCACAGCGTGACGGTGGCGTTCTCCGAGCGTCGACTGAGCATCAGCCCGAGCGGGCGGCCCACGGTCAAACCACGACCGATGACGACCGCTTCAGCGCCGTCGATAGGTACCTCGTGGCGGCGCAGGAGCTCGATGATCCCCGCTGGGGTGCACGGCACCGGGGCGGTCTCGCCGAGGACGAGGCTGCCGAGGTTGAACGGGTGCAACCCGTCGACGTCTTTGGCCGGATCAACCCGGGACAGAATGGCGAACTCGTCAAGCCCGGTCGGTTGCTGGACCAGGAACGCGGTGCATTCGGGATCGCCGTTGAGCTCGTCGACGACGGCGTGCACGTCGGCCTGGGAGGCAGTGGCCGGCAGTTCACGGCGGATCGAGTTGATGCCGATCTCCGCGCAGTCGCGGTGCTTGGCTTCGACGTACCAGCGACTGGCGGGGTCGTCACCGACGAGGACAGTGCCGAGTCCGGGAACCAGCCCGCGCTCGCGCAGCGCGCTGACCCGAACGGAGAGCTCGGCCTTGATCGCGGCCAGAGTCGCGCGGCCGTCCATCTTCATATCGCGGCGACGCTAACACGGCACCGCCTACGCCCGGCCTACGGCTGCGTCGGGTATTGGGGCGGGTTGTTCGTCGACGGCGGCTCGGGGGGCGGCGGGTAGTAGCCGGGCTGCGGTGGCGGATACGGCTGCGGCTGCGGGTAGTCCGGAGGCGTTTGCGCGTAGCCGGACGGTGGGCCTTGCGGCGGCAGGTGCTCGGCGGCCGGGCCGTAGCCGGCCGCGGGGTACTCCGGCGCTGACTGCTTGGTGAGCAGGCCGACCACGCCCACCACGATCATCAGCAGGCCGCCGATGAACAGGATCCACAGACCCACCTGGGTGCCCTCGCTCAACTTGATCCCGGCCCGATCGGCGATGGTCACCGCGTCGCTCCACTTGACCGAACGGTCACCGGTGAGCCCGGTGATTCGGTACGTGGCCCCGAAGATCGGAAACGCGAGGAAGCCGACGAGGACCGCGACCGCTCCGGCGATGACGGACTGGAGTGACAACCTGCGGATCGGCCTGGCCGAGCTCGCGAACCGGACGCTCACCCGTCCGGTCATCGCCTGGAACCACAGCACGCCGAGGACGATGAGCGCGATCGGCCCCAGGATAAGCAGGAAGACGCCGTTCCAGGCGTGGAAGCTGGCGCTCGCGGTGGACGTCTGCCCGTTCGCCGTGGCCGTTGGGGTGAACCACGGCAGGAAGAGCGCGAGCAACCCGCACACCCCGGCCACCACCGCGGCCCAGCCGATCGGGCGCGGCTTCTCCGGCGGCACGGGCGATGGCATCGGAGACGGCACAGGTGCGTTCGGCGGATAGGTCACAGGGTTCCTTCCGATCTCGTCGCACGATGCCGCCCAATACCGTACTCGGTGCTAATCGAGCACGACGCCGAAAGTGAGGCCGAAGGCGACCGCCTGCTCGAGATCCACGTGCGCGCCGCGCAGGTCGGCGGTGCGCGGATCGAAGCCCTCGAGACGGGCGCCGCGGAGGTCGGCATCGGCCAGCACGATGCCGCCGGTGCGTGCCCCGCGGAGGTCGGCGTCGCGCAGCTGGGTCCCGGTCAGGTCGGCGCCAGTGAGGTTGGCTTCGGCGAACCGGACACCGGTCAGGTCGAGCCCACGCAGGTTCGCCGCACCGAGCGAGACGTACGACCAGTCACCGCCGTTGATGGTCATCGGCTGCGTGCGGCACTCCGAGAACGTGGAGCCGGTCATCTTGCAGCCCTCCCAGGTCACACCACGCAGGCCAACCCGGATGAACGAGCAATTGAGGAACGCGCTGCGGTGGTGCGCCGAGTTCGTCAGCTCAGCGCCGTCGAAAGTGCACTCGGTGAAGGTCACGGCGGTACTGACCGCATCCTCGAGCGCGGCCTCGTCGAACCGACAGCGCACGAACTCGGTGTCCTCGAAGGTTTGGCCGCGGAGGTCCGCGGCCTCGAAGCTCTCCTCTACGACCTCAGCCATGTCAGTGGGTGAAATGCCGGGTGCCGGTGAAGTACATGGTGGCGTCGGCGGCTGCCGCCACGTCCATCGCCAGCTGGTCACGTATAGATCCGCCGGGCTGGACGACGGCCCGCACCCCGGCGGCGAGCAGGATCTCCAGGCCGTCGGGGAACGGAAAGAAGGCGTCAGACGCCGCCACCGCGGCCGCGACGCGGTCGCCGGCCCGCTCCACGGCCAGCCGGGCCGCGTCCACCCGGTTGACCTGCCCCATCCCAACGCCGACGCTGGCCTCGTCCACGGCCAGCAGGATGGCGTTCGACTTGACCGCGCGGACCGCACGCCAGGCGAAGCGGAGATCGCGCAGTGTCGCCGGATCCGCGGGAGCGCCGGTGGCCAGCGTCCAGTTGGCCGGATCGTCGCCGGGCGTGTCGATCCGGTCCGCACTCTGCACGAGCAACCCCCCGGACACCGCACGTTGCTCGGTGGCCGAGTCGGTCGGCCGGGCCAGGAGCAGCCGCAGGTTCTTCTTGCGAGCCAAGGCCTCGACCACGCCGTCGTCGAAGCCGGCCGCCACGACCACCTCGGTGAAGACGTCCGCCAGTTGGTCGGCCATCGCCGTGCTCACCGGACGGTTCGCCGCCACCACGCCCCCGAAGGCGCTCACCGGGTCGCAGGCGTGTGCTTTGCGGTGCGCTTCCGCGACGTCCGCACCGACGGCGATGCCGCACGGGTTGGCGTGCTTGATGATCGCCACGCAGGGCTCGGCGAAGTCGTGCACCGCCCGCCAGGCCGCGTCCGCGTCGGTGTAGTTGTTGTAGCTCATCTCCTTTCCGGCAAGCTGCTCCGCGTGGGCGATGCCGAGGTCTATGCCCGGGGTGACGTAGAGCGCGGCGCGCTGGTGCGGGTTCTCGCCGTAGCGCAGGACGGCGGCCCGCTCGAACGACTGGGCGATCCAACCCGGGAATCCGGTCGCGGTGTCGTCGACGAAGTCGTCAGGCGTGACCGTGGAGCCGAGCCAGCCGGCCACGGCCATGTCGTAGTCAGCGGTGTGCCGGAAGGCGGCGAGCGCCAGTCGCTGCCGCTGCGCCAGCGTGAACCCGCCGGACCGGACCGCGTCGATCACGTCGGGGTAGGACCCCGGGTCCACCACGACCGCGACCGACGCGTGGTTCTTGGCGCTGGACCGCACCATGGCCGGACCGCCGATGTCGATCTGCTCGATCGTTTCCGCGGCCGTAGCTCGCGAGGTGACGGTCTGCGCGAACGGGTAGAGGTTTGACACCAGAAGCTGGAACGGAGCGATGCCGAGGGCGTCGATCGCAGCCATGTGCCCGGCGTCGTGCTGGTCGGCGAGTAGGCCGGCGTGGATGCGCGGGTGGAGCGTCTTCACCCGCCCGTCCAGCATCTCGGCGAACTCGGTGACCTGCTCGACGGTCGTCACTGGGATCCCGAGATGTTCGATCGTGGCCGCGGTACTGCCCGTCGAGACGATCTCCACTCCGGCGCCATACAGTGCCCGGACGAGTGGCTCCAGCCCCGTCTTGTCGTAGACGCTGACCAGCGCTCGGCGGATCACGACTCGATCGGTCACTGAAACTCCTTGCAGAGCTTTCGGATGGTCTCGACATAGAGCGGTTTCTCGGCCGCCTTGATCCGGTCGAACAGGGTGTGTTCGTCGTCGCCGGGGAGCACCGGCACCGCCACCTGAGCCAGGATCGGGCCGGTGTCGATGCCCGCGTCAACCCGGTGCACGGTGGCGCCGGTCAGCTTCACCCCGTGCGCCAGTGCCGCGCGAACCGCCCGGATGCCCACACCCGGGAAGGACGGCAGCAACGCCGGGTGGGTGTTGATCATCGGAAATCTGCGGACCAGTTCCGAGTCGAAGAGGCGCATGAACCCCGCCATTACGACCAGGTCCGGGCGTCGTTCGGCCAAGGCCGCCTCGAAGGCCCGATTCCAGGCGGTCCGATCGGAGTAGGCGGCGAACGGGACGACGAAGGTCTCGACTCCGGCGGCCGCGGCCCGGTCCAGTGCGCCGATCTCCGGTCGATCGGCGCCGACCGCGACCACCTCACCACCGAAGTCAGTGGACCGGCTGGCCTCCAGGATCGCCTGAAGCGTGGTGCCTGTGCCCGAGGCGAGCACGACGAGACGCGCGGCCACGCACGGACCCTACCTACCGGCTCGCTTTTGCAATCCCTGGCCGCGTCAGGCGGCCGAGGATTGCCCGATCGCGGTGTTATCCGGCTCGACGGCCGGCAACCGATCGCCGCCCGCGCAGGAGTAGCACGACCCGCAGAGAGACAACCCCAACGACGCTGCATACCAGCGCTTCCGCGAACACCGCACCCCACACCTGAATCGGCGACCCGCCGACGGTCGTCAGACGATGCCGGCCCAGCGATCCGCCCGCCAGGCCCACCCCGGCCGCCACAACGGAGGCGGCCACGACGGCGCACAGCACCGCCGAACGCAGCGCCTCAGGCCACCCGCGCCGCACCTCGTCCCGCAGCGCCGCGGCGCTGACCACACACATCAGGGTGAGCATGAGGAGCATCACGGCGAAGGCGACCGGAGACGCCCGGTGCCCACCGGGCAGACCGGCGAGCACCGGAAAGCCGGGCACCACACCGGGCTCGTTCCCCCATGCCGAGAAGTGGACGTCGGTGCCCACCGCGAAGCCCGGGCCGGCCAGGTAGGCGACCCCGGCGGCTACCGCGTTCGGCGCGCTGAGCGCATTCAGCAGGGCGACGGGCAGGCCGGAGAGGGTGGCGCCCAGCGCGCGGGTCAGTTCGAGCGCCCGGCCGACGTGCAGCAAGGTCGCGCAGGCGACCAGACCGGCCGAAACGAGGGCCATGGTCGAGGCCATTGCCGTTCCCCCGCGTATCGCGGCGCGCAGCGTCGCAGGCGTGACCGCCCGGATGCGGTCACCAACGTCCGTGCTGAGCAGCAGCGCCGACCCAGAGAAGACCAACGACACACACGCGGCACCGATGGTCACGCCGATGGCCGGGGCCCGGCTCGTCCCGACCACCGCGAAGCTGGTCAACGCCAGACACGTCCCCGCATAGGCGGCGACGTGGACGACAAGCAGCAGCGTCATGCGCGCGACGCCCTGGACGGCGGCCACGACCGGCAACGCGGCGAGCACCCGCGCCGAACGCCAGCACAGCCAGCCGGCCAGCAGCGTCAGTCCGAGCGGCACGAAGGCGATGGGTACACCGCTGATCACCACGCCGCCACGCTGGCCGGCCAGGAAAGTCAACACTCCAGCGCGCACCGTGGCGCCGGACGAGCCGGTCGCCGTAGCGTCCGGGATCCACAGCACAACGGCGACGACGACGGCGAGGAAGGCGCCGATCGCGGCGGCACCGAAGCCAGTCCAAGCGGCCGCGAGCCATGCCGACCTCGAGACGACCGCGGGAACGCCGGTCGGCGGGTCAGGCTCAGGTGCGGGCGGCGCTGTCGGCGAGGTCCGCGCCGGGCGGCTCCGCAGCGTCTCCACGTGGCCAGGCAAGCAAAGCAGGCCGACGGCGCCGCGCAGGCGCGCCGCAGCTCACCCCGATTCGCCGACCCGGCGGGTGGTGGTGGGTCAGCTCTGGCCGTACCCGCCCGAGCCGGGCTGCTGCGGGTACCCGCTCGACGGCGGCGGGCTGGCCGGCGCCGACGGCCCGGCGGGCGGGCTGGCCGGCGGCGGGCTGCTCGGCGGGGCGTAGCCGGTCGACGGGGCCCCGTACCCGCTCGGTGGCGGGCTGGCCGGCTGCGGCGGCGTGCCGGGGTACGTCCCGGGCTGAGGCTGGCTGTAGCCACCGGACGGGCTGGGTTGCTGCTGGCCGTACCCGCCGGACTGGCCGTAACCAGGCGGCGCCGGTGGGGCTCCCGGCTGGGCCCCGCCGTGCGCCCCAAAGCTCGGCGAGCCGGAGTACGTGGGCTGGCCGTACTGCTGCGGGGCACCCCATTGGGTCGAGGCGGTGCCGACCGCCGGCGCGCCGCCACCCATGCGGCCGCTGGCCTGCAGCCACGAGACGACGAACAACGCCGCCTGAACCAAGGTGACGATCAGGGCGATGATGAGCGCAGGCTTCGCGTCATTCCCCTGTGGCTTGCTGACCAGCATGCCGAAGGCGACCAGGACCGCCGACACCGACGCCGCCAGCGGCACGAACCCCGGCTCCGCCTTGGCGTCAACGAACTTCGCGGCAGCTACGAGCGAGGCCAGCAGCGACAGTCCGGCCACGGCGGCGCCGCCAATGGCGAAGCCCCTCGTCCCGGCACCGCTCACGCCGTACCAGTCGAAGAACCCAAGAATGAAGGTGACGACTCCCAGGCCGGCAGCGATCATGTCGAACAGCGGAGGCTGCGTCTTTGCAGTCGCCACCGGCGGTCCGCCCGCCGGGGCTCCATATCCGGTCATCAGTCGACTCTCCTTCAAGATCATGCGGTTGGGCGAACGGGTTCGCCCGGAACGCTATCTCACGCTTTTCCGGCTTGCCTCTCCCAGGGCACGGCCTCACCGCTCTCCCGCAGCTGGAGGTACGCGACGACGGCACCGACCGCGATCACGATCAGGCTGGCCCAGTAGCCGAAACCGTGCCCGACGTGGGCTTCAAACTTGAGCGTGCAGCCGCCGATCTGCCCGCTTCGGCTACCTCCCTGGCCCGTGCCCGGGTGGATGAAGAACGCGAGGATGACGCTCAACAATGCCAGCGCGAAGCCACCGAACACGACCAGCCGGATCGGGATCTCCATCTTCGGCCCGAACAGGTGCAGGGCCAGCAGAATCGCCGCCAGCACCGCGACCAGGGCCGCGAACCAGCCGAAGAAGCCGTGCCAGGCGCTCTCCGAGCCGCGCACCGCAGTCGCGCTCAGCGCCGGGCAGTCCTTGCCGGTGATCTTCGACGTCGCCTTGCCGACGTAGTAGCTCGGGAACGAGAACACAAACGCCAGCAGACCGGCGCCGAGGATGAGCCAGTCCTTGACGTCCACCGAGTTCGGGTCGAACTGGCCGTGCCCGCTGGTTCGAGAAGGACTGGGCGGCGCGGCGCTCGGATCCGGGGACGGTTCCACCGGTGCCGGCCCTGACGGCTCGGCAGGCGGTGTCGAGGTCATCGCGTCCCCTCAGTCGGTGTCCGCAAGCGCGGGCAACGTGCGCACGCTACGCCACCCGGAGCGCGTCGCAGGATGACGGGGTTCGGGCTGGTCCGGTCAGGTCAGGAGCTCCCGCATCAGGCGGGCGGTGCCACTGGGCGTGCGGCCCACCTGCACCCCGGCCGCCTCCAGCGCCTCTTTCTTGGCCTGGGCGGTACCCGAGGAACCCGACACGATGGCCCCGGCATGGCCCATCGTCTTTCCCTCCGGCGCGGTGAATCCCGCGACGTAGCCGACCACCGGCTTGGTGACGTGCTCGGTGATGAACGCGGCGGCCCGCTCCTCGGCGTCGCCGCCGATCTCGCCGATCATCACCACCGCCTCGGTCTCGGGGTCGTCCTGGAAGGCGGCGAGCGCGTCGATGTGGGTCGTCCCGATGACCGGGTCGCCGCCGATCCCGATGGCGGTCGAGAACCCGATATCACGCAGCTCGTACATCATCTGGTAGGTCAACGTTCCGGACTTCGAGACCAGTCCGATCCGGCCGGGCCCGGTGATGTTGGCCGGGATGATGCCGGCGTTGGACTTGCCAGGGCTGATCACGCCCGGACAGTTCGGCCCGACGATCCGGGTCCGCTTGCCGCGGCTGTAGGCCCAGAACTCGGCGCTGTCGTGTACCGGGACGCCCTCGGTGATGACGATGGCCAGCGGGATCTGGGCGTCGATGGCCTCGATCACCGAGTCCTTGGTGAACGCCGGCGGGACAAAGCCGACCGTGACGTTGGCGCCGGTCTCGGCCATCGCCTCGGCCACGGTGGCGAACACCGGCAGCATCACCCCGTCGAAGTCCACTTTGGTACCAGCCTTGCGGGCGTTGACCCCGCCGGCCACCTTGGCGCCGGACGCAAGCATCCGCTTGGTGTGCTTCGTGCCCTCGCTGCCCGTCATGCCTTGGACGATGATCGTGGAGTTCTCGTCGAGCAAGATCGCCATCAGGCCACAGCTCCCGCCGCGAGTTCGGCCGCCCGGTCGGCGGCCTCGTCCATGGTGTCCACCAACGTGACCATCGGGTGCGCCGCCTCGGCCAAGATGCGGTGGCCCTCCTCAACGTTGTTGCCGTCCAGTCGGACGATCAGCGGCTTGGTCTCGGCGTCGCCGAGGATCTCCAGCGCCTTGACGATCCCGTTGGCGACGGCGTCGCACGAGGTGATGCCACCGAAGACGTTGACGAAGACGGACCGCACCGCCGGGTCGCTCAGGATGATCGACAGCCCGTTGGCCATGACCTCGGCCGACGCGCCCCCGCCGATGTCGAGGAAGTTGGCCGGCTTGACGCCGCCGTGTGCCTCACCGGCATACGCGACCACGTCGAGGGTGGACATGACCAGACCGGCGCCGTTGC
>DATAEG010000009.1:0-2393 GCA_036258135.1 Jatrophihabitantaceae bacterium | reverse complement strand
GTTGGCCAGCGACCGCGCGGTCACGTCCCGGCGGTCGTAGCTGTAGCCGCGCAGGTCGGCGTGCTGGATCCCGGCCACGCGGAGGTTCTCGAACTCGTTGTACTTCCCGACCGCGGCGAAGCCGATCCGGTCGTAGATCTCACTCACCTTGTGCAGCGCTGGGCTGGTGTTCTCGGCAACGAAGAGGATGCCGTCCACGTACGGCATGACGACCACACTGCGGCCGCGGGCGATGCCCTTGCGCGCGTACTCCGAGCGGTCGCGCATAATCTGCTCGGCCGACGCGTAGAACGGCATGCTCATGCGCGCACCTCCCCCAGCGCGTTCATCAGGATCACGTGCCGGGTCGCTGACTGCGATCGGCCACCACGGCCTCGACGATCTCCTGCTGCTCCTCGTCCGGCACTTCCGCGACGCCGTCGGTCGACGCGGTCATGATCATCGGGTAGATGCTCCGCTGGAGGTCCGGCCCACCGGTGGCGGAGTCGTCGTCCGCGGCGTCGTAGAGCGCCTCGATGACGGTTCGCACGATCGCGGCCCGATCCTGCCCGGGACTCCACACTTTCTTGAGCGAGCTCTTGGCGAACACCGAGCCTGAGCCAATGGCGTCGTAGTGAGGCACTGGGTAGATCCCGCCGACCACGTCGAAGCCGTATATCTTGCCCGCCTCAGCGGGCTCCGCGACGTCCCCGTCGAATCCGGCAAACAGCGGAACCGCAGCCAGGCCCTGCATCGCGGCGCCGACGTTTCCGCGGATCATCGTGGCCAGCCGGTTCGCCTTGCCGTCCAGGGTCAGCGAGGTGCCCTCGATCTTCTCGTAGTGCTCCAGCTCGACCTGGAACAGCCGCACGATCTGCACCGCTATACCCGCCGTGCCGGCGATGCCAACCAGCGAATGCGAGTCCGCCGCGAAGACCTTCTCGATGTCCCGCTGCGCGATGAGGTTGCCCATCGTGGCCCGCCGGTCGCCGGCGACGACGACACCGTCCGCGTAGGTGGCGGCGACGATGGTGGTGGCGTGCGGGGCCAGCTCAGCGTTGGCCTGGTTACGCGGCAGCAGTTCGGGCGCCACCTGGGTGAGGAAGTCGTGGAACGAGGACGATCCTCGGGCGGTCGAGTACCGCAGCATCGATGGCTGCGGGTCCGGCGGGCGGGTCACCGACCCCTCACGACGATGATCATTGTTACTCGCCGCCTTTTTGGACGAAGCCGCGAACGAACTCCTCGCTGTTGGACTCGAGGACCTCGTCGATGTCGTCGAGAAGGGCGTCGACGTCCTCGCTCAGCTTCTCGTGCCGCTTGGAGACGTCGGTCGAGCTGTCCTCCTGCTCCTCGACCTCGTCGTCGCGCTGGCGGCCCGCACGCGACTGGCCACCCGTGTCGTGCGTAGCCATCCTCTGCCTCCCGCAAGTCCGATCAAGGAATCCGACGCCTCCGACCTTAGTAGGAAGCACCGCCGGACGTACGGCAAGCCGGGGCTATGGGAGGCGGGTTAGTGCTCGCCGAGAAGTTCGCCGACCAGGTCCGCGGCGGTCGGGCACCGATCCAACAGGGCCTCAACGTGGGCCCGGCTGCCGCGGCCCGGCTCCAGAGTGGGCACCCGGACCAGTGACTCCCGGCCGATGTCGAAGATGACCGAGTCCCACGACGCCGCCGCCACGGACGGGCCGTAGCGGCGCAGGCACTCACCGCGGAAATAGGCCCGGGTGTCCTCCGGCGGATTGCGGACGGCGGACTTGGCGGCTCCCGGCGGCAGCAACGTCTTCATGGCGCCGCGGGCCACCAGGCGGTGGTAGAGGCCCTTTTCCGGCCGAACATCTGAGTACTGGAGGTCCACCGCCTGCAGTTGCGCCGCGGACCACGCCAGCCCGTCCCGGTCGCGGTAGCCCTGGAGTATCCGAAGCTTGGCCGGCCAGTCGAGAGTGTCGGACAGAAGCATCGGATCCACCTGAAGCTCGGCCAGCACCGACTCCCAGCGGGCCAGTACATCCGCGGTCTGCTCGTCCACATCGGCGCCGAGACGGTCGGCCACGAACTTCTGCGCCTGTTCGAGATACTCACCCTGGAGGTCCAACGCGGTCATGGTCCGGCCGTCGGCCAGCCGGATGGCATGCCGCAACGAAATGTCGTGCGACACCTCGTGCAGCTCGCGCACCGGCTCGGCCACGGTGAGCTCGCGCGGCAAGAAGGATTCCTCGATCATGCCCAGCACCAAGGACGTCATGCCCACCTTGAGGTAGGTGGCCACCTCGGCCAGGTTGGCGTCACCGACGATGACGTGCAGCCGGCGGTACTTCTCGGCATCGGCGTGCGGCTCGTCGCGGGTGTTGATGATGGGCCGCTTGAGCGTGGTCTCGAGGCCGACCTCGACCTCGAAGAAGTCGGCCCGCTGG
>DATAEG010000008.1:0-21072 GCA_036258135.1 Jatrophihabitantaceae bacterium | reverse complement strand
ACCACGAGGCGTCCTGCGCTCAACAGCTTTCCTTACGAAGGGGACCGTTTCCTCTTCGAGCTCGGCATACAGGGCAACACTCACCGGCCCGGAGAGATCGCGAATAACGCGGTGCTCAGCCGCACCACATCCACCGGCTTTGGGCGACCGGCACCAGGGCCCGCTCGTGCCTTGATGACCGGCTATAGCCCGCGTCGCTCTCTGCAGCCATCCGGAGCAGGTCGGATCGCGTCCGAATCCAGATGGCACCGTCCGGATGGACCCAGCCTGCCAGGGTGGCGGCGTCGTGGGCTGGCCATGCGGATCTCTCGATGGCCCAGCGGGTATATGTGCACCCGTCGGCGAAGGACCTGGAGCAGGGTCGCGACGCACTCAACGCTCTGCTCGGAGCCGGACAGCGGAGAACGTGTGAGATTTTGTGAGATCCGAGGCCGGTTCGGGGCCTGCGGGACGGCTCGCGGGTCCCAAAATCCCGGTGTTTCTTGGTCGGGGTGGCGGGATTCGAACCCACGGCCCCTCGCTCCCAAAGCGAGTGCGCTACCAAGCTGCGCCACACCCCGGCCACCGAGCGACCAGTGTACGGCCGACACGGCTGGCGGAGTCCGACGCCGCCTCGGCGATCGCACCGGCCGGTACGATATCGGCGCGCCGGGTCAGGACCCGGACCGCGGGCGTAGCTCAGTGGCAGAGTCTCAGTCTTCCAAACTGATTACGCGGGTTCGATTCCCGTCGCCCGCTCTACCCGAAGTCCTGCCACGTGCGAGGCCCACCATCGCAGCGTCGAAGGCAAACAGGGACAGGCCAACCCCGTGCCGTTGCTACGGCACGGGGTCAGTGGGTGACCGCCACCGCTGAGGTAAGATCCGCAGCCTGGCTCGCGGTTGCGAACTGTCGTGGCACACGGACTCAGCCCTGCGTCACCAGTGGTGCGCGACGTCGATCACGAACCTCGACCCGGCATCCGGGCCCTGCAGGACGAACACGCGGAAGGGCAACCTGGCCCGAACGCCGAGTCCGATCGTGGACTGTCCCTCGAAAGAACCGGCCCAGGCGATCTGACGGAAGGTCTGCCAACCGGTGACGTTGACCAGCTCGCGCGGGTTCGCCGGACGGTAGGTCTGACGGTAATTGGCGTCGTAGGCAGGTGCGACGACGGTGATCTGAAGGCGTGCGCCGCCCCGTAGCGATACTGCGGTGCCGGAGCCGTCCTGTGTCACCGTGCTGACGTACTTCACGAAATACCCGTTTGCGCCGCCCGCTTGCACGTCGACCACTAGCCTGTCGAAGCAGGCGTGCCGACCCGCCCTGACGTTGACCATCGGCGCGGTCTCGGTGGTCTGCGCGGCCTTGTCCAGCGAACCCCACCGGATCTCGCACGAGGTGACTGCTCGGGCGCCAGCGGGCATCACCAGCGCCACCGCCGTCAGCAAGACCACCACTGCAAGCCAAGTACGTATCTTTCTCATCGTCGGCCCCCTCCTTCATCCGACAGCGGCGCCACCCATGGACGTCTGTTGCAACAGTCGCGGCCAGGAGATGCGGATATCAGCCACCCCAGGTGGTGTGGGCACCCACCCTGGTCGTTGACGGCCAGGGACCCGGCGGCGCATCCTGAGCTCGAGATCGGGAGGCGGCATGGCTGAGCCGTCTGGGGTGAGCGAGGTACCCGCACGCGGCGCGGCGCCGAGCGAGCCCTACCTTTCTCGGTGGGGCGCGCAGGCGCAGCAGCGGCGCTGGCCGCTGCTCGACCGAGTCGTCACCCTTGGCAGGGCGTCGTGCGCAGACGTGGTCATCGACGGCGACCCGCTCGTCTCCCGGGTGCACGCGACGCTGGAGCGGGTGGCCGGCGTGTGGACGATCGATGACAACGGTTTGTCCCGCAATGGCACCTTCGTCAACGGTCGGCGGCTGTCGGGTCGGCTCCAGCTGCACGACCGCGACGAGATCAGGGTCGGCATTACCGTGCTGACCTTCTGCGCGCCGGCCGAAGAGGACAGCGTGCATACGCTGGTCGGCGAGCCGCTGCCCACCGCGGTACGCCTGACACCGGCACAGCGCGGGGTGCTCATAGCGCTGTGCCGGCCATGCAAGGACGAGCGACACTACGCGACGCCGGCCACCAACCAGCAGATATCGGAAGAGCTGTTCCTCAGCGTCGACGCGGTCAAGACACACCTGCGGGCTCTGTTCCACAAACTCGGCATCGAGCACCTGCCGCAGAATCAAAAGCGGGTTCGGCTCGTCGAAATGGCGTTGCAGTACGGCCTCGTCTCGTCCCACGACCTCTGAGCATGCGGCAGGTCCCCGCGTCGAACCGCGCAGCACCCGTATTGCTGGGTAGAACGGTGCGCCAGGTGGCATCAGCCGGCAGGTCTAATGCACGTGGTTACGCGGGTTCGATTCCCGTCGCCCGCTCCACGCCCCGCACGCAACCATTGGTGGGATGATCACGGCATGCCGCGTCAGGTCGGTGAGAGTCCCGGGGGCGGGCACTTCGCCCGTCGCCGTCGCCGACGCCGCTCGGCCGCGAGTGCGGCCACCGTCGAGACACCAGCGGTAGCTGACGAACCCGGCCCGACCGCGCCCGCCGCCGAGCCCACCGCGCCGCCGGATCCGGGTGCACCTCGGCCTCGCTCGCGCCAGAGCGATCCGATGGAGCGCGTCTGGCGCGACCTGACCGGCGCGGGACCTTCGCGCGTGGGCGTGGACGGAGCACTGCGCGCCCGCGACGTCAACCGGCCCACGCCGGAGGATTTAGCGGCCGCCGAGCGCGATGTGGTCATCGTCCGGCGCAACTGGACGCCGCCGGCCCCGCCCAGCCGGACCTAATGCTCTAACGCGCGGACGACTGGTCGCGGGATTCCTCGTACTGGACCAGCTCGTCGATGCGCCGCTGGTGGCGCGGGTCACCGGAAAACGGCGTGGCCACGAACAGATCGACGAACCTGGTGGCCGCATCTTCGGGGTGCTGGCGGGCCCCGACGGCAATGACGTTCGCGTTGTTGTGTTGGCGGGCCAGTTGGGCGGTCTCGTCGTTCCAGACCAGCGCGGCGCGCACGCCGTTGACCTTGTTGGCCGCGATCTGCTCGCCGTTCCCAGAGCCACCGACGACCACTGCCAAGCTGCCCGGATCGGCGACGGTGCGCGTGGCGGCGTCGATGCAGAACGACGGGTAGTCGTCCTCGGGGTCGTAGGTGAGCGCACCGCAGTCGATGGTCTCGTGCCCCTCGTCGACGAGATGACGCAGCAGCGCGGCCTTGAGTTCGAAGCCGGCGTGATCGCTGCCCAGGTATATGCGCATGCGTTTATTCCTCTGTCACAAGGTCGGTACGCAACGACGAGACGTGCCGCAATCTACGCCCGCATTAGCTGCGATAGTCCGGGGGCCGGGTTCGGCATCGAGAGGCAACAAAAGGACTGCCGCCGATGTCGAGCGGCTTCTCTACGGCTGGTGGCTATGCCTGGTGATCCAGTCAATCAACGTCGACGGTGCCTCGGGGTCGGTGGGTGGAACGTCGAGGAGTCCACGATCGCACGCCCCCGACGTCTTCATCCGCCTGCCTCTCCCGGTTGAAGGGTCCACCTCGCTCTGGTTAGGGGTCAACGGTGAAGCGGCCGGGCGAGCGGTCGGGCCCGCGCACCCGCTCGTTTCTGCCACGATGGAGGTATGGACGCCGCCCTCGGTAGTCCGACTCCGCAGGCCCTGATCACCGCCTGGCGCTGGCAGCCGGTGTGTGTCGCGTTCGTCGTCCTTGCTGCCCTCTGGTATGCGCTGGCGCTGCGCCGACTGCCGCGGCGGCCGCGGTGGCCGTGGGGTCGGACTGTCACCTTCGGGGTCGGGCTGGCGTTGTTGGTGTGGGCCACGTGCGGCTTCCTCGGCGTCTACGCGAACGCCCTGCTCTGGGTCTGGACCACCCAGCTGCTGGTGCTCCTGTTGGTCGTGCCGACCGTGGTCATGGCCGGTCAGCCCGTCGCCCTGTCGGCCACTCGCGAGGCCGGCCCGGGGTTGCTGGCCCGCCTCGCGCGCAGCCGGTTCGGGCGCGTGGTCGCCAATCCGCTCATCAGCCCGGGGATCGTGCCGCTGGTCGTGGTCTTGGCCGTTTTCGGGCCACTCCCCGCCTGGACGGCCGGCTCCGCGCTGTTCGACACCGTTTTCGAGCTCCTGGTCTTCCTGCTCGGTGCCGCGGTCGCGCTGCCCATCGTCACCATCGACGTTGAACGCAGCTCCCAGGCCGTCGGACTGACGTTGACGGTCGGCCTGCTGGAACTCGCGCTGGTCACGATGCCCGGCATCGCCCTGCGCGTCTCCACCGAGCCCGGGCCGTTCTTCGACCAACGCAGCGTCTTCTCGTGGTCACCCGATCCTCTCGCCGACCAGAGGACGGCCGGCGGGGTGCTCTGGTGCGTGGCCGCGGTACTGGGGCTGCCGTTCCTGGCCGCCATCTTCTGGCGCTGGCGGCGGGCGGACGCTCGGGAGGCGGCGGAGACCGACCTAGTGCTCGACGCCGAGCAGATCGCGCACGGCGAGGATCCCGACTCGACCATGCCGGTGGCCGATCCGCCGTGGTGGCTTTCGGACACGGAGCTCCGGCGCCGCTTCGGCGGCCCGCAGGTGCCGCCCGGCGGCGGGTAGCACGCCCGCGCGATGGGGCCGGTTATGGCCGCGACACGCCGGTGAGTGGAGGCGACCGCAGACTCCCCTCGACCGGCCGCGACGGCTGTGTCATTCGGGCGGGACGTCGGCGCGCGGTCGCTCGGTACGGGTGCGCTTCAGTTCGAAGAAGTACGGGTAGGAGGCGAGTTGCTTCGTGCCGTCCCACACGCGACCGGCCACCTCGCCACGCGGGATGCGGGTGATCACCGGTCCGAAGAACGAGTACCCGTGCACCCGGATCACCGGTGTCCCCACCTCGTAGCCCACCGGGTCCATGCCCTCGTGGTGTGAGGCGCGCACCGCGTCGTCGTACTCGCTGGAATCCGCAGCGTCGGCGAGCTCGGCCGGTAGGTCGACGGACTCAAGGGCCTCGACATACAGCGCGCGATCGAAGGGCCGGCCTTCGTCATGGTGCCGGGTGCCGAGCGCGGTGTAGAGACCGAAGAGGACCTCGTTGCCGAACTTCTGCTCCGCAGCAATGCAGATGCGCACAGGTCCCCAGCCTTCGTCCATCCGTTTGCGGTAGCCCGGGCTGACGTCGCGACCTTCGTTGAGAACTGAGAGCGACATCACATGCCACGTCACGGAGAGGCGACGGACCGCGAGCACTTCAACCATCCACCGAGAGGTGACCCAGGCGAAGGGGCACATCGGGTCAAACCAGAAGTCGACCTTCTCGATGTTGACGATGTCGGAAGACTCGGCGGGGGATTTTTGCATGCGTTCGACAGTAATCGCCGTGCCTAAGATGCCCTGAGATGCCGGAGAAACCTCGCCCTCTCGCTGCCGGCCTGCCGACCAAGGAGTGAACGTCCTGTGTCTGTGCCCAACCTGACCCGCGAGGACGCCCGCGTCCGCGCCGACCTGCTGTCTGTGGAGAACTACGCCGTCGACATCGATCTGACGAACGGTGAGGGCTCGCCCACCGACCGCACGTACCGGTCGCGCACCCAGATCACCTTCTCGACCCGGACGCCCGGCAGCTCGACCTTCGTGGACCTGGTCGCCGACTCGATCACCGAGGCCACGCTCAACGGCACGCCGGTCGACGCCTCCGGCTACACGCCAAAGGACGGGCTGGTGCTCAAAGACCTCCAGGTGGACAACGTCCTCGTGGTCGACGCGCAGTGCCCCTACACCAACACTGGCGAGGGCCTGCACCGATTCGTCGATCCCGTCGACAAGGAGGTCTACCTCTACTCGCAGTTCGAGACCGCGGACGCCAAGCGTCTTTACGCCTGCTTCGACCAGCCTGATCTGAAGGCGACCTTCACGTTCACGGTCACGGCACCGCGGCACTGGATCGTCATCACCAACAGCGCCGCGGCCGAGATCGTCGACGACGGGCTGAGCAAGGTCTGGCGTTTCGAGACCACGCCGCGGATGAGCCCGTACATCACCGCGTTGGTGGCTGGGCCGTACTTCGAGGTGCGCGACCATCATGATGGCATTGACCTGGCCATCTGCTGTCGGGCCAGCCTGGCCGAGTATCTCGACGCCGAGGCGCTGTTCGAGGTGACCAAACAGGGCTTCGACTGGTACCACGCCAACTTCGGCACCCGGTACGCCTTCGGCAAGTACCACCAGATCTTCGTGCCCGAGTTCAACGCCGGGGCGATGGAGAACGCGGGGGCGGTGACCTTCCACGAGAAATACATCTTCCGCAGCAAGGTGACCGACGCACAGTACGAGCGGCGGGCCGAGACGCTCCTTCACGAGATGGCGCACATGTGGTTCGGCGACCTGGTGACCATGCGCTGGTGGGACGACCTGTGGCTCAACGAATCCTTCGCGACGTACGCCTCCGTGTCGTGCCTGGTCGCGGCCACCCGGTGGAGCGACGCCTGGACCACGTTCGCGAACATCGAGAAGACCTGGGCGTACCGGCAGGACCAGCTGCCGTCCACCCACCCCATCGCCACCGACGCGCCCGACGTGCAGACCGCCGAGGTCAACTTCGACGGCATCACCTACGCCAAGGGTGCGAGCGTCCTCAAGCAGCTCGGCGCCTATGTGGGCGTCGACAGTTTCCTCGCTGCACTGCGGCAGTACTTCGCCGACCATGCCTACGGCAACACGACCCTCGCCGATCTGCTCTCCGCGCTGGAACGGGAGTCCGGACGCGACCTGACCGACTGGTCCAAGCAGTGGCTCGAGACCAGTGGCATCAACACCCTCCACGCCGACTTCACCGTCGGGGCGGACGGCCGCTACGAGCGGTTCGCGATCCTTCAGGGAGCGGCCACTGACGCGGCCCGCGACAACCAGCTGCGCACCCATCGCCTCGCGGTGGGGTTCTACCGGACCGACGAGGCCGGCGCGCTCGTGCGCACCGACCGCATCGAGCTGGACGTGGCCGGCGAGCGGACCGAGGTGCCCGCGGCCGTGGGACTGGCCGAAGCTGACTTCGTCCTCGTCAACGACGACGACCTGACCTACTGCAAGGTGCGTCTCGACGAGGGCAGCCTCGCCCACCTCGCGGCGGGCGGGCTGGGCCGGCTGACCGAGTCACTGCCCCGGGCGCTGGTCTGGGCGGCGGCGTGGGACATGATGCGCGACGCCGAGCTGGGCGTCCTGGACTACCTCGATCTGGTGCTGGCCAACATCGACCCGGAGGGCGACATCGGCATCGTCGCCTCGATCCAGCGCCAGGTCCGTAGCGGGCTCACCGTCTACGCCTCGCCCTCGGTGGCGGAGGCCGGCTGGGTGCGCTGGGCGGAGAAGGCAGAACACGCGCTGCGGGCCGCGCCCGCCGGCTCGGACTACCAGCTCGCCTGGGCGCGGGCGTTCCTCGCCGCCGTCCGCACGCCCGAGCACGCCGCGGTGGCCCGCGGGCTCCTCGAGGCCGACAGCGGCGTGCCCGGCCTCGTTGTCGACACCGACCTGCGCTGGACGACGCTGCAGTCGTTGGCCGCGATGGGTGCGCTGACCGACGACGAGATCGTCCAGGAGCTGGACCGCGACCCGACGGCCGCGGGCCAGCGCGCCGCCGCCACCGCCCGCGCGTTGATGCCGACGGCGGAGGCCAAGGCCGAGGCGTGGCGACTGGCCGTCGAGGACGATTCGGTGCCCAATGCGATGCAGGAAGCCGTGATCGCCGGCTTCGCCCACCCGCTGCACGGCGAGCTCATCGCGCCCTATCGGCAGACCTACTTCGAGTCGGTGTCCGACGTGTGGGACCGCCGCACCAGCGAGCTGGCTCAGAACGTCGTCGTCGGCCTCTTCCCCTCGTGGGTCTCCACCATCGACGAGGAGACGATCGACGCGGCGGACGCGTTCCTGGCCAAGCCCGACATACCGCCGGCGCTGGCGAGGCTGGTCAGCGAAGGCCGGGCAGACGTGGCCCGGGCCGTGGCGGCCCGCGCCAAGCAGGGCCGCTGACCGTCCGACTCAGCTCAGCGGGAGACGGACCCGGCGGCGTCGGCGAGCATCCGCAGACCGGTGACTATGCCGCCGGTGAGGTCTCCGCCGGAGAACGCCGCCCGCATGCCCAAGGCAGCCAAGGCACAGACCCGGTTCGGGAGGCGGCGCTGGGCGGCCGGCGAGGTGACGATGTGCAGCTCGCGCTCCCCCGGCGACACCGCCACCAGAACCCCTCCGGTCGCCGGGATGTCGAGCCGGTTGATCAGCTTCTCGGCGAACGCGCGACTGCCGTCCGGCCGCCCGAAGCCACCGACGTACACACTGAACAACAGCCCGGTTTCCCGGGAAGCGAGAGTGAGCGCCTCGTCGATACGGGCCAATTGACGCGGGTTGAACGCACCCGGCATGGCCGCCAGGTCGCTCGGGCCGACGTCGCGGGCTGCCTCGAGGGCCTCGATCTCTTCCTCGGTGTGCGACACCACCTCACCACTCACCACTCGCACCTCCCAACCGCGGCGGCTCCTGCTCGGCGGAGCCAGCCGGCAGCGCCGGGCGCGCGGGCAGCTCGGCGAGGGCGGACGGGTGCGGCACGTACCAGACGGCGGGATGGTCCCAGGACCGGCCGGGCCGGTACCGGTCCCGGTGCGTGGTCGTGCGGCCGTATACCGCCAGGGCGAGCAGCGCGGTGACGCCGAGCGGGATCCCGACGAAGACGAGCACCGTCTGGAGAATGCTCACCCTTGTAGCCCCTTCATGGGCGACACGATAGCGATCGCGTCATTGGGTCCATATGGCCGGGTGACGCGCGTGCCAGGGGACCGCTTCTTCGACCTGCGCGGCCAGCGAGAGCAGCGCCGTCTCCCCCGCGGGCCGGCCGGCCAGCATGATGCCGATCGGCAGGCCGCTGGCGCTCTGGAACAGCGGAAGTGAGATGGCCGGCTGACCGCTGCTGTTGTACAGCGCTGTCCACGGGGTGAAGCGCTTCTGCCGCTCGAAGTCCTCGGCCGGGTCGCCGCCTGCGGTGAACCAGCCGACCGGACGGGCCAGCTGGGCCAGAGTGGGGGTGAGGATCGCGTCGAAGTCGGCCATGGCCACGATCGCGCGGCGGCACATCGTGTACAGCCCGCCTATCGCCTGGGCGTACTGCCCCGCGGTCAGGGCTCGGCCGCGCTGCCGGAGGTAACGAGTCAGCGGCACGAGTTCCGGTTCAAGGTCTGGCGGGATCGGCGCGCCGGCCGCGCCCGCCGCCCACACTGACTCGAAGAGCGGGACCGCATCGTCGGGCAGAAGCGCATCGACATCGATGATCTCGTGCCCGAGCCCGGCGAGCAGCACGGTGGCCTCCTCCCAGGCCTGGACGACCTCGGGATCGATGTCCGTCGCGATCGGCGAGCCCAGCGTGCGGGCGATGCGCAGCCGGCCGGGCGGCCGGTCGCAAGCGGCCAGGAAGGTCTCACCAGCAGGCAGCGGCGGCGCCCAGGTCGGGTCGCCCGGCATGGGCCCGGCGACCGCGTCGAGGAAGGCGGCCGCGTCGCGCACCGTGTGGGCCAACGGGCCGAGCACGCTCAGCCCGACCGCGTCGCCGTCGATCGGTCCGCGGGAGACGCGTCCCCGGCTCGGCTTGAGCCCGACCAGACCGCACAGGCTGGCCGGGATGCGGATCGATCCGCCGCCGTCGCTGCCCTGGGCGATGGGAAGCAGCCCACCGGCCACCGCGGCCGCCGCGCCCCCGCTGGACCCACCGGCCAGCCGCGTCGTGTCCCAGGGCGTTCGCGCGGGCGGCCCGATGACGGGCTCGGTGTAGCAGGGCAGCCCGATCTCGGGCACCGACGTCTTGCCGAGGCTGATCGTCCCGGCCTGCCGCATCCGCACTACGACGTTGTCGTCGTAGTCCGGCACCCAGTCCGCGAACACCCGCGAGCCGAGCTTCGTGGGCACGCCCTTCGTCGCGTTGAGGTCCTTGACCGCGAGCGGCACTCCGTACAGGGCTGGCAGCTCGGCGCCGTCCAGAACCCGGCGCGTCGCGGCGGCGGCCTCGGCGCGGGCGGCGTCGGCGGTCACGGTGACGAACGCGCCGAGCTGGCCGTCCAATCGGTCGATCCGGTCGAGGTAGTGCTCGACCAGTTCCGACGGCGACACCTGGCGCGCCTTGACGGCGGCCGCCTGCTCCAACGCGGTCATGTCGTGCAGCTGGGTCATGTCCGGACGGTAACTGCCGAACCTGGATCAGGCGGTAGCCGCCTCGCCGAGAGCGCTGTGATTGGCCCCCACCCAGCTGAGGTAACGGTCCCAGGCCGGGTCGCGGGCGGCCCAGCCGAAAACGACGGCCACTGTGGCCGGCGGCTCGATGGGAGGCGGTACCTGACGCCAGCCCATCTCGCTGATCAGGCGGTCGCCTTTGCGGTGGTTGCATCGCGCGCAGGCGGCGACCACGTTCGTCCACGTGTGCCCGCCCCCGCGCGACCGAGGCAGCACGTGGTCGATGGTGTCGGCACGCGCCGAGCAGTACGCGCACCGATGGCCGTCGCGGGCCAGGACGGCCCGGCGGGTGAGCGGAACGGCCCGTCGGTACGGCACCCGGACGTAGCGCGCGAGGCGCACCACGACAGGCGCGTTCATCGCCAGCCGCTCGGAACGCAGCAGCGTCTCGCCTTCCTCGACGACGACGGCCTTCTCCGCCAGGACGAGCACGACCGCTCGGCGCAACGGGACGATGCACAGCGGTTCGTATGACGCGTTCAGCACCAGCGTTCCAGCCACGCCGCCAACCTCCCGTCGCAACCTGCACTCGGGCGTGTCTGCCGACAGTCAACCGGACGAAGCGCTTCCGCGCACGTACTTAGGCCGTGTCTCCCAACTCCAGGCAATGCTCCGCGCCGGCCGGATCGGCGTCCTGACGGCACGGCCGCAGGGTACGTTTACGAACCGACATGGACCAGTCAGGCGCTCTTCGGGCCGCATCGGTGCAGGCCGGATCCGACATCCCCGATCTGGTGCGCCAACACACCGACGTCCTCGTCGCGCGGCCGCTGCGCATCCTGCTCATCATCACCATTGCGTTCATCGTCCGGTTGGTGGCGCATCGGTTCATCGACCGCGTCACCCGAGCGACAGCGGAGGGCCATGTGCCGCCCGCGCTGCGCCCGCTCAAGGAGAGCGCGGTCGCTGCGCACGTGCTCGAGGCGAGCCCGCTTCAGTCCGAGCGGCGTCGCCAACGCGCGCAGACGGTCGGCTCCGTTCTGAAGAGCGCGGTGTCGGTGATCATCTTCGTGCTGACTCTATTGATGGTGCTGGATCAGTTCGACGTCAACCTCGCCCCGTTGATCGCCGGCACGACGATCGTGGGCGCGGCTCTGGCCTTCGGCGCGCAAAACGTGATCCAGGACTTCCTCGCCGGCATGTTCATGATCCTCGAGGACCAGTACGGCGTCGGCGACGTGATCGACGTCAAGGAAGCGACCGGCACCGTCGAGGCGGTCGGGCTGCGCACCACCCGGCTGCGGGACGCCGCGGGCACGGTGTGGTACGTGCGCAACGGCGCCGTCGTGCGCGTCGGCAACCAAAGCCAGGGCAACGCGCAGCTGGCGATAGACATGCCTATCCCGCCGGGCACCAGCCTGACCGACACCTCCCGGCTCATGCTCGAAGTGGCCACCGAGATGTCTACCGAGGACGACTGGGCCTCCGCGTTCATCGGCACACCGACGATGGCCGGCGTGGAGAGCATCAGTCGGGAGGAGTCGGTGGTTCGGCTCACCGCCACCGTCCGTCCGGCGGACCAGTGGCGGGTGGCGCGGGAACTGCGGCGGCGGATCAGGGAGCGGCTCGATCCGACCGAGGCGGAGACCTAAGCCCGACGGTATCGGAGCCGGATCGACGAGAATGGCACGGTGACCGGCACGCGCGCGCTGTACGACGAGGTCGGCGGCGAGGAAACGTTCCGTCGGCTGGTCGACCACTTCTACGCGCGCGTGGCTCAGGACCCATTGCTGCGGGCCATTTACCCGGAGGACGATCTCGGCCCGGCGGCGGAGCGGCTGCGCATGTTCCTGATCCAGTATTGGGGCGGGCCAGGCACCTACTCGCAACTGCGCGGCCACCCGCGGCTGCGCATGCGGCACGCGCCGTTCCGCATCGGGGTAGCCGAGCGCGATGCCTGGCTCGGGCACATGGCCGAGGCGCTGGAGTCCCTTGATCTTCCCGAAGGCCCTCGCGCCCAGTTGTGGGACTACCTGGTCAGGGCCGCGGACGGCATGCGCAACGTCCCGATGTAGGTGTCAGAGCCGCGGGAACAGCCGGTCGGTGCGCTCCCCCTTCTCGAACACGTCCGCGCCCCGTCCGACGATGTTGGGGTCCGGGGCGCCGATCAAGTCGACGTCCTTGCCGATGTAATCCAAGCTGTACAGGAGATAGCGCAGCGCGGCGATGCGGGCCCGCTTCTTGTCGTTGCTCTTGATCACCGTCCACGGCGCGTCCGCGGTGTCGGTGTAGAAGAACATCGCCTCCTTCGCCTCCGTGTAGTCGTCCCACTTGTCCAGCGACGCGAGGTCCAGCGGGCTGAGCTTCCACCGGCGCATCGGGTCGACGCGCCGCGTGACGAACCTGGTGCGTTGCTCGGCTCTCGACACCGAGAACCAGAACTTGATCAGGTGGATGCCGCTGCGCACGAGCATCCGCTCGAACTCCGGGGCCTGGCGCATGAACTCCAGATACTCGGCCGGAGTGCAGAACTCCATGACCCGCTCGACCCCGGCACGGTTGTACCAGGAGCGGTCGAACAGAACGATCTCGCCGGCCGCCGGGAGATGCGTTACATAACGCTGGAAGTACCACTGCGTCCGCTCTCGCTCGGACGGTTTCTCCAGCGCCACGACGCGTGCGCCACGGGGGTTCAGGTTCTCGGTGAACCGCTTGATCGTGCCCCCCTTGCCGGCCGCGTCCCGGCCTTCAAACAGCAGGATGACCTTCTCACCGGCGTCTTTGACCCAGCTCTGGAGTTTGAGCAGCTCGATCTGAAGTGACCGCTTGATCTCTTCGTACTCGGCGCGAGACATCTTCTGGTCGTACGGGTAGCCCTCCCGCCAGGTGTCCACCGTGGTCCCGTCCGGGCGGAGTAAACCCAGATCGTCGAGGGAGTCTCCGGCAATGTCGGCCATGCGCCAACCGTCCAGATCGTCGTCCGGATGGGGGGCCAGGTCGATGCTCACCGGCGTGGGGAGCAAGTTCTTGCCGTGTCTCTGCGGATCGGACTTGGCCATGGTCCCTCCGGCTGCTCTGGCATCGAAATACGGGGCCGACCGCGGCGCCGACCCCACCATCGTCCCGCGCTCAGATGAGAATGGCGAGGGCGGCGTGATCACGCTGAGAATGGGTTACTGCATCGATTCAGTTAGTGGGAGAGTTCGTACTACAAAGTCGTCGCCACTGCCCCTCAGCCTCAACTAGGAGACATCAGGTGCCCCGCTCTTCGTTTGCGGACTCGTTCGTCCCGGATTCCGTCACCGTCCCCGCGCCTCGGACACGCGCGCAGGAGCCCTCGTGGTGGCGGCGCGCGGTGTGCTACCAGGTGTACCCGCGCAGCTTCGCCGACTCGAAAGGCGACGGGAACGGCGACCTGGCCGGCATCACCGCCCGGCTTCCGTACCTCGCCGAGCTGGGCGTAGACGCGATTTGGATCAGCCCGTTCTACGTCTCGCCGATGGTCGACAACGGCTACGACGTGGCGGACCCGTGCGACGTGGACCCGATGTTCGGCACCCTCGCCGACTTCGACGCGTTGGTCGCCGAGGCCCACCGGCTGAGCATCCTGGTGACGATCGACCTCGTGCCCAACCATTTCTCCGACCAGCACGTGTGGTTCCAGCAGGCGCTGGCCGCGGCGCCCGGCAGCCCAGAGCGTGCGCGCTTCATCTTCCGCGAGGGCCTGGGCGTCGACGGCGACCTGCCCCCAAACAACTGGGTCTCCTCCTTCGGCGGCCCGGCCTGGACCAGGGTCGCGGACGGACAGTGGTACCTGCACCTGTTCGCGCCGGAACAGCCGGATCTGAACTGGGAGAACCCGGAGGTGCCGGCCGAGTTCGGGCGGATCATCCGGTTCTGGCTCGACCGCGGAGCTGACGGCTTCCGCATGGACGTGGCGCACGGCATGGCCAAGCCCGAGAACCTACCGGACATGACCGTCCTCCGGCCACCGGGCGACCGGAACCACGAAGGCGACCCGCGGTTCAACCAGCCGCACGTGCACGACTACCTGCGCGGCATGCGCTCGGTCATGGACGAGTACCCCGGCTCGATGGTGGTGGGCGAGGCCTGGGTCGGCGGTGGCACGGCGGCGGCGCAGTTCGTCCGTCCCGGCGAGCTGCACCTGACCTTCAATTTCGCCCTCGAGGAAGCGAAGTGGGACGCCGCCGACTTCCGCGCCGCCATAACCGACGCGCTCACCGCGTTCGACGCGGTCGGCGCGCCGTGCACATGGGTGCTCTCCAACCACGACGTGATCCGCCACGCCACCCGTTACGGCGGTGGTGAGTTGGGCGTCGCCCGCGGCCGCGCCGCGGCGCTGGTCCAGCTCGCGCTGCCTGGTGCCTGCTACATCTACCAAGGCGATGAGCTCGGCCTCCAGAACGTGGACTTGGCCGACGAGGTCCGCCAGGACCCGGCCTATCTTCGGACCAAGGACACCGCCTATGCCGAGAAGGGCCGCGACGGCGAGCGCGTCCCGATGCCGTGGTCGGGAACCACACCACCCTTCGGCTTCACCACCGGTACGTCATGGCTGCCCATGCCCGCGGAGTGGTCAGAGCTCACCGTCGAGGTACAGGCCGCTCGCCCGGAGTCCACGCTGACCCTGTATCGGAGCGCCATCCGGCTACGTCGCCGACTGCCGGAGCTGCACGGCACCGCGTTCAGCTGGGTGGACGCACCCGACGGCGTCCTGGCCTTCGACCGCGGCGAGGCGGTGACCGTACTCGCCAACATGACCGAAGAGCCGTCGCCGCTCCCCGATGGCGACGTGCTCCTGGCGTCCGGGCCGCTGACCGATCCGGGCGTCTTGCCGCCACACACCGCGGTTTGGCTGCGGACGGCGTAGCCACACCCGATCACCTAGACGACGCTCAAGCCGGCGCCCGGTTGTTCGGCGTAGACCGCGCCGTAGCCGCCGGCCAGGCGGATCCACCGGCCGACGACGTCGACTCCAGCCTGGGAGTCCCGCGGCAGGAAACCCATCCGGGTGAGCGCCGCTGCGACCCGCAGGGTGATCTTGGCTTCGGCTCCGTCGCCCGCCACGGTCAGGACCACGGCGTCCAGCAGCGCCTGCTCCCGGCGCGGCGCCGTGCCGCCTAATGACTTGATCTCCCGGGCACCGGCTCGCACGACGTCGCGGATGGCCGCGTCCGGGACGACGTCGAGCCGCCGCCACCCCTGGCGCGGCGGCAGCGAGCCGCGCCAGTGCAGGTCAAGAGGGGCCGGTGGCTCGGGGCGGACACCGTCCAGCCAGGAGAGCGTCTCGCCCGCCGCCGCAGCCAGGTCGATCTGGGCGGTTCCGGCAGGGGCGGGCACGGTTCGAGACGCAAGCACGTCGAACGGCAGCGCCGCCCAGACCGTGAGGACGCCGCCGGACCGAGTCAGGCGCACCAGAGTGTCCTGATCCAGAGCCGCGGCCCGCCGGACGAGCGGGGTCAGCTCCGCCCAGGCCTCGGGCGGGCCGATGTCACCCGGTGGGTCGGTCATCGGCGAACTGGGCCAGGATGTCGCGCTCGGCGTGGTTCAGCCGGCGTGGACGATCGGTCTGGAAGTCGAAGGGCACCAGCCGGGTCAATGCACGAGCACAGAGGCGCTGGTCGTCGAAGACCTCGTACCGCACGAGGAAGGAGGCCCCCCGCACGTCGTCTACCCACATCTCCACGCGAAGTGGTTCCGGGTGGTAAACGATCGGGCGGAGGTAGTCGATCTCGTGCCGCGCCACGACGGTGCCCTTGGAGAATGTGGCGTCGTAGCGCTCGAAGAACATGGCGATGCGGGCCTGTTCGAGGTACTCGAGATACGCCCCGTTGTTGACGTGCTGGTAACTGTCCATGTCCGACCAGCGCATGTGGACCGGGTGGACGAATCGAGCCATGGCCGCCTCTCGACGTCGGTGCTGTCCCGAACTGTTCCAGCACCGACGGGACGGGTCAGTCGCGGGTCAGCTTGCGGTAGGTGACCGCGTGCGGACGCGCGGCTTCCGCGCCAAGACGCTCGACCTTGTTCTGCTCGTAGGACTCGAAGTTGCCCTCGAACCAGAACCAGTTCGCCGGGTTCTCCTCTGTTCCCTCCCAGGCGAGGATGTGGGTGGCGATCCGGTCGAGGAACCAGCGGTCGTGGCTGGTGATCACCGCGCAGCCCGGGAACTCCAGCAGGGCGTTCTCCAACGAGCCCAGCGTCTCCACGTCGAGATCGTTGGTCGGCTCGTCCAGCATGAGGAGGTTGCCGCCCTCCTTGAGCGTCAGTGCCAGGTTGAGACGGTTGCGTTCGCCGCCGGACAGCACCCCGGCCGGTTTCTGCTGGTCGGGGCCTTTGAACCCGAACGCGGACACATAGGCTCGGGACGGCACCTCCACCTGGCCGACCTTGATGAAGTCGAGGCCATCGGAGACCACCTGGAACACGGTCTTCTTGGGGTCGATACCGGCGCGGTTCTGGTCGACATAGCTGATCTTGACGGTCTCGCCGACCCGGATCTCGCCGGAGTCCGGAGCCTCCAGGCCGATGATCATCTTGAACAGCGTCGTCTTGCCGACGCCGTTAGGACCGATGACGCCCACGATGCCGCCGCGGGGCAGCGAGAAGGACATGTCCTTGATCAGCATCCGGCTCTCGAACCCCTTGTCGAGGTGGCTAGCCTCCACGACGAGGTTGCCCAGCCGAGGACCGGGCGGGATTTGGATCTCCTCGAAGTCCAGCTTCCGGGTCTTCTCCGCCTCCGCGGCCATCTCCTCGTAGCGCTGGAGCCGTGCCTTGCTCTTGGCCTGCCGGCCCTTGGCGTTCTGGCGTACCCACGCCAGCTCCTCGATCAGCCGCTTCTGGAGCTTGGCGTCCTTGCGGCCCTGCACGGCCAGCCGTTCCGCCTTCTTCTCCAGGTAGGTCGAGTAGTTGCCCTCGTACGGATAGGCGCGGCCGCGGTCCAGCTCCAAGATCCACTGGGCCACATTGTCGAGGAAGTACCGGTCATGGGTCACCGCGAGGACCGCACCCGGGTACTTGGCCAGGTGCTGCTCCAGCCACTGCACGCTCTCGGCGTCAAGGTGGTTGGTGGGCTCATCGAGAAGCAGCAGGTCGGGCTGCTCCAGCAGCAGCTTGCAGAGGGCCACGCGGCGCCGCTCGCCCCCGGAGAGCGTGGTCACCGGCTCGTCACCGGGCGGGCAGCGCAAGGCGTCCATGGCCTGCTCGATGCGGCTGTCCAGCTCCCAGCCGTTAGCGTGCTCGATCTTCTCGAGCAGGACGCCCTGTTCAGCGAGCAACGAGTCGAAGTCGGCGTCGGGCTCGGCCATGGCGTTGGACACCTCGTCGAACCGGGCCAGCCAGCCACGCAGCTCGGCGACCCCGTCCTCAACGTTCTCGCGTACCGTCCTTGACTCGTCTAACGAAGGCTCCTGCTGGAGCAGGCCGACCGTGGCACCGGGTTGGAGGTCGGCGTCGCCGTTCGACGGCGTCTCCAGGCCGGCCATGATCCGCAGCACGCTGGACTTGCCGGCTCCGTTTGGCCCCACGACGCCGATCTTCGCGCCGGGCAAGAAGGCCAGGGTGACGTCGTCGAGGATGAGCTTCTCGCCGTGCGCCTTGCGCACCTTGCGCATGGTGTAAATGAACTGCGCCACTGTGCTGTCCTGCCCCCTGATCGCCGTCGGCTGGCAACTTCGACACTAGCGATGCGTGCGAAACGCCCGCCGGTAGCGCACCGGGGAGGTGCCCACCTGCCGGCCGAAGTGGTGCCGCAGGACGGTGGCGTCGCCGAACCCGACCGCGGTGGCGATGGTCTCTACCGGCTCGTCGCCCGACTCGAGCATGGCCCGGGCCCGGAGCACCCGCTGCTGCGTCAGCCAGGCGTGCGGCGAGCTGCCCACTTCGTCGCGGAATCGGCGGGCAAACGTCCGCGGGCTCATGAGCGCGACTGAGGCCATCGACTCGACGGTGTGCGTGGAGCCTAGGTCGGAGAGGATGTCGTCGATCACCGGGCCGAGCGAGCCGCCCGGACGGCTGGCCATCGGGGCGGCGATATATTGCGCCTGGCCTCCGTCGCGGTGCGGCGGCATAACCATCCGGCGGGCCACCGCGTTGGCCACCGCCGCGCCGTAGTCCTCCCGGATGATGTGCAGGCACAGGTCGAGGCCGGCGGCAGTGCCCGCGCTGGTGTACACCGGCCCGTCGCATATGTAGAGCACGTTCGGATTGACCCGAGCCTTTGGAAACTCGCGAGCCAATTGCTCGGCGTGACGCCAGTGGGTCGTGCAGTCGCGCCCGTCGAGCAGCCCCGCATCGCCGAGGACGAACGCGCCGGAACAGATGCTGGCCACAATGGCCCCGCGATCCACGGTGCGGCGCAGCAGATCCAGGACCTCGGCCGAGGCGAGGCAACGGTCGCCGGCGGCCGGCACGATCACCAGGTCGGCCTCGTCGGCGCGGTCGAAGCGGTGCTCAGTGGTGATCGTCCAACCCAACGACGTCGGCACCGGCTCGGCTTGCTCGGAAACCACGGCGAAGTCATACGCCGGGACGCCGTCGCCGGTGCGGTCGATGCCGAATCCTTCGCAGGCCACTCCTAGCTCGAACGGCTGGACACCCGCGATGGCGAGGGCCACCACTGATTGCACGGTCACGCTCACCAGGGTGGCACGACGAGTGGCAGGAAATCAACTAACGATGGCATTTCTGCCACTGGTGGCAGGATGTCTTTGGTCGCATACTTATTGCCATGGTCACCGTGGTCGTGCTCCTAGTCGGATTCCTGATCCTGGACTACTTCGCGCTGACCGGGCGCGTCGCCGATTCGCGTGACCCGGCCTTCTCGCTGCGTCTGCAAATGGGCACGCACGCGTGGCATCGCACCGAGCCCACAGTTCCGTCCTCCCCGACGATCACATTCCCCTCAGCCCGCCCGTCGTAGCCTCAAAACGCCCTGCGTGACCAGGGCGTGGAGGGGCTTATGGGCTGGGTGTCGCGGGTCCTGGCCTTGCTGGTCGGCCTCGGCGCGCTGGCGGCCTGCACGTCGCACCCCGTCGTCGCGCACCGCAGCACTAGCAGCGTCGCGTCAAGTCCGCGGTCCCGGGTGCCTAGCCACATCGTCGTCGTGGTCATGGAGAACCGCTCGTACTTCGAGATCGTGCACAACCGCGACGCGCCGTACCTGAACAGATTGCTGTCCCGGTCGGCCAGCTACTCCGATTTCCACGCCGAGACGCACCCGAGTGAGCCGAACTATCTGGCCTTGTTCTCAGGGTCGACTCACCGGGTGCGCAGCGACGCATGCAACTACCGGTTCCATTCGGACAATCTCGGCGACGAGGTCCTCGATGCGGGGCTGACGTTCACCGCCTACACGGAGAGCCTGCCCGGCGTCGGCGTGGAGCGCTGCAGGCCACTCGCCACGGAGTCCACACTCGCCCGCGAGCCATGGACCGACTTCACTGACGTCCCAGCGGCGCTCAATCAGCCGTTCACTGCGTTTCCCCGCGACTACGCGCGACTGCCGGTTCTGTCCTTCGTCATCCCGAACCTGCGCGACAGCATGCACTCTGGCTCGGTGGCGCGCGGCGATCATTGGCTGGCGGCGCACATCGCTGGGTACGCGACTTGGGCCCGCCGGCACGACAGCTGGCTAGTGATCACCTGGGACGAAGCCCACCACAGCTCTGACAATCACATTCCCACCCTCATCACCGGCGCAGGCATCGTCGCCGGCACCTACTCGCAACCGATCGACCATTACGACTTGCTGCGCACCATCGAGGTCGCGCTCGGCGTGCCGGTGATCGGCGGCGCGGCTCACGCGGCGCCGATCAGCGGGGTCATCGCCCGCTGAGCGCCCAGCGTCCCACCGTCCCGGTTTAGGCTGGCTCCGCCGCACGGTCGGGACGACGGCCCCCGTAGCTCAGCGGACAGAGCAGGCGCCTTCTAAGCGCTTGGTCGCAGGTTCGATTCCTGCCGGGGGCACCAGACCCGTATTCATTGACTTGTAATGCCCTGCTCTCCGCGTGTCACGTTAGCACAGCGGTCAGCGACAAGGTAAGTTACAGCCGTGGACACGCGGTGGCAGCCCGTCATCCGTGACTTCTCGGCCTGGATGAAGTACCGAAACCTGTCCGCGAGCACGCAGCGGATCTACACCAACGCGGTGACGTCCCTGACGGTCTTCCTGGCCGGAACCAACCGAAACCCCGCGCCTGGCGAGGTGACCCGCCGCGATATCGAGGCGTTCGTCACCGCCCGCCTGAAAGTGGTCAAGCCCGCGACCGTCAGCGCCGACTTCCGGGCGTTGCAGCAGTTCTGGAAGTGGATGGTCCGCGAGGACGAGGTCGGCACCAACCCGATGGTCGGCGCTGAGGCCCCGATCGTCCCGGAGCAACCCGTGCCGGTCCTGGACATCGAGCAGATCCGGGCGCTGCTAGACACCTGCAAGGGCAACGACCTGGTGAGCCGCCGGGACAACGCGATCATCAGGCTGCTCATCGACACCGGCGGCAGGTTGGGCGAGATCTCCGGTCTCAGCGTCGAGGACGTCGACTTCGACGCCGGCGTCTGCCATGTGGTCGGCAAAGGCCGGCGTGGACGAGCGCTCCCGTTCGGGCAGGCCACCGCGCTGGCGCTCGGCCGCTACCTGCGCGCACGAGCACGCGACCGAGCAGCGCAGCTCCCCCATCTGTGGCTGGCCGAGAAAGGCAAGGGAGCGCTCGGGCCGTCCGGCATCCACCTGATGCTGCGCCGCCGCGGGGGTGCGATCGGCGTCGACGGACTCCACGCGCACCAGTTCCGGCACACCGCCGCGCACCGCTGGTTGGCCGAGGGCGGAGGCGAGACCG
>DATAEG010000007.1:0-7941 GCA_036258135.1 Jatrophihabitantaceae bacterium | reverse complement strand
GCACGACCTGCCCGGGGGCGAGCAGATCGGCGATCTTCGCCGCGCTGAGCACCTCGAGTTCGGCCAGTCGGGCGCGGTACGCGTCCGACCCGGCCAGTCGGGCCCGTTGCAACTCCCGCGCGTTGTGCCACACCTTGGCCCTCATCGGCGCCTGGTACATCCTCTTTGCCAACCAGGCTGCGGCCGGCGGCCGAACACCGGGTGCAGGCGATGAACCTGTCCGACGACTGGGTCGAGGCCGGGGCGCGGGCCGACGACCCGCTGCTCCGCCGCGAACGCCTGGAGCTGGTAGCGGGCTACACGGCGCTGCGCCGCGCTGTGGAAGTCGTGCCGTCCTAGAGGGTCAGCCGCATCACCGGACGGGCTGGTGTTGGCCGGGCCACCTCGCTGAAGCCGAGAGCGGCGAACGTGCTGGCCGCACCGTGGTATAGCCCGGATGACGTCGTCTGCACCTGTGCCGTTGGATCCACGGGATAGCCCTCGATGACCGTGGCGCCGCGCCGGCGGGCCAGCTCGACCGCCCCGGCGAGCAGCTCGGTGGCCAGCCCGCGGCGCCGGTGCCCGACCCGGACGACGAAGCAGGTCACGGACCAGACCCCGTCGCCGTCATCCGTGGCTTGGGCCACCCGCGTGGTGTCCAGCCGCACGTAGTCGGCGCGCGGCGCGACAGCGCACCAGCCGACCGGCTCACCGTTCACGTACCCGACGACGCCCGGCGCTGGACCTGAACCGCTCACCTGCTCCTGCAACGCGGCGCGCCGATCCGCGGTCCGGGTCTCGCGCCAGCCGGCGTTGGTCAGTCGGAAGAACTGACACCAGCACCGGCCGGGGTCGCCCGGCCCGGCCATCACCTGCTCGACGTCGGCCCAGCGCTCCGCGGTGGCGTCCTGGATTTCCACGCGAAGACGCTAGCGCTTGGCGGTGACAGCGGGTCCATCATGTTGGGTATGGCGACGATCCACGCGCCGCGCGGGACGGAACTCTCCGCGCGCGGCTGGCAAACCGAAGCCCCGCTGCGGATGCTGCAGAACAACCTGGACCCCGAGGTCGCGGAGCGGCCAGAGGAGCTGGTCGTCTATGGGGGCACCGGCAAGGCGGCCCGGGACTGGCCGAGCTACCACGCGATCGTGCGCGCTCTGCAAGGCCTGGCGCTCGACGAGACGCTGCTGGTCCAGAGCGGCAAGCCGGTCGGGGTCATGCGCACCCACGAATGGGCGCCGCGGGTGCTCATCGCCAACTCGAATCTCGTCCCGGACTGGGCCAACTGGGCCGAGTTCCGGCGCCTGGAGAAGCTCGGCCTGATCATGTACGGCCAGATGACCGCGGGCTCGTGGATCTACATCGGGACGCAGGGCATCCTCCAAGGCACTTACGAGACGTTCGCGGCGGTGGCGACCAATTCGTTCTCCGGCACGCTGGCCGGGACGATCACGCTCACCGCCGGCCTCGGCGGTATGGGCGGCGCCCAGCCACTCGCGGTGACGATGAACGACGGGGTGGCCATCTGCGTCGAATGCGACCGCAGCCGCATCCAGCGTCGCATCGACCACCGCTATCTCGACGTCGAAGCCAGGTCGATCGACGAGGCACTGCGACTGGCCGTCGAGGCGCGCGACGCTCGTCGTCCCCTTTCGATCGGCCTGCTCGGCAACGCCGCTGAAGTCGTACCCGCGCTCCTGGCGCAGCAGGCGCCGATCGACATCGTCACCGACCAAACGTCGGCACACGACCCGCTCTCGTATCTGCCGATCGGCGTGGACGTGGACGAATGGCACGAGTACGCCGCGGCGAAGCCGGAGGAGTTCACCGGGCGGGCTCGGGAGTCGATGGCGCGGCACGTCGAGGCGATGGTCGGCTTTCAGGACCGCGGCGCGGAGGTCTTCGACTACGGCAACTCCATCCGCGGCGAGGCGCAGTTGGCTGGCTATGCGCGGGCCTTTGACTTCCCCGGGTTCGTCCCGGCCTATATCCGCCCGCTGTTCTGCGAGGGCAAGGGCCCGTTCCGCTGGGCGGCGCTGTCGGGCGATCCCGCGGACATCGCCCGCACCGACCACGCCATTCTCGAGTTGTTCCCTGAGAACGAGTCGCTGCGCCGGTGGATCACTATGGCGGGCGAGCGGGTGCATTACCAAGGGCTGCCGGCACGCATCTGCTGGCTCGGCTACGGCGAACGTGACAAGGCCGGTCTGGCGTTCAACTCCCTCGTGGCCAACGGCGAGATCTCCGCGCCCATCGTCATAGGACGTGACCACCTCGACTGCGGCTCGGTGGCCTCGCCCTACCGCGAGACCGAGTCCATGGCTGACGGCTCCGACGCCATCGCCGACTGGCCGCTGCTCAACGCGATGGTCAACGTGGCGAGCGGCGCGTCCTGGGTGTCGATCCATCACGGTGGCGGTGTCGGTATCGGTCGGTCGATCCACGCCGGCCAAGTGAGCGTCGCCGACGGGACGGACCTCGCGGCGCAGAAGCTGGAGCGGGTCCTGACCAACGACCCAGGCATGGGCGTGATCCGTCACGTCGACGCCGGCTACGACCGCGCGGTCGACGTTGCCGCCGAGCGCAACGTTCGGGTGCCGATGCAGGAGCAGCCGCCCGTTTGACCGCCCACCCGATGCCGCGGGGGAGGAAATGACGGCGACACCCGTGCGGACTGGCCAAACCTTTCCCTTCGACCGACATAACCTCTCCCTCGGCCAGGGGGTCACAGCCGTGTGGTGCAATTCGAGTTATGCATCTGGCGTACACACCCGAGGCGAATGCGCTCTTGGACAAGGACCCGCTCGCCCTCTTGATCGGCATGCTTCTTGATCAACAGATCCCGATGGAGAAGGCGTTCACGTCGCCGGCCGTACTCGCCGAACGGATGGGCGGCGATCTCGACGCGCGCAAGATCGCTGCCGCCGACCCGGACGATCTCGAGCAGATCTTCCGCACGCCGCCCGCGTTGCACCGCTTCCCAGCCGCGATGGCCAAGCGGGTCCAGCAGCTGTGCCGGATCGTCGTCGAGCAATATGACGGAGACGCCGCGAACATCTACGCCGACGTCCAGGACGGTGCCGAGCTGCGCAGCCGTATCGCGAATCTGCCGGGATTCGGCGACCAGAAGGCCAAGATCTTCGTGGCGCTTCTCGGCAAGCAGGTGGGCGTACGGCCGGACGGCTGGCAGGCCGCCGCCGGTGACTACGGTCCGGACGGCGTGTTCCGCTCAGTCGCTGACGTCGTCGACGACGCCTCGCTGGCCAAGGTGCGCACCTACAAGCAGCAGATAAAGGCGGCGGCGAAGGCAGGCGCCAGCTGAGCACGCTCCTGCGCGGCATCGGCCTGCTGGCCACGCAGGACGACGACCTCGGCGAAATCGCCGACGCGGCGCTTGTCATCGACGGCGCCACGGTCGCCTGGATCGGCCAAACCGCAGACGCCCCCGCAGCCGATGCGGCCGTCGACGTCGAAGGGCGGACGGTGTTGCCCGGCTTCGTCGACTCCCACGCCCACCTCGTCTTCGCAGGCGAGCGCAGCGCCGAGTTCGCGGCGCGCATGAGCGGCGCCGCGTACACGGCGGGCGGCATCGCTTCGACCGTGCGCGCCACCCGCGCCGCCACAGACCTCGACCTGCGAGCGAATCTCGAGAAGCTCGAGGCCGAACTCCTGCGCGCCGGCGTGACGACATTCGAATGCAAGTCTGGGTACGGCCTGGACGTCGACACCGAGGCGCGCTCGGTCCGCCTGGCGAGCGAGCGAACTCCGGAGGTGACCTTCCTCGGCGCGCATGTCGTGCCGCCGGACACTGAGCGCGCTGCGTACGTCGACTTGGTCTGCGGCGCCATGCTCGACGCCTGCCGACCCTACGCCCGTTGGATCGACGTCTTCTGCGACCGCGGCGCTTTCGACGTCGACGAGGCCCGCACCGTCCTCGAGGCGGGCCGAGCCGCCGGGCTGGACCTGCGGGTACACGCCAACCAGCTCGGGCCGAGCAACGCGGTGCAACTCGCCGTCGAGCTGGGCGCGGCCAGCGCCGACCACTGCACTCACCTCGACGACTCCGACGTGGCTGTGCTGGCGGGGTCCGGCACCGTCGCGACACTGCTGCCCCTGGCCGAGTTCTCGACCCGTTCGACCTACCCGGACGCGCGCCGGTTACTCGACGCCGGCGTCACGGTCGCGATCGCCACCGACTGCAACCCAGGGTCGGCCTATTCGACGTCCATGCCGCTCGCGCTGGCCCTCGCCGTCTGCGAGATGCGCATGACCCCCGCCGAGGCGGTACGTGCCGCCACCCGCGGCGGCGCGCAGGCCCTACGTCGCGACGACGTCGGCCGCCTGGCGCCGGGCCTCAGAGCCGACTTCATCGTGGTGGACGCGCCGAGCTACGTGCACCTGGCCTACCGCCCGGGCGTACCACTCGTCAGCCAGACCTGGCGCGGCGGGACGCGGGTGGCCTAGGCAGGCACTCCCGTGGACCACGCGGTGGACCGGACCGCCGCAGTCTCCGCCGACAGCTGCGCCACTTGCGCCGGCGCGGCCGGGTAACCGCACGATGCGAGCCAATTGGCCAGCATCAGGTGTCCCCACTCGGTGAGCACCGACTCCGGGTGGAACTGGACGCCCTCGATCGGCAGTGAGCGATGTCGCATGGCCATGACCAGCCCAGCGGCCGTGCGTCCAGTTACCTCGATCTCGTACGGCAAGGTGCCCGGATCGACGACGAGGGAGTGGTACCGCGTGACCGTGACCGGTGACGGCACCCCCGCCAGCACGCCGACGCCGTCGTGGTGCACCTCGCTCGTCTTGCCGTGCAGCAACTCCGAAGCGCGGACCACCTCACCGCCGAATGCGGCACCGAAGGCCTGGTGGCCCAGGCACACGCCGAACATCGGCACGCCCACCCGGGCGCACGCGTCCACAAATGGCACGCTGCATCCGGCGTCCTGCGGCGTCCCCGGCCCGGGCGAGATGAGCACCCCGTCCACGCGCATTCGCGGCAGGTCGCGAGGGTCGATTGCGTCGTTGCGCGCGACGACGACCTCCGCGCCGAGCTGGCCGAGATACTGGACGAGGTTGTAGACGAAGCTGTCGTAGTTGTCGACGACCAGGATTCGCGCCGTCCCCATGGTCAGCTCACCGGTTCACGGTGACGTGTGTGAACGGCAGATGCGGCTCGATGACCGGGAAGATCACGAACAACAGCAGCGCCGACACCGCGGCCACGAGCAGCGCCGTCTGCACCACCTTGGCCGCCATTCCGCCCGGCAGGTGCCGCCAAATCCACACATACATCTAGAGGGTTCCCCCTAGCTCCTTGGGCAGTGCCTTCCCGCTCACCGGCACGGCCCGGTCGAGGAGCGCATGAATGATCATCCGGCTGCTCGCGCTGTACTTGGGATGGCAGGTCGTCATGGTGATGATCGCGCGCGTCGGCTTCTTGCCCGGGTTGTCCGGGACGGGATCGATGACCTGCACATCGTTCGGCGAGACGATCTCGCGACCAGGGATGCCCTGAAGGTCCCGGACGCTCACGTTGCCGGTCGCGTCGTCACCCATTACGCGGTAGACGTACCAGTTCTTCGCGGTCTGGACGACAACCGCGTCGCCGGGCCCCAGGTGGTTCAGGTTGAGGAACGGCTCGCCCTTGCCCACGCGGTGCCCGGCCACCGCGAAGTTGCCGATCTGGCCGGGGATGGCGGTCCCCGGATAGTGCCCGACGCCCTTCTCCAGGTCGGCATCGTTGATGCCCTCGACGATCGGGAACGCATAGTCCTTACCGAGGTGCGGGATGTACAGGTTGGCGAATCCGACGCCGAGTGGAATGGTGACCTGCTGCCCGGACGGCAGCTTGAGCCGGTCGCTGCCCTTGAGGGGGTCTTTGCCCTGGCTCCAGCTCTGCTCGATCTGCTTGCGAGTGGCCTGCTGCTTCGCGTGCGCGAAGATGTTAGTCACCCACACCTCGTACACGACGAACAGGAGCATCACCACGCCGAGCGTGATGAGCGTCTGTCCGAGGCCGCGCGCCAGCCAGCGCATCCGATCGCCGCCGGACATGCCCGACGGCGGTAGCGGCTCGGCGGGCAGCTCAGCGGTCTGCACGCCGTCAACTTTCACAGGTCATGCTTCGACTTCGGCAACGGAGCTCAGGGGACGGTTGCATAACTCAGCCCGATCGGGCCGTCGTAGGCGGGCACGGTGATTCGGACACTTTCGTCGACGGTGAAGCCGACGCCGAGCGCGGTCACCGCCTGCCGGAGCAGGCCAACACCGTAGGACCGGTCCAGCGCCGCGCGCATCGCCTCCGCCGGTCCGATGGCCGCGACCCGGAACGGCCGGCCCACCAGCAGGCCATTGATAAGAAGAGTGTTACCGACACACCGCACCGCACTGGTGGCCACCACCCGCTGCCCCGCGATCGACATCGCCTCAGCCCCGCCGGCCCACAGCGCGTTTACCACCGCCTGGAGGTCGGACTGGTGGATGACGTAGTCGTTCGGATCGATGGCCGGATCCGGAGTGCGGTCGGAGTCGTCGAGCACGACGACGAGCCCGGTGCCCAGCTCGGCCACCAGTCCCGCCGGGTCCTCCAGCGAGGCGCTGCGTCGCTGGGCGGCCGCCACCGCCCCGTCGGACGCGGCGACGTTCGACGTCTCCGTCTGCACCTGATGGTCGAGCGTCGTCGCGGTCTTCTCGAGCTCGGCGTTCTTCGCCTCCGTGTCGCGGATGACGTCGGCGAGGTCGGCGGTGGAACTGGCGCGCAGATCGGCGCCGTGCGAGGCGACCCCCGAGACCGCGAAGAGCAGGCCGGCGACGAACGCGACTACCGGGACCAGGACCTGCCACGTGGTAGACGCCGTCAGCTTGGCCACCGTGGCTCCCGTCCTCGCGTCCTAGACCTTTGACTGACAGCTGACTGCGGAACGGCACCGCCCCACGGCCGCGGCGATTAGGCTACCTGCGAGACGTTCCGGCCGCCGGTCGTACCCGAACGGGTCGACGCGCGCGATCGGCGAGTAGAGGAAGGCAATCGTGCCCAAGAGCAAGGTCCGCAAGAAGTCTGAGTACACCCCGCCGAAGAACGTGTTGGGCACACCGTCGGGGGCCAAGGCCATCGGGCCCAGTCCGGCCTGGTACCCGGTGGTGATGGGCATCGTCTTGTTGCTGGGGCTCGCCTGGATCGCCGTCTACTACATCGCCGGCGAGCGCGTCCCGTTCATGCAGGACATCGGCGCATTGAACTTCCTCATCGGATTCGGGCTCATGGTCGTCGGACTGGTGATGGCGGTCCGGTGGCGCTGAGCCGCTTAGGTATTACACAGGTGTAGTTCTCCCCAGGTTCGTCCACAGCCGTGGATAACCGGGACGCAGCCATGACCTCCGAATCGACGATCGCGACGTTTCGGCCGAGTCGGTGGGCCGCCGGACTGCTGATCCTGGTGTGCCTGGTGTTCCTCATCCTGTGGCGGACAACCGCCGCCGACCCGGTCGGTCACCTTCTCTACGGAGTGGCAGTCGTGTTCGTAGCCGCGGTGGCCGCCACCGACCTGCTCTGGTCCCCGCGGCTGATGGTCACCGCGTCCGGCGTCGTGGTCCGGTCGCCGACGCGCTCCGGCCGCTATCCGTGGACGGCGATCGACGCGATCCGCGTCGACCGGCGGCGCCGGTTGGGGATCACGCAGGCATCGCTGGAGATCGACCTGGGCGACGACCTCATCGTCCTCAGCCAGCGGGCGCTCGGCGCCGACCCAGGGTCCGTGCTGGAGGTCATCAATGCGGCCCGCGGCCGCCCCGGAACTAGGTGACCCAACGGGCGGGGTCCCCGCGAAATCGCAGCGCGGTCTTTGCGATGCGACTTCGTGGGGTGCCTAGACCGGGAACGTCACCGTTCGCACCGCGATGGCCACGACGAGCAGCACGGTCAGCAGGCTCATCCCGTACACCTGGAGAACCAGCCGC
>DATAEG010000006.1:0-11028 GCA_036258135.1 Jatrophihabitantaceae bacterium | reverse complement strand
TCCTCCTGCGCGTCAATCTCGGCGTCGCCGGGCATCAGGATGCGCCGGCCCCGCACCTCCGCCCGCAGTACCAGCGACGAGTTGTTCGGGTCCGACCTAGTGCCGCGGAACGCCACCGCGGGCGCCAGAACCGTCAACCGGACCGCGCCGACGGCCAGCCGGAGTCCGACATTGGCGACACGGAGGACCAGGTGGCGCGGACCGAGGGCATGCTCGGCGACGGCGAGCCCGGCCTCAGGTTCGGCCAGCGGTCCGGTGATCACGGCGCCGACCGGCCGACCGCGCAGCACCCCGTCGATGCCGCCGACGTGGTCCAGGTGCAGATGGCTGATCACCAACAGTGGCACCGAGGTCACGTGCAGATCGCGCAGGCACCGGTCGACGAGGACGGGATCCGGGCCGGTGTCGACCACGACTGCCTCGTGCCGTGCGGCCGCGACCACGAGAGCGTCACCCTGGCCGACGTCGCAGGCCACGAAGATCCATCCGGGCGGCGGCCACGCCGTGACGAGATGCCGCACTGGCACCTGGACGGCCAGCGCCACCAAGGCGGCCGCGGCCAGCGCCGGGCGCAGTCGGCGGGTACGCGCCAGCGCTACGCCCGATGCCGCCACGACGACCAGCCCGAACGCGCCCGCGGCGGTCTCGGGCCAGCCGATGGAGCCCGCGCTCCAGCCACCGAGGGTGTCGGCGACCTCGACCAGCCAGCGCACCGGCCAGCCGGCCAGCCAGGCAGCGGCCCGGGCACCCGCGTGCCACTCCGGCGCCAACACCGCGGCGACGACGCCGGCAAGCGTTGCCGGCGCGACGGCCGGCTCGGCCAGCATGTTGGCCGGGACCGTGACCAGGCTCAGCCTGCCGCTGATCATGACGATGATAGGGGCGGTCAGCAGGTGGGCGGCTGCGGCCGTCGCCATGCTTTCGGCCAGCACCGGCGGCACCCGACGCCTGCGCAACGCGCCGGACCAGGCGGGCGCGACTGTTAGGAGCGCCGCCGTGGCCAGCACGGACATGGCGAACCCGGGATCCGAGGCCCACTCCGGACGCCAAGCCAGGCAGCCCAGCACCGCCGCAGCGACCAGCGAGATACCGGCCCGTGGTCGACCCGCACCCGCAGCGGCCAAGGCGATCGCTGCCATGAGCGCGGCCCGCAGCACACTCGGGGTAGCTCGAGCGACGATCACGAAGCCGGCCAGAGCCAGTCCGGCGACCGCCGCGCTGAGCCACGGCGGAGCGCGCATGCGACGCAACACGAGCTGCACCGCGCCGACCACGATGACGAGGTTCGCTCCGCTGACGGCCACCAGGTGGGTGAGCCCGGCGGCCCTGAACCGTTGCGACAGCACCGGGTCCATGGCGCTGGTGTCCCCGATCACTAAGCCGGGCAGCAGTCCTCGGGCGTCGCCGGGCAGCCCCGAGCTCGCCTCCTGAAGGCCGGATCTGACCCGGCCCGCGGCGCGCTGCCAGGGCGGTGGCCGTCCGAGCGGCACCGCCCCGCGGGTCACGCTGAGCACGGCGGCCACCAACGGATCACCGCTGGGGCCGAGACGTCCTTCGGCCTGCACACGCTGCCCCGGAAGCAGTCCGGCCCAGCCCGCCTGCGGCACGAACGCAATCACCGATACATGCGTGGCCCATCGCCGCCCGTGCAAGGTCAGGGCGCGCATCGACGCGCTGATCGCTAGACGCGCTAGTCCGGCCGGACCGCCCGGGATCGGACGTGGGTCGCTGGTGAGGACGAATTCGGCCACGACGGTCGGCCGCTCGTCGGCCAGCCGAGCGGGCAGCGAGCGCCGAATCTCGTAGAGCCGGACGTCATACGGGACGAGGATGCCCACCACACACCACGCGCCCAATCCCACGACCGCACCCACCGGCGCCGCCGCTGCCGGGCCGAGGATGACGACCGCCGCAGCGGCTACGCCAGCGAAAACAGCCACCGCTAGGGCGACCGCTGGCGCGCACCATCGGCAGCCGAGCAGCGTGAGCCACGCCGCTGCGGCACCGAGCGCCAGGCGAAGATCGAATCCCGACGTCGGGTCCGACGCGACAGAGCCGGGCCGCAGGAGCGGCGTCACACCGTCACCAGCCCACGGATGTCCGCGAACTTCGCCTCGCCGATGCCCGATACCTCGCGCAGCTGGTCGACCGAGACGAAGCGGCCGTGTTCAGTACGCCAGTCGAGGATGCGCTGGGCCAGGACGGGCCCGATGCCCGGAAGCGAGTCCAACTGTTCGGCGGTGGCGGAGTTGAGGTTGATCAAGCCCGCCCCAGCGCCGCTGGACCCTGACGTTCCGGGCGGGGGAACCCGCACCGCGATCCCGACCGCGATCTGCTCGCCATCCACCAGGATGCGAGCCAGGTTCAGCCCGGTCAGGTCGGTACGCGGCACCGCGCCGCCGGCGGCACGCACCGCGTCGTCGACGCGCGATCCGGCGGGCAGCCGCACGAGGCCGGGATGGCGCACCCGACCGACGACGTCCACGACGACGACCTGCCCGGACGGCCCGCGGGACGACGAGACCGCAGTGCGACCAGAGGTGGCGACCAACGGGACAGCGGACGCCAACGCCGTCGCCGGCACGGGAACGGCGCGTGCTCGTGCCGCGAGCACCCGCCACCCGGTGAAGCCGGCCGACAACAGCACGGCCAGCGCCACCCCGGCGACACCACGTCGGCTGGGTACCACCCGCAGCCGGAGGCCCGAGACGGCCGCCACAACACGACCGAGAAACTCGCGTGGGAGCACTGCCCGCCGGCGGCGGACATGCCTCGGACAGACGGTCGCGTCGGGCGCCTGCGCAGGACCGAACCCCAGAGCGGTCAGCCGCTGATCGGCCCTCGCCCGGGCGCGGCGACTGTTTCGCGGAGGTCGATTCCGGCGCATGGCGCGGACGCTAGGCGGACCCGCGCCGACGACGGGCGGCCTCCCGCGCAGCTGTGCACAGCGAACCCGCTGTGGACGACGAACGCTCCCTGGCAAGTTGCGGTGCGTGGGTTCGGAAGAGTCGGAGGCAGGTGGCAGAATCGTCCGGTGACCAGCGCCGTGCACACGCTTTCGCCGCGCGCGCTACCGCACACTCGCCCGGAGCCACGGACCGATCTCTCGAGTCGTGCCGTCTGGCTCCCGACCGCCGTCTGTGCGGCGTTGTGTCTCGCCTACCTGCTCCTACCGCGCATGGGCAACGATCTCTCCGCCCAGATCGCGCGCGCCGACTTCGCCCGCGACCATCCGCTGGACTTGATCGACTTCCGGTGGTTCGGCGGGACGTTGCCGTTCGGCTATTCGCTGTGGACGCCGTTCCTCATGGCCGTAATCGGCGCCAAGCTCACTGGCGCGCTGGCCACGGTGGGCAGCGTCGCGATCTTCAGCCGCCTCCTCGTCGTCGCCAAGGCACCGCACCCGCTCCTGGGCGGTATGACGGCCACAGTCTCGCTCACCGCCAACCTGATCGAAGGACGCACCACGTTCGCGGTGGGCGTCGTGTTCGGCCTTGCGGCAGTGCTCGCCTTGACGCGACGGGACGGCGCCGGCCGACCCCTCGCCGTCCTGCTCACTTTGTTCGGCGCCGCCGCGAGCCCCGTCGCCGCACTCTTCCTCGGGCTGTGCGCGCTCACGTTGATACTGACCAACTCCGTCCGCGACGGCCTGCTGCTCGGTGTCTCCGCCGCTCTGCCGATGTTCGCCACCACGGTCATCTTCGCCGATCCGGGACGGCAGATCTTCAACCGCGAGACGGCCATTGAAGGCATCGCCATGAGCCTGCTCGTCGCGATATGCGTCAACCAGCGCCGGATCCGTGTCGGTGCGATCCTCAGCGCGATCCTGGTGCTCGGCTCGTTCGCGCTGTCCAGCCCCGTCGGCAGCAACTCCTTGCGGCTGTCGATGCTGTTCGGGCTGCCGCTCCTGTTGGCTCACTTGCGCATGGACGGCCAGATGCGCGAGTGGCGCGTGCCGTTCTGGACCTACGCGACCGCGGTCGGGATATTGGCCTACTTCGTCCAGCCGTTCATCCTGGCCGGGACTATCGGCGGCATGGGGCGGCCGGCGACCTACTCCAGCTACTACGCGCCCTTGGTGCAGGCGATCGAGGAACGCGCGCCGGTGACCGGACGCGTCGAGGTCCCGGAGATAACGGGGCACTGGGACGCCGCGTTCCTCTCCGACCGGCTGCCTTTGGCGCGCGGCTGGCTTCGGCAGGTGGACACGAAACTGAACGGCGACGTGTTCTACACCGACTTCGCGACGCCGGATGCCTACCGCGCCTTCCTCGACCGGTCCGCGGCTCAGTACGTGGCCATCAGCGACTCCCGCGGCACGTTCACCGGCGGCAAGGAGAAGCGGCTCATCCAGACCGGGCTGCCGTACCTGCGTCCGGTATGGGCCAACGCGCACTGGACGCTCTACGAAGTCATCGATCCCACGCCCATCGTGGACTCGCCCGGGATCCTGATCTCGGCGCAGAGCGACCGAATCCTGTTCGACGTGCAGCAGGCCGGCGACGTGACCCTGCGAGTACGGCCGTTGCGCTTCCTCTCCCTCTCCGGGCCGTCCGCCGGGTGCCTGCAGCAGAGTGACGGCGACGCGGTCGTGCTGGTCGGCGCGGTGCCGGGTATTTACACGCTGACCTCGAGCTTGTCCGGCAGGTCGCGCTGGTGCTAACCCGGCGCGGCTGGCTCACGCTTGCCGGCTCCGCCGGGACAACGTTGGTCGCGGTGTCGTCGTGGTGGGTAGGCGGCGTGCCGATCTGGTTCCGCACGAACCAGCCCGGCGTGCTGTCCTGGCTGCCGCCCCACTCGGGGGTGGCGATCACGGTCTACCTGGCCGGCCTGGCGCTGCTGCTAGGCGCGTGGCTGGCTCTCGGCCGGTACGTCCTTGCCGCCGCCCAGCAGATCGAGCTGCGGCCACTGATCGCGGCCTGGGCGGCGCCCATGCTGATCAGCATGCCGATGGGTCGCGACCTGTGGGTGTACCTGGCACACGGCTGGCTCGTGCAGAGCGGCTTCGATCCCTACCGCGACTCCCCCGCCGTGCTCGACTCCGCCATCCGCTCCGAGGTGAGCGCGCGCTGGCTACACATGCCTTCGCCTTACGGGCCGCTCTGGATCGAGACGGCCCGGCTGGGCGGCGTGCTCACCGACCCTCACTTCGTGGTCGGGACGTTCCTGTTGCGGCTGCCGGTGTACGCCGCGCTGCTGGTGCTGAGCTGGCTCGTCTACGTCCTGGCCGGCCGGTTCGGGCTCCGTGGCGATCGAGCGGTCTGGCTGGCGCTGGCCAATCCCCTGGCCGTTCTCCTCACCGTCGGCGGGCACAACGACCTCGTCCTGGCGGCGCTGGCCGTCGGCGGGGTCACGGTCGCGGTCCGCCGAGGCGGCACCTGGCCGGACCTGGTCGCCGGGTCCGCCCTCATCGGGCTAGCCGCGCTGATCAAGTTCCCGGCGCTGATCGCCCTAGCGTTCGTGGTGCCGATCTGGCTGACGGCACGTGGCACGGGACGGCCGGTCGGTCTGGTGGTCAAGGCCGTCGCCGCGGCCGTTGGCGGCGGCCTCGCCTCCGCCGGACTGGTCACGGCGCTCTCCGGGCTCGGCATCGGGTGGGTGCGCCAGGCCAGCGCGGACAACTCGATCGTCAACTGGCAGTCGTTGCCGACGTTGGCAGGCATGAGCGTCAACGCGGTGCGGCTCGGGGTGCACCACGCGACCGCGCTGAACGACACGATCCGCTTCTGGCGCTCGGTTGGCAGCCTGGCCGCGGCAGTGATCCTGCTCGCGCTCTGGTACTTCGCGCTACGCCGGCTGCGAATCACCGACTGCTTCGCCCTGCTCGGCATCGGTTTCGTCGTGGCCATCGTGTTCGGGCAGACATTCCAGCCGTGGTACCTGTGTTGGGCGCTGCCGTTCCTCGCCCTCGGGGTGTCGTCCGCGGTCGGGATCGGCCTCATCGTCACGCTCTCGCTGTTCGAGATGCTGGTCACGCTGCCAGACGGACGCGGGCTCGAGGACCGGCTGTGGGCCCTCCCGGCGCTCGCGGTCGCGGTGCTCGGCGCCTGGTGGTTGTTGCGGTCAATACCGCGCGACGGCGACGCCGACGACGCCGGGCCCGGTGTGCGCGCCGACCGTGGCGCTGACCTCCGCAGTGATCAACTGCCGCACTGACGGCAACTGCTCGCGCAACCGCTCGGCCACCTCGTCGGCGCGGGCCTTGGCGGCCAAGTGCTGTACGCCGATGTCGACCGGATCGGAACCGGCCGCCTGAACGGTCAGCGCCACCAACCGGGCCAACGCCCGACTCGACGTCCGCACCTTCTCCAGCGGCACGATGCGACCGTCCCGGACGTGCAGCAGCGGCTTGACCGACAGGGCCGTGCCCAGCATCGCGGCGGCGGCGCCGATCCGCCCGCCGCGGCGCAGGTACTCCAGCGTGTCGACGTAGAACAGGCACGACGTGCGGTCCGCGGCGGCCACGGCGGCGTCCTGTACCTCCCCTGCACTGGCGCCGCCGGCGGCCGCGCGAGCGGCGGCCATGACCGCGAAGCCGAGCGCCATCGACGTCGAGCGCGAGTCGACCACCCGGACGACGCCGTAGCCGAACTCCTGCGCGGCCAGTCGGGCCGAGTCCCACGTGCCGGACAACTCAGCGGACAGATGTATCGACACGACATGGTCGGCACCGGCGTCCAGGGCCTGCCGATATGCATGGACGAAGTCACCCGGTGAGGGCCGGGAAGTCGAGACGGTCCGCTTCGCCCGCAGCGCCTCGACCACCTCGTCTGGGCCGATGTCCACTCCGTCGACGGAGGTCCGCCCGTCGATCGCGATGCGCAGCGGGACGATCCGCACGCCGTGTTCGGTAACGAGGTCGGCGGGCAGGTCAGCCGTCGAGTCCGTCACCACCGCGACCGTCATGCGCCGAACAGTAAAGCGCGGTCCGCGCGGCCGACAACCTGCACCAGGCTGTGAGGCAGGCAGGCTGCGCGGTCCGGATACGGCATCCTCGCGACGTGACACATCAACTGAGCTGGCTGGAGGCCGGGGTCATCGGCGCCATGCAGGGCGTCTCGGAACTGTTCCCGGTATCCAGCCTCGGCCACGCCGTGCTCGTCCCTGCCTGGGTCGGCGGTTCGTGGGCGCGCAACCTGAACGTGAGCACGCCCGAGTCGCCGTACCTGGCGTTCATCGTCGGGCTGCACGTGGCCACCGCGATCGCCTTGATCATTTACTTCTGGCGGGATTGGCTGCGCATAGTCGGCGGGTTCGCCACCAGCATCCTCCACCGGGAGGTACGCACCCCGCACCAACGGTTGGCCTGGCTGCTGGTGCTGGCCACAATTCCGGTCGGGCTCGTCGGCCTCCTGTTCGAGCACTGGCTTCGGACCACGCTTGGACGGCCGGTGCCCGCCGCCTGCTTCCTGATGGTCAACGGCCTGCTGCTCTTCCTCGGCGAGCGGCTGCGCCGCCGTGAGCCGTCGATCCCCTACGTGGACGAACGGGTGTCCGGGCCGGACTCCGACCGGCGGGTGGCCCGGCTATCTACCCGCAACGCCGTACTGGTGGGCTCGACGCAGATCTGCGCCCTGGCCCCCGGCATTTCGCGGTCGGGCATCGCGATGGTCGGTGGAATGCTGCGCGGGCTGTCCCGCGAGGATGCGGCGCGCTTCTCGTTCCTCTTGGCCACGCCGGTGATCTTCGCAGCCGGCGTGCTGAAGCTCGGTGACCTGACCGGCCCGTTAGGCGACGGCATCCGCGGGCAGGTGTTGTTCGGCTCACTGATCTCCGGCGTCGCCGCGTACCTGTCCGTGCGCTTCCTCACCCGCTACTTCAGCCACGGCTCGCTGCGTCCGTTCGGCGTCTACTGCCTCGTCGCCGGTGCGGCCAGCCTGGTGCTGTTCGCCGTGCGCTGACGCTGTCGGGCGTCTCAGACCACGAAGTTGATCAGCCGCCCGGGCACGGCCACGACCCGCTTCGTCTCGCGCCCGGCCAATGCGGCGTCCACCTTCTGATCGGCGCGCGCCAATGCCTCGAGTGTCGCGGCGTCCGCGTCGGCCGGCGCGACGATCACGCTGCGCAGTTTGCCGTTGACCTGTACCGGCACTTCGACGGTGTCCACCGCCAGCCACGCCGGATCGGCCTCGGGGAACGGGTGCCACGCCAACGAGGTGTTGTGGCCCAGCCGAGACCACAGCTCCTCGGCGGCGTGCGGGGCCAGCGGTGCCAGCATCACCACGAGCGGCTCGACCACGCCACGTGGCGCGTCCCCTTCCGGATAGGACTGGGTCAGCGCGTTGTTCAGCTCGGTGAGACGGGCGATCGACGTGTTGAAGTGCAGAGTCCGAAGCCCCTCGCGCACCGCGGCGATGGTGCCGTGCAGCAGCCGGTTCAGCTCGTCCGGGACCACATCATCGCTGACGTGTGCCGTGCCGGTCTCCTCCGACAGCACCACCCGCCAGATGCGCTGGAGCAGCCGGAACGATCCGACCACAGCCTTGGTATCCCATGGGCGGGACTGTTCCAGCGGTCCGGTGAACATCTCGAACAGCCGCAACGTATCGGCGCCGTACGCCGCGTACATCTCGTCGGGCGTCGTCACGTTCTTCAGCGACTTGCCCATCTTCCCGTACTCGCGCTCGACCTCTTCGCCGTCGTACCAGTACGTGATCTCCGTGCCGTCGACCTTTTCCAGCACCTCATTGGCCTGGACGTAGGCGCCCCGTGCGTCGGTGTACGCGTAGGCCTGCACGTAGCCCTGGTTCACCAGGCGGTGGAACGGTTCCGCGCTGGTGATATAGCCCAGGTCGTACAGCACCTTGTGCCAGAACCGGGCGTACAGCAGGTGCAGCACGGCATGCTCGACGCCGCCGACGTACAGCTGCACACCGCCGAGCGGCCGCTCGAGAGTCGGGCCCATCCAGTAGTTCTCGATCGCGGGATCGACGACCTGTTCGTCGTTCACCGGGTCGGCGTAGCGCAGCTCATACCAGCACGAGCCCGCCCAGTTGGGCATGGTGCTCGTCTCGCGGGTGAATGGCTTCGGCCCGTCGCCCAGATCCAGCTCGACGTTGACCCAGTCGGTCAGCCGGCCCAGCGGTGGCTCCGGCTCGGAGTCGGCGTCCTCCGGGTCGAACGAACGGGGCGCGAACTCGGTCGTGTCGGGCAGCTCCAACGGCAGCATGAAGTCCGGCAGTCCGACGGGCAGCCCGGTCTCGTCGTAGACGATGGGGAACGGCTCACCCCAGTACCGCTGCCGGCTGAACAGCCAGTCACGCAGCCGGTACGTGGTGGCGGCCCGCCCGAACCTGCGTGCCTCTAGCCAGGCAATGGTGGCCGCTTTGGCCTCGGCCACGGTCAGCCCGTCCAGGTCCAGGCCGTTCTCGTTGGCCGAATTGATTGCCGGACCCTCGCCGTTGTAGGCGTCGCCGGTGAAGTCGACCGGCGGTTGCACGGTGCGCACGATGGGCAGCTCGAAGGCTTCGGCGAACGCCCAGTCCCGTTCGTCCTGGCCCGGTACGCCCATGATCGCGCCGGTCCCGTACCCCATCAGCACGTAATCGGCGACGAACACCGGGATCTGGCCGCCGGTGGCCGGGTTGGTTGCATAGCCGCCGGTGAAGACGCCGGTCTTCTGCTTGGCGTCGGCCTGCCGGTCCAGCTCCGACTTGCCCGCCGCGAACTGCTGGTAAGCCGTTACCGCCGTCACCGGGTCGGGCGCGTCGCCCATCCACACGGACGGGATGCCGTCCGCCCACCGGTCGGCGGTCAGCTTCTCCACCAGCGGATGCTCGGGCGCCAACACCATGTAGGTGGCCCCGAACACGGTGTCCGGACGGGTCGTGAACACCTCGATGGGCTCGCCCACCGCGGTAGGGAAGCGGATGTTCGCGCCGACCGACTTGCCGATCCAGTTGCGCTGCATCGTGCGCACCTTGTCCGGCCAGTCGATCAGGTCCAGGTCGTCGTTGAGCCGGTCCGCGTACGCGGTGATGCGCATCATCCACTGCACCAGCGGCTTGCGGAACACCGGGAAGTTGCCCCGCTCGCTGCGGCCCTCGGAGGTGACCTCCTCGTTGGCCAGGACGGTGCCCAGCCCGGGGCACCAGTTCACTATCGACTCGGCGCGGTAGACCAGCCGGTGATTGTCCACGACGATGCGACGTTCGACGGGATCCAGCTCGGCCCACACGCTGCCGTCGCCGGGCTCGCGGATGCCCACGTCCAGCTCCTCGATCAATTCGCTGATCGGGCGGGCCTTCTGCGCCGCGTCGTCGTACCAGGAGTTGAAGATCTGGAGGAAGATCCACTGCGTCCACCGGTAGTAGCTCGGGTCGGTGGTGACGATCGAGCGCCGCTCGTCATGGCCCAACCCCATGCGCCGCAGTTGACGACGGAAGACCTCGATGTTCTCGTACGTGGTCGTCCGCGGGTGGGTGCCGGTCTGGACGGCGTGCTGCTCGGCCGGCAGCCCGAACGCATCGAAGCCCATGGTGTGCAGCACGTTGTCGCCGCGCATGCGCAGGTAGCGCGCGTAGACGTCGGTGGCGATATAGCCAAGGGGGTGCCCGACATGCAGCCCTTCGCCGGACGGATACGGGAACATGTCCATGATGAAGGCGTGCGGACGGTCGGCCACCTCGCCGAAGCCGTCGGAGAGCGGGCCGGCCGGGTTGGGCACGTGGAAGGTCCCCTCGGCCTCCCACCGTGCCTGCCAGGCCCGTTCGATCTGATCCGCCAGGGCCGCGGTGTAGCGATACGGCGGCTCGTCGGTGGCCGCCTGGGCGCCGGTCGGTTCGTCCATAGAAGTACTCCTTGTCGGTCGTCTGCTGGTGGATCGCCAGACATGCGAAGAGCCCCTGCGATCGTCCGGGCAAGGGCTCTGGCGGCAGCGAGCGTGCGCTCGGTGCCGCTACCTAAGGAGCAGACGACGCTTCCTCATCGAGCCCTGCTCCGCCCCGGCGGTTGGACGCCACGCAGTGGCGTACGGGCGGAGCTGGGCGGGACGCACGGTCATGTTCCGATGGTATCCGTTGCGGCCGC
>DATAEG010000005.1:0-14597 GCA_036258135.1 Jatrophihabitantaceae bacterium | reverse complement strand
AGGTTCCGCTTCGTCACCCTGCCGGCCATTTCGCCGGTCCTTCTGTTCGCCACGATCGTCGGCATCATCGAGACGCTGCAGTACTTCACCCAGGCCGAGGTGGCCGGGAAGGTGGCCAGCGGGGTCACCGACCTGCCCGGCACGACGCAACCACCGGGCTACCCGGAGGGCGCCACGCTGACCTATCCGCAGTGGATCGTCGAGCAGGGCTTCCGCCAGTTCAATCTCGGGTACGCCAGTGCGTTGTCGGTGCTGCTGTTCGTCGTGGCCATGCTCGTCACCGGGGTGTTGTTGCGGGAAGCCCGATCGTTCACCGGAGACGTGGAATGACGATCGTTGCGCGCTCGGTGCGGCCCCGCGGGTTGGGCTCGAGGCACGTGGCGGCGCGACGGCGGCGCAGTCGGAAGGAGTTCCTCTCGTGGGTGGCGCAGAACGCGGTCGCCATCGCGGTCGCGATCGCGTTCGTGCTGCCCTTGGTATTCGTCTTCCTCACCGCGGTGATGACCGATGAACAGGCCTTGACCAGCACCCTGTGGCCTCGGGAGTGGCAGTGGAGCAACTTCGCTGAGGTCTTTCGCGAGGCGCCGATGCTGCGCTGGCTCGGAAACAGCCTCTTCTACGCGGTGCTGGCCACCGCATTCACGCTGGTGTCAAGCGTTCCGGTGGCCTACGCACTCGCCCGGCTGCGCTTCCGCGGCCGTCGGCTGTTGCTGCTGGCGGTGATCGCCACGATGATGTTGCCGCCGCAGGTCACGGTCGTCCCGCTGTACATCATCTGGGCGCGTTTCCACCTGACCGGAACGCTGTGGCCGTTGATCATCCCCACGTTGTTCGGCGACGCCTTCAGCATCTTCCTGTTGCGTCAGTTCCTCATCGGCATTCCGAGCGAGTACGCGGACGCCGCCCGGGTCGACGGCTGCTCGGAGGTCGGCGTCCTGACCCGGGTCATACTGCCGATGATCAAGCCAGCTCTGGCCGCGGTTGGCCTCTTCGAGTTCTTCTACGCCTGGAACGACTATTACGGTCCGTTCGTGTTCGCCAGCCAAAACCCGACGAACTGGACCCTGTCGCTCGGGCTGGCCTCGTTCCGCGGACTGCACCACGTCCAGTGGAACCTGACGATGGCGGCCACGCTGATGGTGACCGCGCCGGTTCTCATCTTGTTCCTGTTTGCCCAGCGAGCGTTCATCCAGGGCGTCACGTTCACGGGTGTGAAGGGATGAAGCTGGCCGTCGTCGGCGGCGGGTCGACGTACACGCCGGAGCTCGCCGACGGCCTGGGCCGCCTGGGGGGCGTGCTGGCCGTGGACGAACTCACCCTGATCGACCCGGCCCGAGACCGCCTCGCGCTCGTCGCCGGGGTCTCGCAGCGGATCCTGAGCCGTCTCGACGCGCCGACGAAGGTGCGCGCCGACCCCGACCTCGAGGCGGGGGTGGAGGGCGCGGACGCCGTCCTCATCCAACTGCGCGTCGGCGGCCAGGCCGCCCGCGCCACCGACGAGACCTGGCCGTTGGAGTGCGGCTGCATCGGCCAGGAGACGACCGGTGCCGGCGGGCTGGCCAAGGCGCTGCGGACCGTCCCCGTAGTGCTCGACATCGCCGAGCGGGTGCGTCGGCGCGCCCCCCACGCCTGGATCGTGGACTTCACCAACCCGGTCGGCATCGTCACCCGTGCGCTGCTCGACGACGGCCATCGCGCCGTCGGGCTGTGCAACGTCGCCATTGGATTCCAGCGGCGCTTCGCCGAGCTGCTGAGTGTGCCCTCGGACGAGGTGGTGCTCGACCACGTCGGCCTGAACCACCTGACCTGGGAGCGCGCCGTGACGGTGGGCGGCGTCGATCGGCTCCCGGAGCTGCTTGGCCGGTACGGCCCAGAGTTGGCGGCTCAGGTGCATATGCCGCTCGAGCTGCTCCGCCAGCTCGGCTCCGTGCCGTCTTACTACCTCCGGTATTTCTACTGCCACGACGAGGTGGTCCGTGAGCAGCAGGCCGAGCCGAGCCGGGCCGAGGTCGTCGCCGAGATCGAGGCCGAGCTGTTGCGGATCTACGCCGACCCCGCCGTGGAGGAGAAACCCGAGCTCCTGTCGCGTCGCGGTGGCGCGTACTACAGCGAAGCGGCGGTCCAGCTGGTGGCCGCTCTTCTCGGCGAGGCGCCTGGGCGGCATGTAGTCAACGTACGCAACGGCTCACGTTTGCCGAACCTGGCCGCGGACGCGGTCGTCGAGGTGCCCGCCAGGGTGGACAGCGCCGGCATCCGCGTCGAGCCGGGCCGCGCGCTGCCGCCCGCGGAAGCCGGGCTGGTCGCGCACGTCGCCGGCTACGAAGAGCTCGCCCTGGACGCTGCGCGCCGCGGCGGTGCGGACCGGGTCGTCAAGGCCCTGCTGGCCCACCCGCTTGTCGGCCAATACGACCTCGCCCAGGACCTGGCGGACCGGCTGATCGCGGTGAACCGGCAATTCCTCCCGTGGGCCGGATGATGCGTGCCGAACTGGTAGCCGCGATCGACGCCGGCAACAGCAAGATCGATGCTCTTCTCGTCGACACTTCCGGCAACCTGCTCGGTCGGGCACGTGGCGGCGGGTTCCGCCCTCAGGTGGAAGGGCTCACGGTGGCGATGGGGGTCCTCGACCGCGTCATGGCCGACCTGCTGATCGGGGTCGAAGGGCCGGTCCGGCTGGTCTCTGCCTACCTGGCCGGTGCCGACTCACCGGAGGAAGAGGAGGCCCTGGGCAGCGAGATCCGGGCCCGCCGGTGGAGCAGCGACGTCCAGGTCGGCAACGACACGCTCGCCCTGCTGCGCGTCGCCGCGCCCGACGGCTGGGGCGTCGCGGTCGTGTGCGGAGCGGGGATCAACGCGGTCGGTGTCGGGCCGGACGGGCGGATCGAGCGCTTTCCCGCTCTCGGCTACCTGACCGGCGACTGGGGCGGGGGAGCGACCCTGGGCCGGGAGTCACTCTGGTTGGCGATCCGGGGCGAAGACGGCCGGGGCATGCCGACCACATTGTCCCGGGCGGTCGCCGACTTCTTCGGCGTGGACCGGGCCGCGGACGTCGGCGTGGCCGTCAGCACGGGCGCGATCCCGGAGCGTCGCCTTCTCGACCTGAGCCCGGTGTTGTTCGAGACGGCCGCCTCCGGCGACGCCGTCGCCACCGAGCTCGTCGACCGCATGGCCGGGGAGGTGGTCACTATGGCCGGTGCCCTCATCGAGCGTCTGGGGCTGACGGACGCCGCCACGCCGGTCGTGCTAGGCGGAGGCGTGCTCACCGCGGGCCACCAGCCACTCATGGCGGCTGTTGAATCCGGCCTTGCCGAACGAGTTCCGCGGGCGCACTGCGTCGTCGCCGAGGTGGCGCCGGTCGTCGGTGCTGCGCTGCTCGGCCTCGACACCTTGGGCGCGCCGGCGGAGGCGGCCGAGGCCATTCACGTCGCGGCAGCCAAGTTCAAGATCGGCTGAGCCCAGTCGCATGTGCCGACCGCCGCCTGAACCCGCCCGGCTCTCATCGACCGCACCGCTTGTCCTCATCCGGGGTTAGCCGCGGCTTGACGGTGTCCTATCGCAGCCATAGCGCCCGGCGTCGACCGTTGGTCCTGCGCCGCCATGGCGTACGACAAAGCGGTCGTTCCGAGCGGCCGCCCCGCAGAGGGAGGGATCATGCACGACGACAGCAGCAAGCCTGATCGCAGCTGGACGGGGGTCGGCGTCAAGCTGGCCTTGGTGGGCGCCGGTCTCGCGGCCGGCGCCATCATCGCCGGCGCCATCGGTGCGAACGCCGCCACCAACTCGCCGTCAACATCGACATCGGCGGGCACGTCGACCTCAGCGCCGAGTGCACCGAACGGCCAGCCTCCGGCCAACCGGCACGGTTCGCATCCGGTGCGTTCTGACGAGAAATCGGTCGACGCGGCCCTCGCGGCCAAGCTCAGGGCGGCCGCATCGAAGGCCGTACCCGGAGGCACCGTGTATCGCGTGGAGACGGACTCCGGTGACGCCACGTACGAAGCCCACATGACCAAGGCCGACGGCACCGAGGTGACCGTCAAGTTCGACAAGAACCTGAAGGTGACTGGGGTAGAGGCCGGCATGGGCAAGTAGACGTCGTCGGGCGCCTCCTGTGATCGGTCATAGGAGGTGCCAACGGCGAGTATCAGACGAGGCAGTCGAGGCTCCTCGTTGCGTGGATCTTGTATCGCCGCGGTGCTCACTCCGACTGCTGTTCCTCGTCTCCGCCCATGGCGGCCTGAGCCAGGCTGCCCAGGTCGCCCTTACCGACCTGGGGCACGACGTGACGGTCGCCGTTGTGGCCTCGCCGGAGTCGATGGTCAGCGCCGTCCGTGATCACAAACCCGATCTGATCGTCTGCCCGATGCTGACGAAGATGATCCCGGAGGAGGTTTGGTCCCAGCACCTGTGTCTGGTCCTGCACCCGGGACCGGAGGGCGATCGGGGGCCGTCGGCCATCGACTGGGCCATCGAACTCGGCTGCCCGGAGGGGGGCGTCACCGTCCTGGAGGCGAACGGCGAGTTCGACGCGGGCACGGTTTGGGCGTCGCGCACCTTCACGCGCCGCTCGGTGACCAAGAGCAGCCTCTACCGACACGAGGTGCGGTACGCCGGGATCGACGCATTGGTCGAGGCCGTCACCAGGGTGGCCGCCGGAGCGGGAGCACCAGCCTCGGCGACACGGTCCGCGACCGGGCAAGAACGGCCGTTGATGCGCCAAGACGTCCGAACCATCGACTGGCGCGCCGATTCCACCGACGTGGTGCTCCGCAAGATCCGAGCTGGCGACGGGCAGCCCGGCGTCCTGGACTCCATCGGCGGCACGCAGTTCCACTTGTTCGGGGCACATCCGGAAGCCACGCTGCGCGGCAATCCAGGCGAGATCCTGGCGCAACGCCACGGCGCCGTCTGCCGCGCCACGGTCGACGGGGCGGTGTGGATCAGTCACCTGAAGCAGCGCAACACCCAGGAGCGGACCTACATCAAGCTGCCCGCGGTCACTGCGCTCGTCCGCGCCTGCGTACCGGTGGACGTGCCGGAACTACCAGTGCGCATCGATCTGCGATTCGACGAGCCGACCGCGGATACCTTCCGGGAGATCGTCTACCACGAGGCCAATGGGGTGGGCTACCTCTACTTCGACTTCTACAACGGTGCCATGAGCACGGAGCAGTGCCGGCGATTGCGCGAGGCGTACCGCTACGCGCAAAGCTGCCGGACCACCCGGGTGATCGCGCTGATGGGTGGGCGAGACTTCTTCAGCACCGGAATCCACCTCAACGTCATCGAGGTCGCCGCCGACCCGGCGCTCGAGTCGTGGCGCAACCTGCACGCCATCAACGACGTCGTGCGCGACGTGGTCACCACCAACACGCACTACGTCGTCGCGGCGCTACGCGGGGACGTCGCCGCCGGTGGAGTCGCGTTCGCGCTCGCCGCGGACCGGGTTGTCGCTCGGGACGGGATCGTGCTCAACCCGTACTACCAGCACATGGGTGGTCTGTACGGATCGGAGTACTGGACCTACCTCCTGCCGCGACGGCTGGGCAGTCCGATGGCGGCCGAACTGACCACGGCGCCGTTCACGCCGATCAGTACCCGTCGCGCTCTTCAAATCGGGATGTTGGACGCGACGTTCGGGCCTACCGCGGAGGAGTTCCAGGGCGGAGTTGTCGCCGAGGCGGAGCACATCGCCGCCGCGGACGGTCTGGCCGACTGGCTCGAGCTCAAGCGCCGCCGGCGTGCCCGCGACGAGCGGCGCAAGCCGCTGGAACACTACCGGCGCGAGGAGCTGGCCCGTTCCCACGAATGCTTCTTCGGGCCCAACCGCCACTACCACCAAGCCAGATCACGATTCACTCACAAGCGCCCGCTAATCTCTTTCGCAGAACGGTTTGTAGTGCAAACATAATTGGCGTGAGTAGCGATCCGCGCCAACTGCTGTCCGGGTCTCGTTCGCTGGCTCGTCGGGTGCGCGCCGAGCAGCGCGCCATCTGGTTCCCGCTGCTGGTCTTCGCGGCCGTGACGTTCGCGGCCATCCCCGTCGACCGGTACGGCCACCGCGTGCTGACCTGCCAGGCGGTGCCGAACGGGCGCGTCTGCTCGGTCTACACGAGTCCGGCCTTCATGTACTGGCCGGTCGCGCTTGTATTGGCATACGTCGCCATCGCGGCGTTTTCGCTGCACCGGGCCCGGGGGCGTGGCGTCGGGACGCGGGTACTGCCGTACGTCATCGTGGGCATCGTCATCGCCGTTATGGTCGCCGTCGCCGCACTCTGGGCGGCGCGCCATCCGACAGTCGGCGGCCCGAGGTCGCTGTATCGGCTGATCGGGCCGGCGGCCGCGATCGGGCTGGCGCTGCTGGTACTCGCCTGGGTCGAGCGCAGTATCGCCCTGTTCGTCGTCACCGTCGGCTATCTGGTGATCGTGCTCGTGCCGGTCAACTTCGGCTGGGTTCTGCGTCACCGGTCACCGTGGTCCTTCCTCCCGCACCTGGTCATCTACGGCAGCGTCCTCCTGCTGGCTGGCATCGGCTTCGCCCTGGCGGAACGAACGCCGCCACCACCATCCGCATGAGCGATCATCCGGCGAACGGGCTGGACGACGTCGTCCATCAGCGCGTCCGCCTGGGCATCCTCACCGTTGCCCACGAGGCCCGGCGCGTCGAGTTCGGCTTCCTGCGCACCAACCTCGTGCTGACCGCGGGCAATCTGTCGCAACATCTGAGCGTCCTCGAGAACGCTGGGCTGATCACCATCGAGAAGGGCTACGCCGGCAGGCGCGGTCGCACCTGGATCACGCTGACGAAGGCGGGCCGGGCCGCGTTGCGCGACGAGATCCACCAACTCAAGCGGTTGATCAGTCAGGTCGAACGCACCGACGCGCGCCGCTGAGTGCTCGGTCATGGGACCGCCACGATCCGTTCGGCCTGGGCGTTCAGGTAGCGCTGCTCGGGGATGCTGGTGGTCAGGCGGGCGGCGGTGGCGTAGTCGGCGCACGCGTCCTCCGGCTGGCCGTCCATTTCGAGCAGATGGCCTCGGACGGCGTAAAGCCGGTGGTTGCGCCGCAGCTGCTTGTCCTGGGCGAGCGGGTCGATCATCCGCAGCCCAGCAGTGGGGCCGTCCACCATGGCGACGGCGACGGCGTGGTTGAGCGTCACCACCGGGCCCGGCGCGATGCGCTCCAGCATGCTGTACAGGGTCTCGATCTGTGCCCAGTCGGTGTCCGGCGCGCGGGCCGCCCCGGCGTGAACGGCGGCGATCGCGGCCTGGAGCTGGTACGGCCCGACCGTCCCTGCCGGGAGCGCAGCCTCGACGAGGGCCACACCTTCGCGGATCTTCGCCTGGTCCCAAAGCCTTCGGTCCTGCTCGGCCAGCGGGATGAGGGCGCCGTCCACGCTCAGCCGGGCGGTCCGTCGGGCGTCGGTCAGCAGCATGAGCGCCAACAGTCCGGTGATCTCGCCGGCGTCGGGCAGGTGCGCGTGCAGCTGACGGGTCAGCCGGATGGCCTCGTCGGTGAGCGAGACGTCATAGAGGCCGGTGCCGTCGGTGGTGATGTGGCCCTCGGTGAAGATCAGGTACAGGACCTGAGCCACGGCGGCGACGCGGTCGGGCATTTCGGCGGCGGACGGCGCGGTGAATCGCGCGCCCACGTGCCGTAGCCGCGTCTTCGCCCTGCTGATGCGCTGGGCCATCGTCGACTCGGGCACGAGGAACGCGTGCGATATCTGGGCGGTGCTGAGGCCGCCGACCGCACGCAGCGTCAACGCCACCTGGGCGGGACGGGGCAGAGCGGGATGACAGCAGAGCACCAGCAGGGTCACCGAGTCGTCCACCGGTGCGGATCGGTCGGCTCCGGGTGCAATGAGCTCGTCCGGCGGGGTGCGCCGCGCCAGCAACTGCTCCCGTTCGGCGCGGGCGTGGTCGGCGCGCCACTGGTCCATCAGCCGTCGGGACGCGACCGTGATCAGCCACGCCGTCGGGTCGTTCGGCTCACCGGTCTCCGGCCACTGCCGGGACGCGGCCAGCATTGCCTCCTGCACGGCGTCCTCGGCGGTGTCGAAGTCGCCGTACCGCCGCACGAGGGCGGCCAGGACGCGGGGCGCGCACCCGCGCCACACCGCGTCCAGGCCGCTGTCGGCCATCAGTCGTCGCCGCCTGCTTGCATCGTCGGCCGGAGCTCGACGGTGCCGCCAGGCTGCGCGAACTGGACGGCGATCTCCTCGGCCCGTTCCCGCGTCTGGGTGTCGATGACGAAGAAGCCGGCCAACTGCTCCTTCGTCTCCGCGTACGGACCGTCGGTGGCGGTGTGCCCCTCGGGCGTCCATCCGTACAGCGTCGATGTCGCCGGGTCCGCGAGCGCGTCGGCATAGACCAGCTCGCCCGAGGCCGAGATCTCCGCCAGCAGCTTGTCGAACTCCCGGTCCGCTTGCTCGTGGTAGGAGTCCGGCAGGGCTCGGCCCTCCGCGCTGAACCGGGAGGTCGGGTGGCCCCAGGGCTCGGGATTGCTCAGGATGAGGATGACGTACTTCATGATCAGTCTCCTTCGTTCGCCAGGGTGGCGCGGGGTGCGCCTCGACCTACATAGGTCGGAGCCGACTGCTCGTTCTCGACGATCAACCGCGTGGTGGCGCGAACCTGGCCAGAAACGCCTCCATCGCCTTCTGCACCTTGCCGCCGTCGAGGAACGCGACGCCATGCGAGCCGCTTTCGGCGTCCATCAACAGCCGGCGGGTCGAGGCGTGCGTCGCGGCGCGGTAGAGCCTGCGGGCGTCCGACGCGAACGGCTGGTCGAGGCTGCCCGCGGCGAAGAACAGCGGCATGCGCAGTTTCCTTACTGCGGCCATGGCATTGACGGAGTTGAAGACCGCGGGTCCGGACAGGCTGACCACGGCGACCGGCGGCGGGCTCATCCTGGCCGCGGTGGCCAGCGAGAGCGTGCCGCCCATCGACGCACCGAGCAGGACGACGGTCTTGGCGCCGTCCTTTCGCAGCGTGTTTACGGCGGCGAGGGCCTCGTCCGGAGTGGCGTCCTGGTAGCTCAGTGCGAGGGCTCGGTACCCGCGATGCGCCAGCGTCAGCGCGTAGTCCCGCCACTGGCAGAGGTCACCGTCGGACTGGTGGGACAGGAGCACGCCGACCGAACCTGATCCCCATTCAGCGGCCTGTCGCTCGTCGCCGCTCGGGAGGACTACGGCGCGGAGGTTCTTCTGCGCCTCGGCATCCGTCAGGCATGACGGCGGCGGCTGGGTCGCGGCCGAGGACGTCCCAGACGGCGCGTGGCTCGCCGTGTTGCTGTGCGAGCCACCCGAGCCGCAGGCCGCGGTCAGTCCGAGCAGGACACATAGCGCCGCGGCCGACCCGCGCGCCCGCCACCGACCGGCCATACCCGGACCATACGCAATCACGGGCCGTGCAACGTGGCCGGCTGATCGCTGTAACGGTGCTGGCCGCGTTCGGCCTGACCGCCTGCACCGGCGGCCACGCCACTCGGACGTCGTCCTCGGCCGCCCCGTCCCCGCCGATGAGCGGCCACACCACTTCCAGCGCGTCCCGCCCGGGCAGCCACACGGGACCCGGCCGCCCTTCGCACGCCGCCCCGCCGGACCGCATCACCACCGGCCCGACGCTGGCCGGGTGCCCGTTGTTCCCGCCGACCAATCCCTGGCGGCGCGACATCTCGCACGACCCGCTCAGTCGCTACTCCGCGGCGTGGGTGGCCAGCGTCGGAACTACGGGCTTCCTGCACCCCGACTTCGGATCGAACCCGTCGTATGGCTTCCCCTACAGCGTCGTGCCGGCGGGCCAGCCCAAGGTGCCGGTGCGGTTCACCGCCTACGGCTCGGATAGTGATACCGGCCCCTACCCGATCCCGTCGGCAGCCAGGATCGAAGCCGGCAGCGACCACCATGTACTGGTTGCCTCTGGCGACTGCCATCTGTATGAGCTGTTCGGCGCCGCCCGCTCGGGCTCGGGATGGTCGGCCGCGTCCGGCGCGATGTTCAACCTGCGTTCCAACGCGCTGCGCCCGGCCGGCTGGACGTCGGCCGACGCCGCCGGGCTGCCAATCTTGCCCGGACTGGTCCGTCGCGAGGAGGTCGAGACCGGCCACATCGCCCATGCGTTGCGGTTCACCGTCGCGCAGACCGAGCGCGGCTACATCAGCCCGGCCACCCATCAAGCGGGCTCGACCAGCAGCATGAACGTGCCTCCGATGGGCGCGCGGTTTCGGCTCAAGGCCTCGTTCAGCTTGTCCCGCTTCCACGGCGCCGCCCGAGTGATCCTCCAGTGCCTGAAGACCTACGGGATGATCGTCGCCGACAACGGCGCGAACTGGTTCGTCTCCGGCGCCACCGACGTGCACTGGAACGACACCGACCTCGACCAGCTGAAAACGGTGCCCGGCTCCGCGTTCGAGGTGGTCGACAGCGGGCTGGTCCATCACTAGTGCCCCCGGCCGGAAATTCGTCACACAATTCCGACGCCCAGCCGCACGCCCGCGGCGTTGGGACACCAGCCAGCCGAATCGTTGCGGTATCTCCGGCGCGTGTTCCGGCGTATTCTCAGCGCGCAGCTGGCCGCGCTGAACCCGGGAGTCGCCCCCGAGTCCGGCGCCCATTCTGGAGGCAGCTCATGGCCACTCGCCGGACGTCAGGGTCCGCAACCGCGCCCGCCCCGCTGGTCTTCATCGGACACGTCGTCAGGGCCAAAGCGGCCACCATGCCCGACATCGCGACGAACAACACGGCCATCGTTGCCGTCGACCATGTAGTCGCTGCGCCCGCGATGTTCACGGCGATCGCCGGCTCGGAGATCACCGTGCGGTTCGGCCGAATGACCATCCCACCGACCGGAAGCAGCCGGACGTTCCACGCCACCGGCTGGATCTACGGCGCCAGCCTCGCCGTGGACGCGGTCAAGGTCGAAGCGGCCCGGGAACAGTCCGCGGCCGCAGTCGCGCGCCGTACTGAGCAGTCGTCGGCCAAGGACAGCGCGTTGGCCGCGCGGCTGGACGCCGCGCACATGGGCGTTGTCGGCGAGGTCACCTCGGTGCGTCCGCTCGACGTGCCCACGACGCACATCAGCGAGCATGATCCGGCATGGCACGAAGCGACGATCAAGGTGGACGAGGTGGTCAAGGGCCGCCGGGGCACCCGGGAGGTGAACGTCGTCTTCCCGGACAGCGACGACGTGCGCTGGCGGAAGGTGCCGAAGTACCACGAGGGCCAGCAGGGGATCTGGTTGCTGCACCGGGGAGCCGTCCCGAGCTCGCACGGGCTGGCACCGAAGGCGGCCGCGGCGCTACCGCAGCTCGGCGACGCACTCACCGCGGTGAACAAGAACGACTACCTCCCTCTGGAGGAGCTGGGCAGGGTCAAGGCGCTGCTGCAGAAGTAATGAGCAGACGGAAGAGAGATCTCAACCGGGCAGGAGGGGTCCCGTGATTACCGTCGTCAACATCGTTCCGCAGTCGCTGAGCGGGGAGGCCAACCAGGACAGCGAGCCCAACCTGGCCATCAATCCGGCCAACCCGAAGGAGATGGTGGCTTCGGCGTTCACGCCGGACCCGATGGGCGGGCCGAACGCACCGCTCTACCTGTCGACCGACGCCGGAGCCACCTGGACGCTGAACAGCATCGTCCCGAGCGCCGGCTCGATCGGCACCGGGGACATCACGATGCGTTTCACGGGCACGACGAACTGGCTGTTCAGCGGGATCCTCGACGGCGCCACCGGTGCCTTCGAGGTACACCGTACTCCCGACGCGACCAGCCCCACGGTGATGACCACGCTGGAGACCCGGGCCAACGAGGACCAGCCGTTCGTCCAGGCAGCGACGGTAATGGGCGGTCCCGATGTCGGCAAAGACCGCGTCTATATCGGCGTCAACGACTTCAACGCTTCCGGCGGCAAGACCGCGACGGTGGAGCAGACCCTGAACGCCACCGTCGCCTCACCGTCGTTCGCGTCGGTGCGGGTGGAGCGTCGTTCGACGTTGGGCCAGAACGGCCCGCAGATCCGTCCCGCCATCCACCCTGACGGGACGATATACGCGGCGTTCTACCGCTGGATCTCCTCGACCGGCAGCTTCCCCGCGAACACCCTCGTCATCACCGACGCCGAGGCGATCGTGGTACGCGACGACAGCTGGGGGACGGGCGCGACGCCGTTCTCGGCGCTGACCGACCCGTCCGACTCGCTGCCCGGCCGGCGGGCGGCGACCGGCCTGTCCTTCCCGTTCAACCGGCAGGGAGTGCCTGCCAACGGTCAGGAGCGCTGGGGCGGTGACCTGTCGATCGCCGTCGATCTGCGCAATAGCTCGACGGTCTACCTCGCGTACTCGACTCGGGTCGGCGGCGTCTACACGATCAACGTGGTCCGCTCGTTGGACCGCGGCGTCACCTGGTCGGGGACGCTGCTCTCGATAAGCAACGGGAAGAACCCGGCGCTGGCGATCAACAGCCTTGGCATGGTGGCGATCCTGTACCAGCAGTTCACTGGCACCGGTGCCACGCAGCGGTGGGAGACGCACTTCCGCACGACCATCAACGGCACCACGTGGAGTGACACGCTGCTGTGCACCACCTTGTCGCAGGCGCCGCCGCGCCAGGGCTCGCCGTATCTTGGCGACTACGAGCACCTGATGGCCCTCGGCAAGGATTTCTACGGCATCTTCTGCGCCAGCAACGTCCCGGATCTCGCCAACTTCCCGCAGGGCGTCACGTTCCTGCGCAACCACGACTTCGCCGCGAAGAAGCTGTTCGACTTGGACGGGGTGACCGTGGTCGATCCGTCCATTGACCCGTACTTCTTCAAGGTGACCGCACTCGACGCGCCGGCCACGTCGGACTTCTACGTCCGGGACTGGACGGACAACGCGACCACCCACGACACCGGGCTCGAGCCGTCGACCAACCCGGTTTTCTACGCGACCAGCGACGTCTGGAACCAGCGCAGCAATGTGGCGCCGACGTTCGTCGCGGACGTGCCGCAGAACGAGGACCCGCAGAACGACGCGAGCAACTTCGCCTTCGCCCGGGTCTCGCGCAACGCCGCCGGCAGCGCGGAGACGGTGGACGTGGAGTTCCTGGTCGCCGAGTTCGGCACCGGGAGCCCGTACGCGTCCGTCGTCACCACGACCGTCTCGTTCGGCGCCGCGGACCTCACCGCAATCGCCACCGCACCGTGGACGCTGGCGCCGACGAGCTCCACCCACCTATGCCTCGGTGCGCAGATCTCGACAGCGAGCGACCCGTTCGTCACGCCCGGGCTGAACGGCAACACGCCGGGTTGGCCGACCACCGACCTGATGGTGATCAACGACAACAACAAGGGCCAGCGGAACATGTCCGTGCATTACGGGATGTCCGGCTTCGGCTCGATCCACTACTTCGTCGTGCGGAACGCGTCGAAGAAGCCGCGGGACTTCGTGCTCGGGCTGCGCGCCGACCCCAAAGTGCTTAAGTCGTTGGCCAACCCGACCGTGCAGGTACAGGGTGGCGACCAGGCGGTCGCGTTCAAGCCGGACATGCGGATCGAGCTGCTCGGCATGCGCGCCGGTGAGTACCGGTGGGTGGCGTTCGGCGTGGACGCGTTCAAGGGCAAGACCCGCGAACAGTTCCCGGTGGACTTCCTCGAAGTCGTGGACGACAAGATCGTCAACGGGTGCCGGGTGAACCTCGTCGCCGCCACCGCGACGCGCGCGCTGAAGGAACTTCTGCTGTTCGCCGGCTCGGTCATGCAACGGCTCAACCTTCAGTTCAAGCTGGACAGCGCGGCGGACGTGGCCGCGGCGGCGCGCGAACTCGCATCGGCGAAGACCGTCTCGTTGGCCGCCTACCTGCGGTTCCTGGTGGCGAACCGGGACGCGCTCAGCGCCACAGTGGACGGCGTCACGGCGGCCCGGCGCACCGCTGTCGGCCTCGACGTAGCCAGCTCGTGGCAGGCGGTCCAGGACGCCGTCGACGGCCGGGACGCGCGCACCGCGTTCGCCCGCATGACGACGCTGCTGAACCAGCTGGACATCGTGACCACGCTGGTGCAGAAGTCACGTCGCCGCTGACCGTCTGACCGCTCACCGGTACACGATTAACCGGTCCACATGGATCGGGGTCCCCCGGGAAAGCGCGGAGCGTTCCGTGCGGAGCGGTTTCGTGGGGTGATCTCACCGGACGGGACGACCAGCTCGACGTAACGTTCCATGGCCGCGTCCACGGCGGCGCGGTCGCCGGTGATCAGGAGGTCGTGCAGCAGTCCGCGAGCCACGGCCAGATCGATCCTGGCCTGCCGGCGGGCCGCGACGGGGGAATAGCCGAGCATCTTCCAGCCCTCGGCGAGGGGGCCCAGCCAGGACTCGACGAGGCCGGGTCGGAGCGCGGCGGCGTAAGGCAGGTCCAACATTGCGTGGCTGGACAGCTCGAAGAACAGCGGCCCGTAGATCAGCGCGGCGTCGGTGACGGCCCGCCAGAACCGCAGGCCCTGGGCGACCGGATCAGCGCCGGTGTCGCCGACCTCGGCCAGGAGCGCGGCGAGGTGCGCGCGTTGCTCGCTCTCCACGCGGTCGACGACGGCCGAGAGCAACCCCTCGCGCGAGCCGAA
>DATAEG010000004.1:0-27175 GCA_036258135.1 Jatrophihabitantaceae bacterium | reverse complement strand
TCGGTCGTGCTCGACCGGCTGCGCAAGTTCAACGGGGACACGCACGTCGACCTGACCCCTGGCGAGTACACCCAGCTGACCGGGCGGGCCGGGCGGCGCGGTATCGACCTCGAGGGTCATGGGGTGGTCATCTGGGGTCCGCAGGTCGACCCGCGGCAGGTGGCCGGGCTGGCCGCCACCCGTACCTATCCGTTGCTTTCGTCCTTCCGGCCCTCGTACAACATGGCCGTCAACCTGGTGGGGCAGATGGGCCGGGCCGCCGCCCGGGAGCTGCTGGAGACGTCATTCGCGCAGTTCCAGGCCGACCGGTCCGTAGTCGGGCTGGCCCGGCAGCTGCACGCGCTGGAGGCGGCCGCGGCGCGTGAGCGGGACGAGGCCACCTGCGAGCGCGGTGACATTGCCGAGTACGCGCGGCTGCGGGCGGAGCTCTCGAGCGCCGAGGCGGGCGCCGCCCGACTGAACCGGGCCACCGCACGTGCTGAGGCGGAAGCCTCTCTGGAGGCGCTCTCTGTCGGCGACGTCATCCACGTGCCGTCCGGACGACGCGCCGGCCGAGCCGTGGTGCTCGGCACCGGGGCATCGGTCTCCGGCGAGGCCCGGCCGCTGGTATTGACCGAGGACCGCTGGGCCGGTCGGATCTCCTCGACCGACTTCCCGACCCCCGCTGAGGTGCTGGGACGTTTGCGCGTCTCCAAGAACTTCAACCACCGCTCAGCGCAGGCGCGTCGCGACCTGGCCGCCTCGCTGCGCCAGCTGGACATTCCAGCGCCACGCAGGCGTCGCCGGGCGGCGTCCGTGGACGAGGAACGCATCTTCGCCCTGCGCGAGCAGCTCAAGGCGCACCCGTGCCACGACTGTCTGGATCGGGAGGAGCACGTCCGCAGCCTGCAACGGGCCAGCCGGATCGAGCGTGAGCTGGACGCCCTGCGGCACCGGGTGGACGCCCGCACGGACTCGCTGGCACGCACGTTCGACCGGGTGTGCGACCTGCTGGACGAGCTCGGCTATCTTGACGGCGACACCCGGACGGAGCGCGGCGACCAGCTCTCCCGGGTGTGGGCCGAGACCGACCTGCTCACGGTCCAGGCGGTACGCGTGGAGGTGTTGGACCACCTGGCGCCCGCCGAGCTCGCCGCCGTGGTGTCCGCCCTGGTCTACGAGAGCCGTCGCGACGACCAGCCCGTCCCCGTGCCGCCGTCCGGCGAGGTGGCCGACGCGCTCGCGTCCCTGACCCGGCAATGGGCCCGACTGACCGAGATCGAGGCCGGGCACGGCCTGCCGCGGACCCGTCCGCCTGACCCCGGGCTGGCCGGTGGCGTCCTGGCGTGGGCCAGAGGACAGCCGCTAGGGGAGGCGTTGCGCGCCTACGCCGGAGACGAACTCAGTGCCGGTGATTTCGTCCGGTGGTGCCGCCAGGTCATCGACCTTCTCGAGCAGTTGGCCCGGGCCGTCGAGTCCGGACCGCTGGCCACCTCGGCGCGGGCCGCGGCCAATCTCTGCCGCCGGGGCGTCGTCCTCGCTTAGGCACTCTGGGCTAGCGCAACGTCTCGCGCATCACCCACCGCGGTTGACCGCCGCTGTGGCCTGCGGTGGGCGGCGCTGGGCCCGCCCGGTCGTGCACTGCGCACGAATGTAGTCCGGCCGGTCAGTGCTGGCACGCGCCTGTCTCGATAGGCCGTACACCAACAGCCGCGCACATCCGGTCGCCGGGTCCCGATGACGGCGAGCAAAGTCGTCGAAGCGGCCCAACGCGGGCCGCACGTCGATCGTCGGCTCGTGATCGGTCGGGAACCTCGATTTCCCAGGCACGACTCCGAACGTACCGATCAGGTCTGACTGCATCAGGGCCGGATACACCGGGCCGAACGGTACGGTGAGTGGGCAGAATGACAGCGATCTGTGCAGATCGATCGGAGGTCGAGGGGCACGATGGAGCCGCATGGAAGCGAGGGTGACCCGCCTCCGCAGTCACCCGAGGAGACCCCGGCCGAGGCGCCGGTGCCAGCGCCGCCAGCACCGAGCGAGCCGTCTCAGGCTGCCCCACCCTCGGCCGGGCCATGGGGCGGCGCGCAGCAATGGACGCCGCCGCCCGTACCGGAGTCACCGGCGTCGCCACCCGCTCCCGCTGCCCCTCCGAGCGGCCACGGCCAACAGACCCAGCAGTTCCCGTCGTACCCGGGCGGCGGGTACCCGCCGGGCTACGGCACACAAGGCTCCGGGCCGCAGCCGTACGCCCAGCCTGGCTACGGACAGGAGCAGCAGCCGTACCGCCAACCGTCGTATGAGCAGCCTGGCTACGGCCAGCACCAGCCGTACGCCCAGCCTGGCTACGGCCAGCAGCAGCCGTACGCCCAGCCCGAGCCCTCCGGTCAGTACGGTCAGTCCGGCTATCCCGCGCCGCCGTACGGCCAGCAGCAGCCGCACGCCCAGCCCGGCTACGCCGCCTCGCAGTACGGCCAGTCCGACTACGGCACGCAGACGTACGGCCCGGCCGAGCTCAGCCAGCAGCAGTACGCCCAGCCGGGCTACGCCGGCCCGTACGGGCAAGGCGGGTACGCGCCACCCGGCTACCCGCCCACCTACGGGCCGCCGGGATACGGCGCGCCACCGGCGGAACCACGCCGTCGCACCGGCCCTATCGTCGCCATCGTCGCAGCCGTCGTCGTGGTGCTCGCCCTCGTCGGCTTCGGCATCGCCCGGTTGGCCGGTCCGAAGATGCTCAGCCACACCGCCGTCGAGCAGACCATCGAGAACCAGTCGAAGGACACCACACAGAGCTACACGGAGCTCACAAACGTCCAGTGCAACGACGGCAAGGACATCAAGGTCCAGAAAGACGCCACGTTCACCTGCACCGCTGACAACGGCAGGCGGATCACCGTCCGGATCACGTCGAACGACGCCGACTACACCTGGACGCTCAGCGGCTGAACGCGCCTAGGGACGCCAGGCAATGCCAAGTGCGGCGCAGACCCGGCCGATGCTGCTGGCCAGGCCGTGTTGCTCGGCGAGCTCGGCCAGCCACTCCGGATTTGCCGGCTGCGCCGGCACAGCGTCGTCGAGCGGGGGCACGTCAGCGTCGGTGCGCATCCTGACCACGTCCGGAGCGACGGAGAGGTAGTCGGCCGCAGCCACCACCTTCACCCGCGACCCGGCCGGAAAGCCGTCCGGACCCTCCAGCGCGGCGGCCAGGATCGTCTCGACGCTGCCGAACCGCTCGACCAGCGCGGCCGCGGTGCGCTCGCCCACACCAGCCACACCCGGCAGACCGTCGCTGGGGTCGCCGCGCAAGGCTGCGAAGTCGGCGTAGTGCGCGGCCGCGATGCCGTACTTATGGCGTACGTCGTCTGGGCCGAACACCTCCATCTTGGCCACGCCGCGGCCGACATAGAGCATTCGAACCCGGTCAGTGACCACCCCGAACAGGTCGCGGTCGCCGCTGACCACCTCGACGCGATCGCGGTCGCGCGCCGCGAGCGTGGCGATGACGTCGTCCGCCTCGAAACCGGTGGATCCGGCCGCGGCGAGACCGATCGCGGTGAGCACGTCCAACAGCGCCGGGATTTGCGGCACGAGGCCCGCGGGAATCAGCTCACCGCCGCCGGGGGCCACCCGATGCGCTTTGTACGACGGCAGCAACTCGACGCGGAAGGCCGGACGCCAATCGGCGTCCAGGCAGGCCACGAACCGGTCCGGATGGCGACGTGCGGCCACCGTGGCCACCATGTCCAGGAAGCCGCGGACGGCGTTAACCGGCCGTCCGTCCGGTGCGGTGACCGACTCCGGCACGCCGTGGTAGGCGCGGAAATACAGGCTCGCGGCATCAACCAAGAGGAGCACGCCCGCCGACGATAGCCTGTGGCTCATGCTGACGGTGCTGGGCGAGGCGCTTATCGATCTGATCCCGGAGGCGCCGTCCGGACAGCCCCACTCCACCCGCTACAACGCGCGGGTGGGCGGCAGCCCGTTCAATGTGGCCATCGGCTTGGCCAGGCTCGGTCAGCCGACCGAGTTCATGGGGCGGCTCTCCGGCGACTCTTTCGGGTCCCTGTTGCGCCGCCACCTCGAGGCCAACGACGTCGGGCTGACCGCCGCACCCCGCGCGACTCAGCCGACGACTCTTGCGGTCGCGCAGCTCGATGACCAGGGCCGGGCGTTCTACGACTTCTATCGCGAGGGCACCGCGGACTGGCAGTGGACCGCGGCCGAGCTGGCGGCCTTACCGTCGGACACGGTGGCGCTGCACACCGGTTCGTTGGCGTCCTGGCTGGCGCCCGGCGCCGGCGAGATCGCCGTCCTGGTGCAGCGGATGCGCACGGCGGGATCGATGTTCCTGAGCTTCGACCCGAACATCCGTCCTGACCTGTTCACCGACCGTGCGGAGGCGCTCGCCATGGTCGAGCGCAGCATCGGCACCGCTCACCTCACGAAGGCGAGCAGCGAGGACGTCGAGTGGCTCTATCCCGACGAACCGCTGGAGGCGGCGGCTCGGCGGTGGCTCGAACTTGGCACCGAGCTGGTGGTCGTCACTCGCGGCGGCGAGGGCCTGTCGGCGTTCAACCTGGCGCAGGGCCGCGTCGACCACCCAGGCGTTCCGGTGACCGTGGTGGACACCATCGGCGCCGGTGACGCGTGCATGGCGGCGTTGCTGGACGGCTTCGCCCGCCAGGGAAACGCCCGACCCGGTGCGCTCGTCACGGTAAACGCGGACCGCGTCAAAGAGGTACTCGCCCATGCCGCCTTGGTAGCGGCCATGACATGCGCCCGGCCGGGCGCCGACCCGCCGACCGCGGCCGAGGTGGCCGCCGCCCGGGATCAGTAAACGGAGGCAGCCGGGTCGGTGCTGCCGCGCACCACCAATTCAGTGGGCAGCACGGTGGCCCCGGTCGGCTGGTTCGCGACCGTGGCGCGCAGAACCGCTTCCGCGATGACGGTGCCCTGCGCGGCTACCGGTTGGTGCACCGTGGAGAGGTCCAGCAGGCCGGCGGACGCGTGGTCGTCGAACCCGATCACCGCGACGTCCTGGCCCACCGACAGCCCGGCTCGGCGAATGGCCCGGATGGCGCCGAACGCCATCTCGTCGGACTCGGCGAAGACGGCAGTCGGCGGATCGGGCCGGGTCAGGATCGTCCGCATAGCGCTCTCGCCACCGTCGACGGTGAAGTAGCCCAGCGCCTCGAGCGTCGGGTCCGGCTCGATGTCCGCACGTTTCAGGGCGTTCAGGTAGCCGTCCCGCCGGTGCAGCGGGGGAGTGAAGCGCATCGGGTCCTCGGTGTCGCCGCCGATCAGTCCAATGCGCTGGTGGCCCATGGCGACCAAGTGGTCAACGGCCATCTCGGCGCTGGCGATGTCGTCGATACCCACCGACTCGCACCCCGGCGAGGTGCTGCCTACCAGGCCGATCGGCACGCCGATGCTGCGGATCGCCTCGTCCTCGGTCTCGGTGAGGGTGAGGCTGACGATGACCACCGAGTCGACCCGTTTGCGGACGGGCAGGTCACGGAAGAATGCGGACCGGCCCTCCGGGTCGTCCAGGTTGAACAGCAGCAGGTCGCACTCGGCGGCGGCGAGGACCTTCTGGATGGCCCCGAGGACCTCGGCGAAGAACCAGCGGTTGACGAACGGGACGACGACCCCGACCGTCGACGTCCGGCCGCTGGCCAGCCGCGCCGCGAACGGGGACGCCACGTAGTCCAGTTCGCGAGCCGCGTCGAGCACCCGGGCGCGGGTGGCCGGGGCCACCTCGGGCAGCCCGCGCAGCGACCGCGACACGGTGGCGATGGAAACGCCCGCTAGCCGGGCGACGTCCTCGATGCTGGCTGAGTTCACCTTGGATGCTCCGGATTTTGGCCGGGCTCCGCGCCAGACCCATTTGTGCCGGAAATTAGTGCATCGCGGAATCGCTTTCAATACCGGCCGGTGACCCCACAGCTGTCACTCCGCTGGCACACTGACGCCAATGCGACGAACGCTGCGCCGGGCCCAGGTGGTCGGCCGGGCCGGTCTCAGCAGTGTCGTCCTGTCCGGTTCGAAGATCGCGGACATCCGTCCTGAGCCGGCCGAGCCGGCCGACGGTGCGGTCGTCGATCTGGGCGGTGCCGTCGTGACACCGGCGTTTGTCGACGCCCACGTGCACCTCACGCAGACCGGGCTGATGCGCTCCAGCCTTGACCTTCGATCGGCAACCTCCCGCGAGCAGGTGCTGGATGCGGTGGCTGCGGCCGCCGCCGGTGGCGCGGTGCTCGGTGGCGGGTGGGACGAGTACCGGTGGCCGGACCCGGGCCCGCCCAACGTGGCGGAGTTGCAACGCGCCGCCGGGCAAGACGCCATCGTGTGGCTGGCCCGGGTGGACGGGCACAGCAGCATCGTGTCGCGCGCCCTTCTCGCGGCCGCCCCGGAACTGACCGAGCTGCCCGGCTATTCGTCATCGGGTTGGCTTCGGGCGGCGGCCAACAGCCGGGCCCGGCAGATCGCCCTCGCGGCCCTCACTATGGAGCAACGACGGCGTGCCCAGCTTGCCGCCCTAGACGCCGCCGCCGCGGTCGGGATCGGCTGCGTCCACGAGATGGCCAGCCCCGAGCTCTCCGGCGTCGAGGACTTGGCCGAGGCGCTGGGTGTCGACCACCCGGTCGCCGTGATCGGCTACTGGGGCGAACTGAACGGGACCGCCACCGCGGCTCGGCTTGGAGCGGCCGGCGCCGCCGGGGACCTGAGCTGCGACGGGTCCGTGGGATCGCGAACCGCCTGGTTCACCGCCCCCTACCGCGGCTCCGCCGACCACGGTATGTCGTATCTGGATGCCGACCAGGTGGCCGGTCACGTCCTCGCGTGTACTACGGCTGGCCTGCAGGCCGGGTTTCACGCCATCGGCGACGCCGCCGTGGCCGCCGTGGTGGAGGGGACGGAGCGGGCCGCTCAGGTTAACCTCGCGGTGCGCGCCGCCGGGCACCGGATCGAGCATGCCGAGCTGGTTGACGACGCCCGCCGGCTAACCGCCACCGGCCTGATCGCCTCCGTCCAGCCGGCCTTCGACGCCGCCTGGGGCGGTCCGGACGGCATGTACGCCGACCGGCTGGGCGCGGACCGGGCGGCTCGCATGAACGACCTGGCTGGCCTGGCCGCTGCCGGCGTCCCGCTGGCGTTCGGCTCGGATTCTCCGGTGACGCCGCTGGATCCGTGGGGGGCGGTGCGGGCAGCCGCGCACCCGCACCACCCGGCATCGGCGCTGTCTGTCGAAGCGGCCTTCGAGGCGCACACCCGCGGCGGCTGGTTGGCGGCCCGGCGCCCCGGCGGCGTCCTGGCGCCCGGTGCGCCGGCCACCCTGGCCGTCTGGCAGGTCGAGTCGACCGGTCCGTGCGGGCTGCCCGACATCGCCCCCGGGCGCGACCTACCACGCTGCCTGGCCACGTTGGTCGACGGCCGGATCGCGTTCGACGTGGGACTCTTCTGAGATTCACCCCACGAAACCGCTTCGCACAGAACGCTGCGCGCTTTCGCAGGGACCCCGAGATAAGAACCGCCTCATCTTGCGGCTGGGATACTGGCCGGGTGTCCGCTCCGCCCGCCGCACCAGTCCTCGGCCGGGTGCGCTGGGCAGCGCTGGCCGCGGTCGTCTCCGGATTGATCGGCGTCGCGGCGTTTCCGCCGAACGGCGTCTGGCCGCTCGCAGCGGTCGGCGTCGCCGGCCTCTCGTTGGCTGTCCACGGTCGACAGGCCCGTACCGGCGCGTGGCTGGGCTATCTGTGGGGATGGGCGTTCTTCGGGCCGCTTCTCTCATGGAGCGGTGTGTACGTGGGGCTGGTGTGGCTGCTGTTGCCGTTCGCCGAGGCCGCCTTCATCGCCCTCCTCGGCGCGGCGCTGACCGTCCTGGGCCGGATGCGCTGGGCGCCGTTGTGGACGGCGGCGGCCTGGGTGACGGAAGAGGCGCTGCGGGACCGGTTGCCGTTCGGCGGCTTCCCATGGGGACGGTGGGCGTTCAGCCAGGCCGATTCACCACTGCGCTGGTTCGCCCCGCTCGGCGGTGCCCCGCTGGTCACCGCTGCTGTGGCGCTGGCCGGTGCCGGCCTGGCCGCCGCGGTCATCGCCGCCGTCCACGGCCGGGTGCCCGGCCTGGTGCTAGGCGCGGTGGTGTTGGTCGCCGTCCCGTTGGTGGGGGTGGCGCTCGCGGTGCCGCTCGACCCCCCGAAGCCCAGCCGCACCGCCGTGATCGCACTCATCCAAGGCGACGTGCCTGATCGGGGCCTGAACTTCGACGCCCGGCGTCGGCAAGTGCTCGACAACCACGTCAACCAGACCCTCAGATTGGCCGCGGAGATCAACGCCGGCCGGGTGCCGCGTCCGGAACTGGTGCTGTGGCCGGAGAACGCCTCCGACATCGACCCGTTCCGCAACGCGGACGCGCGGGCGCAGATCGAACGCGCGGTGCACGCCGTCGGTGCGCCGATCCTGGTCGGCGCCATCCTGGACGGCGCCGACGGCAACCAGCGCATCAACGCCGGCATCCTGTGGTCGCCGACCGCCGGTCCCGGGGCGGAATACGTGAAACGCCACCCGGTGCCGTTCGGCGAGTACATCCCGTTACGCTCGCTGGCCCGCAAGGTCTCGTCCAAGGTCGACCTCGTGCCGGTCGACATGACCCGGGGCAAGGGCAACGGGCTGGTCCGCGGCGGCCCGATGCCGATCGGGGATGTCATCTGCTTCGAGGTCGCCTACGACGGGCTGGTGCGCTCGTCCGTACGCGCCGGCGCCCAGCTGGTGGTGGTGCAGACGAACAACGCCACGTTCGGGCACACCGCCGAGACCTACCAGCAGTTGGCCATGAGCCGGCTGCGGGCGGTGGAGAGCGGACGCACCCTGGTCCAGGTGGCCACCAGTGGCAAGAGCGCGGTGATCGATCGGTCCGGGCGGGTCATGGCCGAGTCCGGCCCGCTGTTCACCCCGGACGTGATCGTCTCGTCGGTGCCGCTCTCGCGGTCCACTACGCTGGCCACCAGGCTCGGCGCGTGGCCGGAACTGGCGCTCTGCCTGATCGCCGTGGGGGCTCTGGCCGCCGCTGCGGTCACCACTCGCCGGCGCCGCCCGGAGCCGCCGGAGGACGATGCCGCGCCTGAGCCCGCGGACGAGCCGGCGACCGCGACGCGATGACGGAGGACTCGGTGCGGCCACATGACGCGGCGGCGGGCGGCCTGCTGGTCGTCGTCCCGACGTACAACGAGCGGGACAACATCGAGCCGATCCTGCACCGGCTGCTGGAGGCCAACCCGCAGGCCGACGCGCTCGTCGTCGACGACGCCAGCCCCGACGGCACGGGTGAGCTCGCCGACCGGATCGCGGCCACCGACGGACGGGTGCACGTGCTGCATCGGCCGGCCAAGGCCGGCCTGGGCGCGGCCTACATCGCCGGCTTTCGCTGGGCGCTGGAGCGCGGCTACGACGTGATCGTCGAGATGGACGCGGACGGATCCCATGCTCCCGAACAGCTCCCCGAGCTGCTGAGCGCGCTCGCCGACGCCGACGTGGTGCTCGGCTCGCGGTGGGTGCCCGGCGGGAAGATCGTCAACTGGCCGATGTCGCGGATGCTCCTGTCCCGCGGCGGGAACGTCTACACCCGGCTCGCGCTGGGGATAGACCTGCGCGACGCCACCGGCGGCTTCCGCGCCTACCGGGCCGCGGTCCTACAGAAGCTGGATCTGGACGAGGTGGCCTCGCAGGGCTACTGCTTCCAGGTCGACCTGGCGTGGCGGGCGGTGCGCGACGGGTTCCGGGTCGTCGAGGTGCCGATCACGTTCACCGAGCGGGAACGCGGCGACAGCAAGATGAGCAACAGTGTCGTCCGTGAGGCGCTCGGCCGGATCACCGTGTGGGGCGTCCGGCACCGCGCGGATCAGCTACGTCGATTGGTCACCGGACAGGGGCGAGCCGAACCCAACTAGTGTCCTGTATCCGAAGTATGTTTACCGTCGGCGGGGCCTCAGGCGGACTTGATGCCGCGCCGGGCCCGAAGGACCTCCAGGCGCTCGGCTAGGACCTCTTCCAGGTCGGCGATGCTGCGCCGCTCGATGAGCATGTCCCAGTGGGTGCGCGCCGGCTTGGCCTTCTTGTGCTCCGGGGCCGGCCCGTTGACCAGCTCAGCCGCGGTCCCGTCCAGCCGGCATTCCCAGGTGCCCGGCAGCTCGGCATCGTGGGCGAACGGAATCGTGAACGTGTGCCCGTTCGGGCAGGCGTATTCGCCGCTTTGGCGCGCGGCAACGTCCACGCCGTGGTCGGTCTCGTAGCTCACCGAGCCGAGGCGGGTACCGCGAAGCGTTCTGTCGGCCATGTATGTGGGGTTCCTCCTGCCGGTGTCGGCCGGCGTTGTAATACTTAACGATTACAACGAGGACGACGGTTCAACGATTCCCCCATGTCGCGGCTGTCACCCATTGTGCTCTCAGGAAGACGGTAGTTGATCTGTCTCGTCACTGCGTGACCGCTGGAGGGCGACTCGTCCTCGGGCGGTAGCGAGGGGTCCCGAGCCATCTCGTCGGCTGTGCGTGACACTTGGGTGGGCGAATAAGGCATTTGCCGACGAGCGGTCCAGCCTCGGGGGACTGATGGGGCGAGCGGTGGTGACCGGCGGTGCCGGCTTTCTCGGGTCTCACCTTTGCGATCGGTTGCTTGGCGGCGGGCATGAGGTGCTGTGCCTGGACAACTTCAGTACGGGCACGCCCGACAACGTCGCCCATCTCATGGAGGACCCCGCATTCCGGCTGGTACGCGCAGACGTCACCGACTCCGTGCACGTCAGCGGCTCGGTGGATTACGTTCTGCACTTCGCCTCACCGGCGTCACCGATCGACTATCTGCGCATCCCGATTGAGACGATGAAGGTGGGCTCGATCGGCACCTTCCACGCGCTCGGCCTGGCCGAGGTGAAGGGGGCGCGGTTCCTGCTCGCGTCCACGTCGGAGGCTTACGGCGACCCCCAGGTTCACCCGCAGCCGGAGTCGTATTGGGGTCATGTCAACCCAGTCGGTCCGCGTGGCGTATACGACGAGTCGAAGCGATTTGCCGAAGCACTGACGATGGCCTACCGCCGCAGTCACCGGGTGAATGCGGCCATCGTTCGGATCTTCAACACCTTCGGCCCGCGCATGCGCCCGGACGACGGCCGGGCCATCCCCACATTCGTCCGCCAGGCGCTCGCCGACGCTCCCATCACGGTCGCTGGCGATGGCCGCCAGACGCGGTCGATCTGCTATGTCGATGACACGGTCGAGGGCATCTACCGCCTGCTCATGTCCGACCTTCCCGGTCCGGTCAACATCGGCAATCCGCATGAGGTTTCCGTACTCGAGTTGGCGCAGTGGATCCGCGATCTCGTGGGCTCGCGACGCCCGATCGAGTTCATCGAGCGTCCTCCGGACGACCCACGAGTCCGTCGTCCGGACATCACGCTGGCTCGGTCCACGCTGGACTGGTCGCCCGTCGTGGAGACCGGAGACGGACTGAAGCGGACAATCGCCTGGTTTCGCGAACACCGCTCGGCTTGAGTATCCCGTGTGCACGTGGTGTGATTCCGGGCCAGGGCATGGCTCTGTTTTGAGCTTATCGGGGGGCCGGTGACGCGGCAGCGGCTGGAAATCTTGTTGGTGAGCAGCAGCGGCGGTGTGTTGGTTGACCTGCTCGCGCTCAAGCCATGGTGGTCTCGCCACAACGCCCGCTGGGTGGCCGTCCGCGCGACGGACACCGAGTCCGAACTCGCGGGCATGCCTGTCCGCTGGGCTGCCGAGCACGACGCTTCGCGTCCGCTGGCCGTGTTGCCGGCACTGGTCCGCGCTCGTCGGCACCTGCGAGAGACGAAGCCAGACGTGTTGGTTTCTGCCGGCACCGGCGTGGCCGTGCCCTACTTCCTCGCCGCTCGGCAGCTTGGCATCCCGTCGCTGTGGATCGAGACGTTCAACATGGTCGGGTCGGCGGGATACGCGGCCCGGATATGTAGCCGGCTAGCCGAACGAGTGATCGTGCAGCGCCCTGAACTCGTTCCACGGCGAAGGCGCGCCGTGCTTATCGGGGAGCTGTATTGATGGCCTCCCGACCGAACGTCTTCGTCACGGTTGGCATGGGCCCGTGGCCGTTCGACCGGCTGCTCGAAGGACTTCGGCCGGTGTGCGCGGACGCGGACGTGTTCGCTCAGACCGGGACGTCGACAGTGACACTGCCATGCCCGACGGCGCCGTTCCTCACCCCAGATGAGGTCAGGCGCCGACTCGCGTCGGCCGATGTCGTGATCACCCACGCCGGCAACACCGTGCGGCTGGCGCAGCGTTCTGGCCATGTGCCGATTGCCGTTGCGCGGGAAGCGGCCAGGGGCGAGATGGGTAACGATCACCAGGTCGCCTATCTGCGGCGCGAGCAGGAGCGGGGACGCGTGGTCGGGGTTTGGAACGTGGACGAATTGCCGCAGGTAGTAGCCCGCCACCCGAAGACCGCGGCTCGGCTGGTTCACGACCGACCGCTCCCGGAACCCGCCGACTCCCAGGCCGTCGCAGACCGGCTTGACGATCTCGTCGCCGAGCTACGCGCCGCCCGAGCTACGCCCTCGCCTGGATGGGCAGCTTCCGCCGAACACGCGCGTTGGCGGAATGGCAACGTCCAGCCGTTTGGGCGACATCCCTTGCAACGCTATGCGTTCGCATGGACGCACCTTGCCGTACTTCAGGGTCCGCACTTGGAAATTGGTGTCGGGACCGGGGAATTCGCCGGCCCACTGCAGGCGGGCACTGGGCGCGAGGTCTTTGCAGTGGACGTCCACCCCGACTATGTCGAGGCGGTGCGCCGGTTCTACCCGGAGATCTGCGTCGTTAAGACGGGGTTGCGCGATCGCCTGCCGTTCGGCGATGCTGCCTTCAGCTCGGTAGCGCTGCTCGATGTGCTTGAGCATTGCGCGGATGAATCGGCACTACTAGCCGAGGCCTTTCGGATTCTCCGTCCGGGCGGCACGCTCGTGGTCACGGTGCCGCGGCGGCATGTGTTCTCCTGGCTGGATCCGGACAACGCGAAGTATCGCTGGCCGCGATTACACCGGGCTGTCTACACCCGACGGTTCGGTGACGCTGCGTATACCGCGCGATTCATCGACCTCACCGACGGGTTGCGCGGAGACATGGCGGCGAACCGTCGCGAGCACACCAACTACACCAATGCTGATATAACAGCGTTGCTCGAGGCCGCAGGCTTCGAACTGCTCGAGGTGACTGGGGCGAATCTGCTCTGGCGATGGTTCCAGGTGTTGAGCCTGCTGCTCGGGGGTCGCGCGAGGGTTGTTCTGGGGCGGCTCATCGCGCTCGATGGAAGGGTGTTCCGGGCGTCCCGGTTCACCGCCAACCTGTTTGTCCTTGCGAGGAGATCCGTGTGAGCAGGAAAGACAAGTTCCGACTTGCCTGGTTTTTCACTCGCCTAGCCGCCAAAGAGCGGATCCGGCCGAACCTTCATGTGCGGCCTCTCGTTGCAGAATTGTTCCTCACCGACAACTGCAACCTCCGGTGTGTCACCTGCAATTGTTGGCGGCATACGACGAAGAACGAACTGTCGACAGCGGAGTGGAAGGACGTGCTGAACCAGCTGGCCGCGCTCCGCTTCTATAAGGTCAACTTCACCGGCGGCGAACCCCTCATCCGGCGCGACTCAATTGAGCTGATGCAATACGCCTGGAAGATCGGAATTCGTCACCTACACCTGAACACAAATGGTATCCGGCTCACGCCGCAGGTCATGGACCGCGTCATCGAGGCGGGTGTCCGCAGCTTCAACGTGTCCGTCGACGGACCCTCCGCGCTCGTGCACGATCGGGTGCGCGGCCAGCTCGGCGCATTCGAGAAGACGACAACGCATCTGCGCCACCTGATCGAGCGACGAGAGCGCGACCGGCTCAAGGTGCGGATGAACTTCACGGTGATGCGCGACAACGTCCAGCACCTCCCGGCGATGGCGGCACTCGCCCAAGAGCTTGAGGTTCAGCTCTACCTGAATCTCGCCACCGACAAGACCTTCCTGTTCCGGGCCGAGGAAGTCGGTGAGCTGACGAGGGTTGGCGCTGAGCAGCTCGACACCGCTTTGGCCGGCCTCGAGGCAGTGGCTAGGCGCAACCCGTCGTGGCTGCCGAGGTATTCCGACCTGGCGTACATGCGGGGGCACTTTTCCGACCTCGTGCAGCGTGACCTGCCGTGCGCGGAGTCGCAGCTGAAACTGATGATCCACTCACGCGGCGAGATCGGCGGCTGCTGGGCGCACGACCCGACCTTCAACGTCCGCACGCGTGCTGTCCGCGCCGTCATCGACTCGGACGAATATCGCGCAGAGCATGCCCGGTTCTTCCGCAAGGAGTGCATCGGATGCGGCAGCAATTACAGCCTGAATCTCCGATGGCGTCCCACGACCTACGGCGAGGACCTGCTCTGGCGGCTGCGCCGCCGGAGCCTGAGAGCGCGGTGAGCAGCGCGTCGGGACTGGGGTCGAGCGCGCCGCTCTTCGACGATCTTGCCGCCGACTATGACGCGCATTTTCAGGTTCCCCATCGCCGCCTTTACGACGAGCTGGCGTGGGAGCGGCTCGAATCGCTGCTGACGCCGGGCGGTGGACTGGTCGTGGACGCTGGCTGCGGTGTCGGGCGTTGGAGTCGAAAGCTGCTCGCCCGAGGCCACAAGGTGATCGGCATTGAGCAGTCGCTCGGCATGCTCGACCAGCTCCGGCGCAATCCTCTGGGTCCGGGATTCACGCTCGTGGCTGGCGCCATGGAAGACGTCACGCGTGAAGACATCGTCGCTTCCGATGACCCCGGCGCCGACGCGGTGCTCGCGATGGGATCGCTGCAATACACCCGAGACCCCGAGGCCATGGTCGACCGAATGGCCTCGTGGCTTCGTCCCGGCGGGCTACTTATGGTCCTGGTCGACTCGCTGGTAGGGCTCGTGCTCGAGCTCCTGGGTGCCGGGCGTCAGGAGGAGGCACTCAACCGATTGAGCGAGCGTCGTGGGGTATGGCGCGTCGGCGAGCGCGCGGCGTCCTTGCACTTGCTTGACCGCGACCGCCTGGTAGGTATGTTTCTGTCCGCACGCCTTGTCGACGTGACGGCTGCAGGCCTTCTTGTCTCGATGGCCCCGCTGGGCCGCGACGGCCTATTTGCGCGCGCGGACAGCGACTACAACGGACTGCTCTATCTCGAGCGTCAGCTCGCTGGCCACACCTTGCTCGCCGACGCAGGCAAACAGCTGTTGGTCACTGGCCGGCTGGGGCGCTGAGCTCGGCGTCGACCACGCTGGCGCGCTGCAAATACGCGTGCCGTGGCGAACACCACCGCGTCCGCTTGCGCCTCATCCATCTCCGATGACATGGGAAGGGCGAGGGCCTCCCGGTGCAGCCTTTCCGTCATGGGGAGCGAGTGCTGGTGTTCACCGCTGGGGTGCGTCGTCCGGTGAAGCGCGGGAAAGTAGGGCTTGGTCGCGACGCCCTGCCTCAGCAGGGACGCGCGTACCTTGTCGCGCGCGGGAGTACGCATTACCCAGTGGACATAGCTGTGCCGGTCTCCCGGGGTCGACGCCTGCACAACCGTCCCGTGCATCCGGGTCATCGCTGCGCGGTATATCGCTGCGACGCGCTCCCGGGCGCATACCATCCGTTCGAGCACGGCGAGCTGGTCCAAAGCAACGATTGCGTGAAGCTCGGTCATCAGCTCCGAGCGAGTCCAGCCGGCCGGTGACGCGAGAAGGCGCTCCACGAAGTCGGAAGCAAGTACCAGGGCACCTCCCGCCCCACCGGAGGAGAGCACCTTGGCGAAGCTCATCGAATACGCGTGCCCGTCGGCCAGGCCCGCGACTGGACGACCCTGGTAGCGGCTCCCCAGCGCGGCAGCGGAGTCCGCCACCAGCGGCACACCGGCGGCGCGGCACACGTGCATGAGGCCCGCGTAATCGCAGGGCTGCCCGAAGGTGTCAACCGCCACAACGACTTTGACGCGGTCGTCGATGAGCCCGGGCAGGCGAGCGGCATCCAGGCACCACGTGGACGGGTCTACGTCGGCATAGCGCAGCCCGTAGCCCAGCTGAAGCAGCACTTCGGCGGTGGCCGGGAAAGTAAACGACGGCAGCACCGCGAGATCTCCGGGTTGAGCCGGACCCGCGATGGCGGCGACCACCAGCCGGAGCGCAGCGGTCCCGGACGTCGTTAGCAAGACGGCGTTGTCGCCCTGGACGCCGAGCGCATCGGTAAGCCTCTCTTGCAGTTCTCGGGTCCATCGGTTGCCATGCTTCATCTGCCCCGACCGCAGCGTCTCCTGCTGACGGGTGACGACGACGTCGGGCCGATGCAGGCGAGGGGGGACGACAACCGGCAAAGGCTCAGCGAGCGCCGGTACCTCCTCACATGCAATCTGCGCCACGAGCTGCGGAAGGTACGACGCCAGCGGCTCGACCTGGTGTCCGATGGAAGCTAGCCGGTCGGCCGAGAGCAGACCGGAGCTGTCCGTCTTCGGGGCAGGATGCTCGACCAAATCGACGTCTGCACCGGTCGCTGTGATGATCTGATGCGCCACGTCGAGCAAGCTCTGCGCGGGGGCACCAACATTTAAGATGCCTGGTCCAATATCGTCCAACAGCAGCCGGCCGATCATCGCGTCCGGCAGGAAGCTGCGGCGCACGCCGACGGTCACATGAAGCGGGAGCCCGGCGAGTGCCCGTCGCACCATCCGAGTCACCACACGGTCTTGGCTCGCGCCGACGACATTGGCCAGGCGCAGCACGGTCAGCCGGTCGGGATCGACCGCGTCAAGTACAAGACGCTCCTGGGCCAGCTTCGCCAGCGCGTAGGTCCACCGCCCCGACGGATCGGCCTCTGCCAGACGGCAGCCGAGTGCGGCCGCTCGCCAATCGGGGCAGCTGCCGGCGGCCATGACGCGTGCCTCGGCGCACCAGTCATTGAGGAGATCGAGGCCGGGAAGCGCCGGCCGCGTGTCCTCCTCGAGGGCACCGGTTGCGGCACCGTACACCTCCACTGAGGACACCAATATGACGTCACGGTCGACGAGCATTGGGAGCAGCCGCGCAGTGGCCAGTGCGTTCGTCAGTGGCAGCGTCCAGGGACGTGGATGACGCGGGTCGCTTCCGCCGTGCAGCAGGACGACTGGGCCGGGAGGCAGCCGGGGTAGGTCGTCCACCAGAACATCGCACGGTAGCCACTCGGCGTCGTCTACAACCGGTGCACGGCGGTCGACAACCGTCACGTGCCAGCCCGCGCCCGCGAGGACACGCGACGTGGCCGTGCCGATGAATCCCGCTCCGCCCACGAGCGTGACGTGCTTCAGAGGAGCGCTTATCTCGACCCCCGACTCGACGACGCTCCGACGCCGGTGACGCGCCTTAAGCGGTCCCGCCATCACGAACCGGATCAGTGTAATTGCCCCAATAGCTCCGGTCATACGCCCGGTGGCGGTGTTGAGGGTAGCTCGGAGATGTACCACGTCGCCGTTGCGCAGCACTGATCACCAGGACGCGCGGCCAACCGTCCAAACTACTAATGGCTCTTTGTGCGACACTCCACTAGTTGATCTTGGGGCAGGTGTCAAACCCGTTCGGGCGGGACGTTCCCGCTCGCCACGATAGCCCGGCGGACCGGAACCGCGGCCAGCGCGATGAATCCGAGGACGAAGAACAGCACCAGGGACACCAGCGCCGAGCGGTAGCTGCCGGTGAGCTGGTTCACCACACCGAACACAAGCGGCCCTAGCCAGCTGGTGCCGCTGTCGCTGATCTCGTAGAAGCCGAAGTACTCCGCCTCCGACCCGGGCGGGATCATCCGCGAGAACATGGCCCGGGAGAGGGCCTGGCTGCCGCCCAGAACCAGCGCCAGGACGGTGGCTAGGGCGAAGAACTGGGCCGGGTTGTCACGCTGGAGGAGGTACGCGGCCCCGATGACGGCCAGCCAGACCAGCAGCGAACCCAGCACCACCCGCTTGGCGCCGAACCGCCCGGCCAGCCGGCCCAGCCACACGGCACCGGCGAAGGCGACGAACTGCACCAGCAGGATGGCCAGAAGCAGCACCGTGTCGGACAGGCCCAGCTCCTTGTCGCCATAGACTGCCGCGACCGTCGTCACCGTCTGGATGCCGTCGTTGTAGATCAGAAACGCGCCGAGAAACGCCAACGTGAGCGGGAAGTTACGCAAGTGGCCGATGGTGCGGCCGAGCTGCCGGAAGCCGGCCACGAGCACCGTCCCCTCCGTCACCGGCGTGGTGCGTCGCGGCAGCCCGGCCAGGTTGCGCCAGGCCAGCACGTTGAACGCCGCCCACCACAGCCCGGACACCCCCAGCGCCGTCCGGGCCAGGGTGGACTTGTCCACGGCCAGGCTGGCCACAAAGGCCACCGCCAGCAGGATCCCGCCGCCGAGGTAGGAAACGCCCCAGCCGACCGAGGACAGCCGGTCCCGGTCCGCGGGGGAGGAGAGGTCCACCAGTAGCGAGTAGTGCACGACGATGGCGCAGCTGTAGAAGATGAACGCGGCCGCGTACAACACGGCGCCGAGCTGCCAGTTGCCGCCCCGGACGAAGAACATGAGCACGCAGCAAGTGGCGCCGGCCCAGCCGCAGCCGAGCATGATCGCGCGCTTGGCGCCGGTGCGGTCGGCGATGGCGCCGACGAGCGGCATCAGGCCGATCAGCAGCACGGTGGCGGCGGTGACGACGTAAACGAACAGGCTGCCCGGCGCGATGGGGACGCCCAGGATGTGCAGCCGGCCATGCTTGCCGACCGCGTCCTCCGCCACCGAGGTCAGGTACCGCGACATGAAGACGGTGGTAACCAGCGTCGGGAAGACATGGCTGGCCCAGCCGTAGATGTACCACCCGCGCCGCTGGGTGCGGGTGCCGAAGCCGGCCTGGTCCTCGATCACCGCGTCGGCCATGCGTCCCGTTCCTCGAGGATGCCGCGCAGGACGTCGGCGCGGTCGGTCATGACGCCGTCGACGCCGAGGTCGAGAGCGGTTTGCATGTCGGCTGCATCGTTCACCGTCCATACGTGCACCGCCAGCCCGCGGTCATGCGCCGCGGCGACCAGGCGGGTGTCGACGAACGGTACCGGCCCGATCCGCATCGGCACCTGAGCGGCCCGCCCGGGGCCGAACACCGGCTCGGCCCGACTCTGCCGCCAGCCCATCACCCGTAACCGGCTGACCTCGAGCGGTCCGAGCGCTGTGCACACGCCCGGGCCGAGCAACTTCCGGAGCACCGCGAGCCTCCGGTCGGAGAAGGCAGCGATGCAGACCCGGTCAGAGGCACGGGTTCGGGCCAGGGTGTCCAACGTGGCCGGCACTGCTCCGTCGGACTTGACGTCGACATTGACGAAGCACTCCGGCCAGGCGGCCAGGACGTCGGCCAGCCGGGGGATCGGCTCCGTGCCGCCGATTCGGGCTCGACGCACTTCCTCCCACGGGCGGCGCGCCACCCGACCGTGCATGTCGGTCATCCGGTCGAGCAGGACATCGTGGAACACCAACGCCACCCCGTCCGCGGTGACCCGGGCGTCGGTCTCGAGATAGCGGTAGCCGAGATCCACGGCGCGCTGGAACGCGGCCATCGAGTTCTCCGGGACGCCCGAGGCGAAGCCGCGGTGGGCGAACGCGATCGGGTTGGACGAGTCCAGGAATCGCGAGACCACTTTCAGTGTCCTGTGTCCGAAGTATGTTTACGACACTGGGTCAGCCGCGGGGGGCGAGGCCGACCAAGCGGCGCAGCTGTGGCACCGGGGGAGCGCCGTGGGCAAGCATCTCGTCATGCAGCGCGCGGTCGGCGGCCTCGGGCCGGATGGCCCGCAGGTCCGCGGCCAGCGCACGCACTTCGAGGTAGCCGGTGAAGTACTCGCACAGCTGGGTCGAGCTCAGCTGCACGCGCCGCCACTTGCCGGCCGCCTCGCCCTCCTCCTGGAAACCTCGCTCGGTCATCAGCTGCATGGCCTCGCCCTGGGTGAGGCCGTCGCAGTGGTAACGGATGTCGAGCACGGTGTTTATGACCGTGCGCAGCCGCATCTTCAACTGCTGCATGAGCAGGCCGAGCCCGTCGCGGCCCGAGGCACCGGACCGGTACCCGCGGCCGGCCATAAGCTCCTCGGCGTACACCGCCCAGCCCTCGACGAAGGCACCGTTGCGCCAGGTCCGGGTAACCGGGCTCCCGCCGTGGTTGGCCGCTATCACCTGCACGGCGTGACCCGGCATCGCCTCGTGCACGGTCAGGTCGTGCAGCATGTGGACGTTGTACTCGCGGTAGAACGAGGCCACCCGCTCGGCCGTCCAGTCCTCGGGAGTGGGCGAGACGGCGAACTCGGTCGGCAGCCCCGCCGCCTCCAACGGCCCCGGCGCCCGGCAGTACGCGACGGCGACTCCGCGGTCCACCTCGGGGAGCTCGATCACGCCGATCGGCTCGTCGGGCAGCGTCACTAGGTCTTGTTCGGCGACGAAGGCGGTGGCCTCGACGAGAGCGTCCCGGCAGTAGCCGAGGATCGTCCGATCATCGACCACATCACGGGCGAGAGCGTCGAGCACGTCGCGGACCGACGCGCCCGATCCCGACGACCCGCCCCAGCGCGCCGCCGCTTCCGTGATGGCGTCCGTGGCCCGGTCCAGATCGGTCAGGGCGTGTGCCAGAAGCTCGTCCGGCGCCAGCTCCGTGCCGAGGGTCCAGCGCAGCTTCGACGCGAAGAGCTCTACGCCGAGCCGGCGCTCCGGGAGGGAGTCGGTGGCGGCGCCCGCCAGCCAGTTCAGGTGACGGTCGACGGCGGGCACGGCCGCGGCGCAGGCGCCCGTCACCGCATCGGCGACCGCGGTCCCGGCGGCGGCCGCGGGGATGCGGTCGGTGCACATGGTGCGCAGCCCGCGCAGCTGGAGCTCGGCGGTCTCGACGAACACAGCCGGCATCGAACTCAGCCGCTCGCGGGCGGCGGCAAAGTAGTCCCCGAGTCGGAAGAGCCGTTGCGCGACGGACTCCAGCCGCTCGGGCAGCGGCGCGAACTCCCGGGTGAGCAGCAGTTCCAGGGCGCTGCCGGGGTTGTGCTCCATCGGGTTCCAGTCGGGTTCCCGGACGTCGCGCAGGTACACCAGCTGCTCGGACAGCGCCCCGGCCAGCACCTCGAGGTCGACCAGGTCTGCCGCCCCCGTGGCGTTCTCGGGCAGGGCCAGCGCCCGCTGCCGCAGGGCCTCCAGCTCGGCGATGCGCCGGTCCCGGGCCGACGCGCTCGGATCGGGCAGCTCGCCGTCGAAACGGTGGTCGCCCAGCGTGGTGGCCAGTCTCGGATCTGCGGCGCAGGCCCGTTCAAGAACCTCGTCAGCCAGCTCGGCGACCTGTGGGTCGGGAACCTCTGGGCGTCCTTCCACGTTCCCCTCCTGACGGCCCGATCCGGCGGCGGACCCGCGACGGATCGTATGTGCCGTGCCGAAGCCGCTCCGACGCCGGCAGGCGCCCGGAGCGGTCGTGCCGACACCGACCGAGGAGGCGTCGCCCACCGTGCATGTAGCACCTTGGGTATGGATCGTCACCGTCGGGGTCGCAGTAGCCCTGCTCGCCTTGGACGTGTTCTACCTCGGCCGACGCCCGCACGCGCCGACCATGAAAGAGGCCGGGACGGCCCTCGCCTTCTACATCGGCTTCGCGGTCCTGTTCGGACTTGGCGTCCTGGTCGTCTCTGGCCCTGATTACGGCGGGCAGTTCTTCGCCGGCTGGCTGACCGAGTACTCGCTCTCGATCGACAACCTGTTCGTCTTCCAATCATCATGACCAGGCTCGACGTGCCCCGGAAGTACCAGCCCACGGCACTGCTGGTCGGTATCGTGCTCGCCCTCGTCCTCCGCGGTGTCTTCATCGCGCTCGGTGCCGCCGCGATCTCCGAGTTCAGCTGGATCTTCTACGTATTCGGGCTCTTCCTCATCGTCACGGGGGTGAAGCTGGCCCGTGACCAGGGCGACAGTGAGGCCGACTTCGAGGAGAACCGGGTCGTCCGCTGGATTCGGCGGGTCGTCCCCACCAGCGCGGAGTACGACGGCGTTCGGCTCACCACCCGTGAGGGCGGTCGCCGCGTGGTGACGCCGATGTTCATCGTCCTCGTCGCCCTCGGTACGACCGACCTGCTCTTCGCCGTCGACTCGATTCCGGCAATCTACGGCTTGACTGAGGAGCCGTACCTGGTCCTGATGGCCAACATTTTCGCGCTGATGGGTCTACGCCAGCTCTACTTCCTGATCGGCGGGTTGCTCCGGCGGCTCGTCTACCTCTCGATCGGACTGGCGATCCTGCTCGGCTTCATCGGCATCAAGCTGGTGCTGCACGCCCTCTACGAGAACGAGCTGCCCTTCATCAACGGCGGCGAGCACGTCTCGTGGGCGCCGGACCTGCCGATCTGGTTCTCGCTGCTGTTCATCGTCGGCACGCTCGCCGTCACGACACTGGCCAGTATGGTCCACGACCGGCGGGTCCAGCGCGCGCGATCGAGCTAGGGCGTGTCTGACAACTCCTTGCTCTGCTGCGCGTCGCCCGGATCGGCGCCTGGCGGCGTTCTCCTCGTCGCCCGTACCCACCGGTACGAGCTCCTCGTCGGCCTTGCCAGGCGCGGCCCGAGCGTCGCTCGCGACGAGCAGGAATTGTCAGACACGCCCTACTCGGTCTGGCGCGGCGCCCCGCACACCCGCCAGGTGTCACCCTCCTTGAGGGTCGCGATCGAGAAGTGGGTCGGACCTTCGTCCGGAGTGCTTACCGTGGCCACCACGGTCGCGTGCGTGTCGTCCTTCTTCTCCGTGCTGTTGATCTTCAGCGTGACGTGCCTGACGTCCTCGTCGTGGCCGGGCAGGGTGTCGCTGGTGACGTGGTCGCGCATAGAGGCGCACACCGCGCTCTGCACCGCCGATAGGTCACGGTGCTTCAGCGCATTGAAGTACTTGCCGACGGCGTCAGACGGCGTACTCGAGGGGCCCACGGTCCTGATCAAGAAGAGGATGACGGCGGCGACCACGACGATCACAGCGGCGGCCGCGACCGTGATCAGGGTCCAGGACCTGCGCGGTGCCGGCGGTGGCTGGTACGGCGGCGGCTCCTCTGGTGCCTCGTAGCGGGGGGGTTCCGGCTCGGGTTCGAACGGGAAGTAGTCCGCGCCGGGCTCGTACGGCGGCGGCTGCGGCGGGATCTGACCGTAACCAGGCCCGGCGGCGACATAAGGCGGGGGTGGTGGCTGGTAGGTCGGCGGCGCAGACGGCGCATACGGCGCCGGCTCAGGCGGCACGTAAGGCGGCGGTTCGGGCGCAGGGCTGGGCTCGGGTGACGAATAGGGCGGGGCCGGGGGCGGGCGGTAGCCGCGCGGCGCCGCCGGCTCCTGCCCCGGCTCGTTCCACGATCCCGACACCGTTCCCCCCAGAACGTCAGGTGCGCGCCCGCTGATCGGCGGAATCGCTCCCGAGCAGAACCGTACGGTATCTGCGCGATCAACGTCGCTCATTCGACACGCCAGAACGATCAACGTCGCCCATTCGTCGCGCGACAGAAACGGTCATCCGTCCCGGGTCCACGGATGACACGATGGCTCGATGGCCGAATGGGTCGTCACAGATCTGGAGATGACCGACCGCAGCGCGTGGGAGCGCCTGTATGTCGGGTACGCGGACTTCTACGAGACGAGCATGCCGCCGTACAAGCTGGCCACCGTCTGGGCGTGGCTGCACGATCCGGCTCACGAGCTGTCCGCGGTCGTCGTCCGCGCGGAACCGAACGGTGCACCGGTCGGCCTGGCCCAATACCGCCCGTTCGCCCGTCCGCTGCGCGGGTCGGTCGGCTGCTTTCTGGACGACCTCTTCGTCACGCCGGAGCTTCGGGGCCAGGGCGCGGCCCAGGCGTTGCTGGCCGAGTTGCGTCGCCGCAGTGCCGCCAACGGGTGGGACGTCGTGCGGTGGATCACCCGGGCCAGCAACTCCGTCGCCCGTCGGCTGTACGACCAGGTGGCCACGGCCACCGACCTCGTCACCTACGACATGCCGGTCGAGGGCCGTCCATACTGACCGCATGAGGTTTCGGGCCGAACTCCAACTGTTCGGGAAGACGGCCACGGGCCTCGTCGTGCCGGAGGAAGTGGTCACCGCGCTCAACGCCGGCCGCCGCCCCGCGGTCTCCGTTCAGATCGGCACCTACCGCTGGCGGAGCACGATCGCCCCGTACGGTGGGCAGTTCCTGCTGGGGATCAGCGCCGAGAACCGGGCTGGCGCGGGCGTCGCCGCCGGGGACGTGCTGGATGTCGACCTCGAGCTTGACACCGCTCCACGTGAGGTGGAGGTGCCCGACGACCTGGCCGCCGCCCTCGACGCCTCCGGCGCCCGGGCCGCTTTCGATAAGCTGTCCTACACCCACCGTAAGGAACACGTCCGCGCCGTCGAGGAGGCGAAGCGGCCCGAGACCCGGCAGCGGCGGATCGAGGCCACCGTGGCCAAACTGCTTGGCTAGCGGCCCTCAGCTGGCGGCAGCTCGCTTAGCCGGACGGCGAAGCTCGCCGGGTGGGCGTGCAGTTGGTACTTGGGCAGGACGCCCGGCCCGCAGGAGGCGCTGCCGAGCCCGTTCTGGGCCAGGTCGATATTGACGTAGACCCGGTCGCGCGGGACGAGGTCGGTTGTGTGCCGGGCGGCGTCGAGATCGGCGCTGGTCCACCGGCGCACGGTGAGGTCGAACGTCGGCTCGCCTTGGATCAGCAGCCCGCTGCCGTCGGCTCTGGTCAGCCGGGCCCAACGGACGTCGATGCGGTTGCCGTTCTCCTGCGGGTACACGTACGGCGTCTGCATGTCCTCGACGCTGCGCCGGTACCGCCCGATTTTGGCGGCCAGCCGCGAGTCGGCGTACGCCTCACCCGGCCCGCCGCCGAACCACTCCACGTGCCCGATGTCGGCGGGCAGGTCCATCAGCAGTCCCAGCCGGGGGAAGACCACGTCCCACTCGCCCTCCGGCTCGACCTCGACGGCCAGCCGCAACGCACCCCGCTCGTCCGCGCTCCACCGGTACGTGACGTCCAGACCGGCGTCCGACGCGGCGGCGGCTTCCCGGGTCCGCAGGACGAACGCCGTGTCCGAGCGCTCCTGGCCGACGGCGCGATGCGTCATCCGGTGCAGACCGGCCTGGCGCCACTTCGGAGCCAGCGGATCGAGCATTCCGCGGTCGTTGTCGGTGGTGGCGCGCCATACGTCCAGTCGCGGTCCGGTGACGCCCAGCATGCCGACGCGGCGCAAGACGCCGGTGGCGTCGAAGTCCTCGGCGGGCGGTGCCAGCTGCGCCGGAGGCAGCGGAGCGGTCGGCGCCAGCTGGCCCTGGCCCCAGGCCACTTCGTGGCCGGCTGACGCCCACGCGCAGTCGTTCGCCAGCTCGGCGTGCACGGTTAACCACGCCTCGGCGCCGTTCGGCGGCTCAGGCACCGAGATGGGCACGGTCGCTGAGTCACCAGCTTTCACGGGCGGTACATCGAGGACGCCCGACGCAGTCGCCACCCCGTCCGACTCGACCGTCCAGACGAACCGCAGGCCCGATGTGTCGACGAAGGTGTGCCGGTTCTCGACGAGGACCACACCGTCGCCAGGCGTCAGCCGAACCGGCTCTATCACCTTCGCGTACTCGACGAGCCCGGGGGAGGGGATCCGGTCCGGGAACACCAGCCCGTCGATGACGAAGTTGCCGTCATGCAGCGGCTCGCCGAAATCGCCGCCATACGCGAAGAACTCCGCGCCCTCGGCGGTGCGCTGCCGCACGCCGTGGTCGAGCCATTCCCAGATGAACCCGCCGGCCAGGCGCGGATGGGCGTCAAAGAGCTGTTCGTACTCGGCCAATCCGCCCGGGCCGTTGCCCATCGCGTGGCCGTACTCGCACAGCATGAACGGCAGCCCGCGCCGGTGCGTGTCGAGCGTGGCATCTGCCGTGCTCGACTCCTCGCTGCGGCCGATGGCGGCCACCTCGTCGTGCGGCGCATACATCCGGCTGTACACGTCGACGTACTGGCTGTCCCAGTCGCCCTCGTAATGGACCGGCCGGTCCGGGTCGCGCTGGTGCGCCCAGTCGGCCATCGCAGCCAGGTTCCGGCCCCGCCCGCTCTCGTTGCCCAGCGACCACATGATCACGCTTGGATGGTTCTTGTCGCGCTCGACGGTGCGCTGCATCCGGTCCAGGTACGCCGCCCGCCAGCGCGGGTCGTCGCTGGGGTTGTCGCGCCAGCCGTTGAGCTCGAAGCCGTGCGTCTCAAGGTCGTTCTCGAGCACGACCCACAGGCCATACTCGTCGCACAGGTCGAGGAACGCCGGGTGCGGCGGGTAGTGACTGGTCCGCACGGCGTTGATGTTGTGCCGCTTCATGAGCTCGACGTCGGCGCGTAGCGTGGCCAGGTCCATGATGCGGCCTCGGTCCGGGTGCCACTCGTGCCGGTTGACCCCACGCAGCCGGATGGGTGTGCCGTTGACGGCCAGGACGCCGCCCTCAGTGGTGACACGACGGAAGCCAACCCGCAGTTGCACCGTCTCCGCGGACGTGGCCACGGTGACGTCGTAGAGCCGCGGCGTTTCCGCCGTCCAGGGCTCGACCTGCGCCAGTTGGTACTCGGTGCCGGTGGCGCCGTCGACGCCGAGCTCGGCGCACACTACCCGTGCAGGATTGTCGCTGCTCACCCGAAGGGTGCCCGTGCGGGTGGCCCCGTCGTAGTCGGCCTGCACGAGGACGTCGTCGAGGCCGGGATCCGGCCGGGCGATCAGCGCGACGTCGCGGAAGATGCCGGACAGCCACCACATGTCCTGGTCTTCGAGGTAACTTCCCGGCGACCACTGGTGCACCCGGGCGGCCACCACGTTCCACCCAGGTTGGAGCAAGTGGCCGACGTCGAACTCGACCGGCAGCCGGCTGCCGGTGGACCAGCCGAGCTCGACGCCGTTGCAGAACGCGGTGAAGGCCGAATCGACGCCGTCGAAGCGAAGCACGACCGACCCGGCTGGCCACGTCCCGTCCAGCTCGAACGTGCGGCGGTATTCACCGGTCGGGTTCTTGTCGGGAACGAACGGCGGGTCGACCGGAAACGGGTACGGCACGTTGGTGTAAGCGGGTGCGCCGTAGCCATGGAACTGCCAGTGTCCCGGCACCGGGATCGTCGGCCAGTCGGCCTCG
>DATAEG010000003.1:0-64596 GCA_036258135.1 Jatrophihabitantaceae bacterium | reverse complement strand
TGCAGACGGCGTGCGGAGGCGCGACGCAGGCGTCCGGCCCGTTCTACTGTCCGGCCGACAATCTGATCTACATCGATCTGACGTTCTACAACGACCTGCAAACTCAGTTCGGGGCCAAGGGCGGCCCGTTCGTCAACGCTTACGTCCTGGCCCACGAGTACGGCCACCACGTGCAGGACCTGCTGGGCACCGAAGCCCGCGTCAACCAGAACGAGACTGGGCCAACATCGGGGTCAGTCCGGCTGGAGCTGCAAGCCGACTGCTATGCCGGCGCGTGGGCGCACCACGCGAGCACCGTGCCGGACGAGTCAGGTCAGCCGCTGGTCGCCGACATCACGCCGGAGGACATCGGCAACGCGTTGGACGCGGCGGGACGGATCGGCGACGACTGGATCCAGAAGAACCTCGGCAACGGCACGATCAACCAAAAGGCGTTCACGCACGGCTCGTCCGCGCAGCGGCAGAAGTGGTTCACGATCGGCTACCGCACCGGCAACCCCGACCAGTGCAACACGTTCGACACGAACGACCTCGGCTGATCCACCGTTCGGTGCTGTGAGAGACCAGGTGGGTGCCATTCGGGGTCCCCGCGAAGTTTGTCGCGTTCTCTGCGAGAACTTCGTGGGGTAACTAGACGTTGAAACCTAGGGCGCGGAGCTGCTCACGGCCTTCGTCGGTGATCTTGTCCGGGCCCCAAGGTGGCATCCACACCCAGTTGATGGCCAGCGACTTCACGATCGGCTTGGGGCCGCCGGTCAGCGCGGCAGCCGCTTGATCCTCGATGACGTCGGTGAGCGGACACGCCGCCGAGGTCAGCGTCATGTCGAGCGTGACGCTGGCGTCGTCATCGATGTGCACCTCGTAGACCAAGCCGAGGTCGACGACGTTGATGCCCAGCTCGGGATCGACCACGTCGCGCATGGCCTCCTCGATGTCGTCCACCGAGGGCTTCTCGATCACGACCTCGCTCATGACCCACTCCCAACCGCCGCGGTGGCTTCCGCGACCGCGCTCTTCATCGCCATCCAGCCCAGCAGCGCGCACTTCACCCGCGCCGGGTACCTCGACACGCCCTCGAACGCCACCGCGTCCTCCAGCGCTTCCGCCTCGTCATCGCTCAATGTGGGCTCACCGCGCGACTGCATCAGCGACAGGAACGACCGCTCCAGTTCAAGCGCCTCCGAGACCGGCCTGCCGATCACGAGCCCGGACATGACTGACGTGGACGCCTGGCTGATCGAACATCCGACGCCTTCCCAGCTGACATCCTCGACGGTGCCGTCGGCCAGTCGGAGGCGCAGGGTCACCTCGTCCCCACAGGTCGGGTTGACGTGGTGCACCTCGGCGTCGAACGGCTCGGCCAGCCCACGGTGCTGCGGGCGCTTGAAGTGGTCAAGGATGATGTCCTGGTACAAGCTCTCGTTGCTGGTCATGTAAACGTCCTCTGCACCGCGACGACTCCGTCGATCAACGCATCTACCTCCGCCGGAGAGGTGTACACACCGAATGACGCCCGGGTGGTCGCCGGTATTCCGTACCGCACGCAGACCGGCCGGGCGCAATGGTGGCCGGCCCGTACGGCGATGCCGCGTTCGTCCAGCAACTGGGCGACGTCGTGCGGGTGGACGCCCTCGACCGTGAACGAGATCGTGGCGCCGCGGTCCCGCCCGTCCGCCGGGCCGACGATGCGCACGCCGTCGAGGCGCTGTAGACCCTCCAGAGCCTGCACGGTCAAGGCGTGCTCGTGCGCCTCGATGGCGTCCATGCCGATCGCGTGCACGTAATCGATGGCCACGCCCAGCCCGATCGCCTGGGCAATCATCGGGGTGCCGGCCTCGAAGCGGTGCGGCGGTGCGGCGAACGTGGTGCCGGACATGTCGACTGTCTCGATCATCTCGCCGCCGCCGAGGAACGGCGGCATGGCGGCGAGCAGGTCGTATCGACCCCACAGCACGCCCACGCCGGTCGGCCCGTACAGCTTGTGGCCGGTGAAGGCGAGGAAGTCGGCGCCGAGCTCTTGCACGTCCACGGCGCGGTGCGGCACCGACTGCGAGGCGTCCACCACGGTCAGCGCGCCGACGTCACGGGCCCGGGCCACGATGCGTGGCACTGAGTTGACGGTGCCCAACGCGTTCGATTGGTGTACGAACGCAACCACCTTCGTGCGCGGCGTAATGACCGAGTCGATCTGCTCGTCGATGAGACGGCCCTCATCGTCGATGCCGATCCATTTGAACGTGGCGCCGGTGCGCTGGGCCAGCAGCTGCCACGGGACGAGGTTGCTGTGGTGCTCCATCTCGGTCACGACGATGTCGTCGCCTGGGCCGATCCGGAACCGATCCGCGCCTGGTGTCGTGGCCGCGTTGGACATGCAGTAGGCGACCAGGTTGAGCGCCTCGGAGGAGTTCTTGGTGAAGACGATCTCCTCGCGTTCGGCGGCGTTGACGAAGGCGGCGACCTTGTCGCGGGCGTCCTCGAACATCGTAGTGGCCTCCGAGCCGAGTGCGTGCACGGCTCGGGCCACGTTGGCGTTGTGCCGCTCGTAGTAGTCGGTCAGGGCGTCGAGGACGACCCGTGGCTTCTGCGAGGTGTTGGCGCTGTCCAGGTAGACCAGCGGCCCACCACGCACCTCCCGATCGAGGATCGGGAAGTCCTTCCTAATGAGCTCAACATCGAGACTCATATCGACATGCTCCTCATGCTCTTCGGGGCCCCCGCGGAAGCGTGGAGCGTTCTTTGCGCCACGGTTTCGTGGGGATTAGGCCTTCGCCGTCTCGTTGACTCCAAAGCGGGCGTAGCCCTCGTTCTCCAGACGCTCGGCCAGTTCGGGACCACCGGACTCGACGACGCGCCCGTCGAAGAAGACATGTACGAAGTCAGGTTTGATGTAGCGCAGGATGCGGGTGTAGTGCGTGATGAGCAGGGTGCCGACGCCGGTGGCCCGCACTTTGTTCACGCCGTCGCTGACCACGCGCAGCGCGTCGATGTCCAGACCGGAGTCAGTCTCGTCCAGGATGGCGATCTTCGGCTGGAGGAGCGTGAGCTGGAGGATCTCGTGACGCTTCTTCTCCCCACCCGAGAAGCCCTCGTTGAGGTTGCGTTCGGCGAAAGTCCGGTCGATCTCGAGAGCCGCCATGGACTCATTGACTTCCTTGACCCAGGTACGCAATTTGGGCGCCTCGCCACGGACCGCGGTGGCGGCGGTGCGCAGGAAGTTCGAGACCGAGACGCCCGCGACCTCGACGGGGTACTGCATGGCCAGGAACAGGCCCGCCCGGGCCCGCTCGTCGACCTTCATCGACAGCACGTCCTCGCCGTCGAGCAGGACCCGGCCGGACGTCACGTGGTACTTCGGGTGGCCGGCGATCGAGTAGGCCAGCGTCGACTTCCCGGAGCCGTTCGGGCCCATCAGCGCGTGCGTCTCCCCCGACGACACCGCGAGGTCGACACCGGACAGGATCTCCTTCGGACCGTCCTCGCCGGTCACGCTGACGTGCAGGTCGTGGATCTCGAGTGTGGCCACGGTTTCGGTCTTCTCCTGATCTGATTGAGGCTGGGTCAACTGGCAGTGGCGGCGAGCTCGGCCTCGATGGCCTCGAGCAGCCGGGACTCGATGTCGGGGATGCCGATGCGTTTGATGACGTCGGCGAAGAAGCCACGCACCACGAGCCGGCGGGCCTCGTCCTCGGCGATGCCGCGTGACTGGAGGTAGAACATCTGCTCGTCATCGAAGCGCCCGGTGGCGCTGGCGTGACCGGCGCCGACGATCTCGCCGGTCTCGATCTCCAGGTTCGGCACCGAATCAGCGCGGGCCCCGTCGGTGAGGAGCAAGTTGCGGTTCGACTCGAACGTCGAGATGCCCTCGGCCACCTTGCGGATGAGGACGTCGCCGACCCACACGCCGTGCGCGCCGGAGCCTTGCATCGCGCCCTTGTAGCTGACGTTGCTGGTGGTGTGCGGGGCGTTGTGATCGACGAAGAGGCGGTGCTCCAGATGCTGGCCGGCGTCGGCGAAATAGACGCCGAGCATCTCCACCTGGCCGCCCGGGCCTGCGTAGTCCACCGAGGCGCTGAAGCGCACCACGTCGCCGCCGAAGCTCACGGAAACGTGCTTGAGGCGCGCGTCGCGGCCGACTCGGGCGGCGTGGTGCACCAGATGCACGGTGTCGTCGGCCCAGTCGTGCACGGTGGTGACGGTGGCCTCGGCGCCGTCCTGGACGAGGATCTCGACGACCTGGGCGATCGAGGCCGAACCGTTGTGTTGCAGCACGACGCTGGCGCGGGAGTGGGCGCCGAACCGGATGGCGAGGTGACCGGCCTCGGTGACCTCCGCGTCGGTCCCGGTGACGGTGACGACGATCGGCTTGTCGATGATCGCCTCGGCCGGGACGTCGACGGCCAGGCTCGCCGGCGCCTCGGCGAAGACGCGCGCGGTCACCCGCTCGGTCGGCACGTAGCCGGAGATGCCGCGCCATTGGGTGGCCTCGCCGTCCACGGTGGCTCGGACATACTCGTCGTGGGTCCACTCGTGTTTGGTCACGCCTGGCAGGAACGGCGCGTCGGCGTGCAGCCCGCGGAGCCGGCGCAGCGGCGTGAACCGCCACACCTCCTCGCGGCCGCTCGGCACCGGGTGGTCCTCGACCGCCCACGAGCCGGGCGGATGCAGGTGCGACTCGACGCCGCCCCCCTCGGCGAGCGCTTCGGCGACGTTGGAAGTGGCAGTCACTAACCAACCGCCCCTTCCATCTGGAGCTCGATCAACCGGTTCAGTTCCAGCGCGTACTCCATGGGCAGCTCCCGCGCGATGGGCTCGACGAACCCGCGCACGATCATGGCCATGGCCTCGTCCTCGGTTAGACCGCGGCTCATCAGGTAGAAGAGCTGGTCCTCGCTGACCTTGGAGACCGTGGCCTCGTGCCCCATGGCGACGTCGTCCTCACGGACGTCCACGTAGGGGTAGGTGTCGGACCGACTGATGGTGTCGACGAGTAGAGCATCGCACTTCACCGTGGAGCGTGAGTGGTGCGAGCCTGGGTTGACCCGGACCAGGCCGCGGTAGGACGTTCGGCCGCCGCCGCGCGCCACCGACTTCGAGATGATCGTGGACGAGGTGTGCGGCGCCAGGTGCAGCATCTTGGCGCCGGCGTCCTGATGCTGGCCCTCCCCGGCGAAGGCGATGGAGAGCACCTCACCCTTGGCGTGCTCGCCCATCAGCCATACCGATGGGTACTTCATAGTCACCTTCGAGCCGATGTTGCCGTCGATCCACTCCATGGTCGCGCCCGTCTCGGCCTTGGCCCGCTTGGTGACCAGGTTGTAGACGTTGTTCGACCAGTTCTGGATGGTCGTGTACCGGCACCGCGCGTTCGGCTTGACAATGATCTCGACGACCGCGGAGTGCAGCGAGTCCGACTTGTAGATCGGCGCCGTGCAGCCCTCGACGTAGTGCACATAGGCGCCTTCGTCGACGATGATCAACGTCCGTTCGAACTGGCCCATGTTCTCGGTGTTGATCCGGAAGTAGGCCTGCAGCGGGATCTCCACGTGCACGCCCTTCGGCACATAGATGAACGACCCGCCGGACCAGACCGCCGTGTTCAGCGCGGAGAACTTGTTGTCGCCGGACGGGATGACCGAGCCGAAGTACTCCTTGTACAGGTCTTCGTGCTCCTTCAGCCCCGTGTCGGTGTCCAAGAAGATCACGCCCTGCTCTTCCAAATCTTCCCGAATTTTATGGTAAACAACCTCTGACTCATATTGGGCCGCTACACCGGCAATGAGCCGTTGTTTCTCAGCCTCCGGGATGCCCAATTTGTCATATGTGTTCTTGATATCGGCGGGCAGCTCGTCCCAGCTGGTCGCTTGCTTCTCCGTCGACCGGACGAAGTACTTGATGGTCTCGAAGTCGATCCCGGACAGGTCCGAGCCCCACGTTGGCAGCGGCTTGCTGCGGAAGATCTCCAACGCCTTCAGGCGACGCTGGAGCATCCACTCGGGCTCGTTCTTCTTGGCCGAGATGTCGGCCACCACCTCGGGAGACAGCCCGCGACGGGCGGAGGTGCCGGCGACGTCGGAGTCGGCCCAGCCGAAGGCGTATCGGCCGATCGAGTCGATCTTCTCGTCCTGGGTAAGCGGACGATCGGTGGCGGTCGTCATTTATTCGCTCCGTGGAACTCGGGTGGGTCAGGAATGTAGGTGGTGCAGACACCGTCGCCGCGGGCGATGGTGGCCAATCGCTGGACGTACGTGCCGAGAACGCGCTCGAACGCGCGGGTCTCCGCCTCGCACAGTTGCGGGAACTCCGCGGCCACGTGGGCGACCGGGCAGTGATGCTGGCACAGCTGGAGGCCGGCCCCGGCCCGCTCGGTGGTCGAGGCGTAGCCGACGGCGGTCAACGCCTCGGCCAGCTCGCCGACCCGACGCGGCTTCTGCGACGGGTCAGAGACCAGCCGGGCCAGGCTCTCGGCCCGGTGCTCGGCGAACCGGGCGACCTCGTCCTCGCCCGCCGAGTCGCGCAGGAACCGGACCGCCATGGTGGCCAGGTCGTCGTACCCGTGCGGGAACGCGGCTCGGCCAGTGTCGGTCAGGGCGTAGGCCCGAGGGGGCCGGCCGCGGCCCCGGTGGCCGCTGACCCGGGCTTCCCGCTCTTCGAGCAGGCCCTCCGCCACCAACGCGTCCAGGTGGCGGCGCACCGCCGCCGGGGAGATGTTCAGACGCGCGGCGAGCTCCGCGGCGGTCCGTGGCCCAGACTCGAGGATCAGCCGGGCCACGGCGTCGCGGGTACGCACATGCTCCCCACGACGCTGCGCCACGCGCGGGCCCCGCCGCGGCGCCAGAATCGTGTTGGGGAATTTCACAACACCATTATGACCTATTTCCGCGCGGGCGGGCGCAGCGGGTCCGTGACGCGCCGCATAGCCGCGTACCCCGTCCCCGCGGGGATAGGGTTCCGCGCGTGCTGTATCGGGCCCTGGAGTTGACCCTGGCGCCGGCGCTCCGGCTGACCTATCGGCCCGAAGTGACCGGCTTGGGCAATGTGCCGCGGACCGGAGCCGTGATCCTGGCCGCCAACCACATCTCGTTCGCCGACGAGATCTTCACCCCAATGGCGGCGCGGCGGCAGGTGTTCTACCTGGCCAAGTCGGAGTACTTCACCTCGCCGGGCTTGCGCGGCAAGGCCATGGCCGCGTTCTTCGGTGGCATCGGGCAGGTACCGGTGGAGCGCGGCGACATGCGCGCGGCGGCCGCGTCGGTGGACATCTGCGTCGACCTGCTCAACAAGGGCAAGGCGTTCGGGATCTACCCGGAGGGCACACGCTCCCCGGACGGGCGGCTGTACCGGTTCCGCACCGGGATCGCCCGGATCGCGCTACGCACCGGCGTGCCTGTGGTCCCGGTCGGGCTGGTCGGCACCGACCGGGTCCAGCCGCCGGGGACCAAGCGCTGGCGACTGGCCCGTGCCGCGGTGCACTTCGGCACGCCACTGGACTTCAGCGGCCGGCCCGAGGATGAGCGCCGCGCCAAAGTGCTGCGCGAGGTGACCGAGACGGTGCGCGTGGCGGTGCAGGCGTTGACCGGGCAGGAGTACGTGCCCACCTACGCGTCGTCGGTCAAGGACGCCGCTGGCTGAGCGGCACACCCGGGGTTCATACACTCGTGCGGTGACGCAGCCCGCGCTCGAGGTGCGAGAGCTCGTCAAGCGCTACGACGGACGCGCCGTGGTCGACGGGTTGAGCTTTGCTGTGTCGCCGGGCGAGCTGGTTGCGGTGCTCGGGCCTAACGGGGCTGGCAAGACCACGACTATCGAGATCTGCGAAGGCTTCCGCGCCGCCGACCAGGGCCGGGTCCGCGTCCTCGGCCAGGATCCGATCGCGCCCGCGCTTCGCCCGCGCATCGGCGTGATGCTCCAGGACGGCGTGGGCGGCTACACCGCGGCCCGCGCGTTGGAACTGCTCACGCTGTTCGGCCGGTACGCGGCACACCCGCACGATCCTCGGCAGTTGCTGGACCGGATCGGGCTGGGTGCGGCCGCCGGCACCCAGGTCCGGCGCCTCTCCGGCGGGCAGCGACAACGGCTCTCCCTGGCCATGGCGTTGATCGGCCGGCCCGAGCTCGTCTTCCTGGACGAACCCACCGCCGGCATGGACCCGCACGCTCGGCGCGCCACCTGGGACATCCTGGCCGAGCTGCGCCGCGACGGCGTCACCGTGGTGCTCACCACCCACCTTCTGGACGAGGCCGAGCGGCTGGCCGACCGGGTCGTCGTGGTCGACCGGGGCCGGATCGTGGCCACGGGCGCACCGGCCGAGCTCACCCGGGCCGCGGCCGGTCAAGTGCGCTTCAGCGCCCCGGCCGGGCTGGACCTGCCGTCGCTACGGGCGGCGCTCGGCCCGGACGCGACCGTCACCGAGCCCACCCCGGGCCGCTACGTCGTGGCCGCCGCGGTGACTCCCCAGCTGCTGGCCGAGATCACCGCCTGGTGCGCGCGCCACGACGTCCTGGCCGCCGACCTGGCCATCGAACGCCGCAGCCTCGAGGACGTCTTCCTCGATCTCACCGGACGGACCATCCGTACATGAGTCAGCTCCTGGATTGGCGGCCCGCTCCCGGCGCGGCGCCTCGCGCGCAGATGCTGCGGGCCCAGGCGGGCATGGAGTTGCGGCTGACGTTGCGCAACCTCGAACAGGTCGGCCTCACGCTAGTACTGCCGTTGCTGCTCACGGTCGTGTTGAACCTGCCCGGCCTGTACTCCCTGGACGGCCGGCGCATCGACTTCGTGGTGCCGAGCGTGATCGCCCTGTGCGTCTTGAGCGCGTCGTTCACCGGCCTGGCCATCGGCACCGGGTTCGAGCGTAAGTACGGCGTCCTCAAGCGCCTCGGCGCCACGGCACTGCCGCGACCGGTGCTCATCTCCGGGAAACTGGCCGCGGTGCTGATGCTGGAGGCGATCCAGTTGGTGCTGGTGAGCACGCTCGGGCTCGTTCTCGGCTGGCACCCGCACGGCGATCCGCTGCTGGCCGTGATGTTGGTCGTGCTCGGCTCGGCAGCGTTCGCCGGACTCGGGCTGTTGCTGGCCGGGACGCTGCGTGCGGAGGTCACCCTCGCGGCCGCCAACCTGCTGTGGTTCGTGCTGCTGTTCAGCGGCGGCATCGCCATTCCGCTCAGCCGGTTCCCCAACGGCGTCGCCAGCGTCCTGCGACTAACCCCGGCCGCCGCGCTCTCCGACGGCCTGCACTCGGTGCTACAGGACGGTTCGGGTCTGCCCGTCGGCCCGACGCTCGTCCTCGCGGTGTGGGCCGCGGCCGCGCTCGCAGCGGCGGCACGGTGGTTCCGATGGGAGTAGCCGACGGGTTGTTCGGATGGCGGCGCTCGCTCGTCGCGCTGCAACGGCTGGCCCTCGCCTCGGTCGTAGTCAACGTCGCTATTGTGGTCACCGGCGGGGCGGTCCGGCTCACCAATTCCGGGCTGGGTTGCCCGACCTGGCCGAAGTGCGACGGCGACTCGCTGATCCCGACGCAGCGAAACGCCATCCACGGGTTGATCGAGTTCGGCAACCGCACCTTCACGTTCGTCCTAGTCGTCGTGGCGGCGGCGACGCTGCTCGCCGCCTGGTCACAGCGGCGGTCTGTCGGCCTGGCGCTGGTGGCGTTCCTGGTGATCCCGACGCAGGCCGTCGTCGGCGGTATCTCCGTCCTCACCGACCTCAACCCGTGGGTCGTCTCTGCGCACCTGCTCCTGTCGATGGCCAACATCGCGGTCACGCTGTGCCTGTGGCACGCCGTGGCCGACCGAGCCGGCCGGCCCGAAGCGCCGCCCGCTTTGCGTTCGCTGGCCTGGGCGACGGCGACGATGGCAGGGACCGTGCTGGTGCTCGGCACCGTCGTCACGGGAAGCGGGCCGCACGCCGGCGACCTGCGGCACGGACGAGTGCATCGCACCGGCCTGGATCCCGCGGGCATGGCGCACCTGCACGCGGACGCGGTCATGGTGTTGATCGGGCTGACCGCCGGTCTCGTCTTCGCCACCTACCTCGGCGACGGGACGAAACGGCTGCGCCGCCCGGCGTGGACGCTGTTCGGGCTGGAGCTCGGCCAGGGCCTGATCGGCTTCGTCCAGTACTTCACCCACCTGCCGATCGTGCTGGTGGCGCTGCACATGCTGGGCGCCTGCCTGGTGTGGCTGGCCGCGGTCGAGGTGGTCGTCCAGGCCACGGAACGGCGGTTACAACAACCGGCCCACCGTGTAGATCAGCACTCCGACCAGCGCGCCGACGACGGTGCCGTTCACCCGGATGAATTGCAGGTCCCGGCCGACCTGTAGCTCGATGCGACGGCTGGTCTCCTGGGTGTCCCAACGGGCGACCGTCGTCGAAATCAGCTCGGCGATGTCGTTGCCGTAGCGGGCCAGCAGGTGGGTGACCGCGATCTGGAGCCAGCCCTCCACCTTGTACTGGGTGGCCGGGTCTGAGCGGAGCGATTCGCCGACCCGGACCACGACGTTCTCGGCGGTAGCCCGCAGCTCCGAGTGCGGATCGGCGGCCGCGTCCAGCAGCGCCTTCTTTAACGGGAACCAGAGCGAGCTGAGCCATGTCCCGACCGCGGGATGGTCCAGCACCTGCTGCTTGGCCGCCTCCAGCCGGGCGATGGCGGCCGGATCGGTCCGCAACGACGAGGCGTAGGCCCGCAGCCGCTTGTCGAACTGGAGACGGAAGTCGTGGTCCTCGTCACCGACGATGTCGGCCAGGTAGTTCTGGAGCCCGGTGAACAGCTTCAAGAAGACGCGGTCGTCGACCCACTCCGGCACCCACTCCGGGGACTCCTCGGCGAGTCGTTGCCGCAGGGCCGGCCGATTGTCGTTCAGGAACCGCATGAGCCCGCGCAGCCCGGCGGTCAACGCGATTTGGTGCTGACCACCCTCGACGACGATGTCGATTACACGGGCCACCACCGGCGCCGCTTGGATCTCCCGCAGCCGGGCCTCGGCGAACGCGCCGACCGCGTGCCGGATCTCGTCGTCGCTCATGACCGTCGCGGTGCCCTTGAGCGCGGCCGCCGCCTCCTCCACGAGGCGCCGGGCGTGACCGGGGTCGACGAGCCACTCGCCGACCCGGCGTGGGATCTCCACTGACCGGATCCGCTCCCCCACCACCGTGGCGGTCAGGAAGTTCTGCTGCACGAACAAGCCCAGGCTCGCGCCGATCTGGTCCTTCTTGCGCGGGATGATCGCGGTGTGCGGGATCGGGATCCCCAGCGGGTACCGGAACAGCGCGGTCACCGCGAACCAGTCGGCCAGGCCGCCGACCATCGCGGCCTCCGCGGCCGCCTGGAGGAAGCCCCAGGCGCCCTTCCCGTGTCCGACGACGCGGGCCACCACGAACAGCACCGCCGCGGCGACGAGCAGTCCCGCGGCGAAGAACTTCATCCGGCGCAGCGCCTGCAGCCGCTCCGGGGCGACGCCGGGGAGCGTCACTGCTGCGCCCGGGCGGCAATCGCCGCGGCCAGCCGCAGCGGCGCGCCCGCGTTGTAGGCGAGGAACAGCGACGGTTCGATGAGCTCGAGCTCCCCGACCACCGGGCCGGCCGGCGTCGGGAGCAGATCGACGCGGGCGTAGAGCAGCCGCTCGCCGCCGGGCACCGCGGCCAGGGCCGCCCGGGCCAGGTCGTGCTCGGCCGCGCTGGGAGTGCGCGGGGTGATCTCTTCGGCCACGAACAACTCGTCTTCGGTGGCGTCGAGCGGGTAGACGTGGCTCTCGGGCAGCATCGGGCCTTTGCGGATCGCGTGGCTATACACCCCGTCGAAGAAGATCAGCGCGGTCTCGCCGGCGGTGTCGACGTCGGCGAGGTACGGCTGGAGCATGACGGTGCGGCCGGCCCGGTGCAGCGCCTCGACGTGCCGACGCGCGCCGTCGTCGGCGGCAGTAAACCGTCCGGCGCCCATCGACCCGGCCCCCTCGGCGGGCTTGACCACGAACTCGGTGGCCTGCGGGAACTGCGGCTGTTGGCCCGGCTCGACAAAACGGGTATCCACCACCGGCACGCCGGCGTCGGCCAGGACCGCGAGATACGTCTTGTTGGCGTTCCACGACACGATCGACGCCGGATTGGCCAGCCGCGGCACGGACGCCGCCCACGCCTCGAACTCCGCACGGCGCGGCACATAGTCCCAGGTCGATCTGATAACGACGAGGTCGTAGTCAGCCCAGTCGAGGCCGGGCTCGGCCCAGTCGCGGTACTCGGCGTCCAGGCCCGCCGCGCGGCAGGCATCCAGCAGGAGGTCGCCTTCCACCTCCTCGCCGGAGGGGTACGTGGCACACGTCGCGAGAGCCACCCGAGCCGCCACGGCTTCACTGTAATGACGCCAGAGCCGCGTTCGGGTGGAGTTGGACCCCTCGCACCGGGCGGGCAGGATGTGGTTACAAATCAGCTGGTAGGCAGAATGTCGGCCAAGGTCGGACCGATCGACCCAGCGCAGCGCAACCGTCCCAGAGAGGATCGTGTGGATGAGCACGCCCGGTGGCACTCCCCCGCAGGACCCGCCGTCATGGCCCGGTCGCCCTGCTGAGGAGCCCGACGCCGACGCGGCGGCGTCTCAGCTCACCCCGTCCGGTCCTGCCGACCCGCCGGAAACGGCGCCGTCCCGGACCGAGCCGGCGTCGTGGTCCCCGCCTCAGCCGCCCCCGGCGTGGCCGCCGCCCTCCTGGAGCGGCCCGCCTCAGCCGCCCACCGGTCAGTACCCGGTCCAGCCTGGGTACGGCTCGCCGCCGAACCCACCACCCGCCTCGGCCCCGCCCGGGGCCAGCTGGGGCTACCAGGGCGCCGGCGTGTTCGGCTACGCCCCCGTCGAGCCCCCGGCCTACCCGGGCGGCTCGGCACCCGGCTACCCAGCCGGCGGGTGGCCGCTTGCCGCCCCGGCGCCGGCTAAGAAGCGACGCACCCCGCTGATCGTCGGCTTGGTGGCAATTCTGGTCGTGGCCCTCGGCGTCGGCGGGTTCGTCCTCCTCAAGGCCAGCAACAAACCCAAGTTCACGTTCAACGGCAAGTCCATCTCGAACGCGGACGCGGTCCTACAGGAGGGCGAGACGCAGGTCAGCGACCAGGTCTCGACGCGGCACGGCGCCAAGACCGGGGACACCCGCTGCTACTTCGCGGTGCCCAAGGACCCGGCGTCCGGGGCCAAGAAGAGCGACATCTCCCCGCAACTTCTGTGCGGACCGGTGCTCTTCGTCGACGGGAACGCGAAGCAGACCTACCTCGCCTACAACGTCAACCAGACCTCCTCGGAGAACGGCAAGGTCGTCCTCGCGGTGTCCGACGCGCCACAGTCCCCCAATCCGACGTCACTCCCGCAGTCATTGAATCTGAAGCGGCCGGACGGCGCGGAGCCGCCGAGCGGGAGCGGCGGGCTCAAGCCGCCGGCACCGCCAGCCGCAGCCGAGGACGCGCTGGTCGTGGCCGAGGTCGACCAGTCGAAGCTGACCGCGGCGCCCGCTTCCGCCGTGATGGTCGGCGACACCTACGGCGTCCGGCTGACCGCGGCTGGGGACGTCGATCGGTACGGCAACGGTGACGGCGCCCGGGTGGCCGCCAGCGGCACCCAACTGCTCGCCTTCACGTTCACGATCGTCCCAGGCGTCAATGGTGGGACCGGCCAGACGCGCCAGCTCACCATCCAGATCGGCAGCAGTCCGACGCGGACCGTGCCGGGGCGGACGCCTGCGGTCGTGGTCGCGACGCCCAGCGGGCAGCCTGTGAAGTTGATCATGATGGACAGGGGTGTACGACAGGAGTTGTCCCTGCCCGGCGGAAAGCCCGGCAGGGAGAACATCCTGATCAACGCCCGGCAGCATCGCTCGGCCACAGTGAGCGGGTCTGGCAGCTTCCGCATGAATCTCCGCGACGGGTCCGCGACCGGATCGTTCCGGGGCAGGTACTCGATCAGCCGGGCCGTGCTGTACGGCACGGTGGCGGGGCAACAACCGAGCTCGCCGCGGGACTGCTTCCTGACCATGAACCTGACCTACAAGCGGGTCGGCCGCATCAGCGGGCCCTTCACCTCCACCGGTTCGGGACCGTTCTCGTTCCGGGGACCGCTGCTGCACGTGACCGTCAACGGGAAGCGACACGCGGCGATCCAGTCTGGCGGCTACACCTACTTCCAGATCCCCGCGACCGCCACGTCGGTGACCGTCACGATCTCCGGCCGGGCGGCCGTCGGGAACGGGATAACCGAATCGGTGGCCACGCCGGTGACGTTCCACATCACGTTCAAGTCCGGCTGACCTGAATGCGCCGGGTCGCTCAGTGCAGCAGGGTGTCGACGGCGACGGCGAGGAAAACCACGGCCAGATAGCTGTTCGACAGGTGGAACAACCGCATGGACCGGGTGGGCAGGTTGCGCACCGTCGCCCGCAGTAGCTTGTGCGCCTCGGCCAACAGGACGGCCCCGGCCACTATGGCCACCCCCCCGTACAGCCATCCGGTGGCCACCGGCCACAGGGCCAGGCTCGCGGCGACGGTGAGCCAGCTGTAGACGACGATCTGGCGCGCCACGGTACGCGGCGCCGCCACCACGGGCAGCATCGGGACACCCGCCCGCCCGTAGTCGTCCCGGTAGCGGATGGCCAACGCCCAGAAGTGCGGCGGCGTCCAGAAGAAGACGACCGCGAAGAGGATGAACGGCGTCCAGGCCAGACGGCCGGTGACCGCCACCCACCCGATCAGCACCGGCATGCAGCCGGCGGCGCCGCCCCAGACGATGTTCTGCGGCGTGCGCCGCTTGAGCACCATCGTGTAGACGACGACGTAGAACACGATCGCGGCCAGGGTCAGCGTCGCCGCGAACCAGTTCGTGGCCAGCCCCATCGTCACCACGGCCAGGACCCCGAGAACGAGGCCGAAGGCAAGAGCCGCCGGAGGGGTGACCTCCTTGCGGGCCAGCGGACGGCGGCCGGTCCGCCGCATGACGGCGTCGATGTCGCGGTCGACGTAGCAGTTCAGCGCGTTGGCGCTGGCCGCCGCGAGCGTGCCGCCCACCAAGGTCGTGAGCACCGTGCCGCCGGGCGGAAGGCCGTCGGCCGCCAGGATCATCGCGGGCAGCGTGGTGACCAGCAGCAGCTCGATGATCCGCGGCTTGGTCAACGCGACGTAGGCGCCGATCCGACGGCGCCATAGCGGCAGTTGACCGCGCCGGCGGGGCGCCGGGATCCCCCGGCGCTCGGGAGTCGGGGCCTGCCGCGCGCCAGTGGGCGGCGCCACCGGCGTCTGCGTCACCGCGCCAGAGTATCCCGCTCGGCTGTGCTGAAAACCCGCGGTGCCGGTCGCGCTCCCCGCGGGTAACGGCACGAGGTAAGCCGCCGAAACCGCTGCCAGAAAGGTGGCTAGGCTGGACGTGACAGCGTCACTGCCGAGTGTGATCGGGAGGGCAAGCGTGTCCAGGACAAGCGTGTCCAAGAAAGAACCGAGCTCCGACTCAGCACAGATCGTCCAGACCCATCCCGCCTGGTGGACCGATCTCGACAGCAAGGCGGTCGACACGGCCCGGCTACTCGCCGCCGACGCGGTCCAAAAGGTGGGTAACGGACACCCCGGCACGGCGATGAGCCTGGCTCCCTTGGCGTATCTGCTGTACCAGCGGATGATGCGCCTCGACCCCACCGATCCCGACTGGATCGGCCGGGACCGGTTCGTCATGTCCAACGGGCACTCCTCGCTGACCCAGTACTGCCAGCTCTTCCTCGCCGGATACGGCCTGAGCTTGCATGACCTGAAGGCGCTGCGAACCTGGGGCTCGCTCACGCCGGGACACCCGGAGTACGGCCACACCCTCGGCGTCGAGACCACGACCGGCCCGCTAGGCCAGGGGGTCGGTAACGGCGTCGGAATGGCCATGGCCTCCAGGCGGGAACGCGGCTTGTTTGACCCCGACGCCGAGCCCGGCACGTCGCCGTTCGACCACTTCATCTACGTGATGTGCGGCGACGGCGACCTGGAAGAGGGTGTCTCGGGCGAGGCCTCCAGCCTGGGCGGACACCAGCAGCTCGGCAACCTCATCATGTTCTACGACGACAACCACATCTCCATCGAGGACGACACCAACGTGGCGTTCTCTGACGACGTGGCCATGCGCTACCAGTCCTACGGCTGGCACACCCAGTCCGTTGAGTCCGGCGAAGATGTGGTGGGCCTCGAGGCGGCCATAAAGGCGGCCAAGGCGGAAACCGGCAAGCCGTCGCTGATCGTCGTGCGCACCATCATCGGCTGGCCGGCGCCGACAAAGCAAAACACCGGCGCGGCGCACGGGGCCGCCCTCGGCGAGGAGGAGATCCGCAAGACCAAGGAGATCCTCGGCTTCAACCCGGACGCGCACTTCGTGGTGCCGCTCGAGGTGCTGACCCATACCCGCAAGGTCATCGAGCGTGGCCAGAAGGCCCACACCGCGTGGGACAGGGGCTACGAGAAGTGGCGGTCGGACCACCCGAGCCGGGCCGCACTGCTGGACCGCATGTCCACCCGGTCGCTGCCCGACGGCTGGACCGCGGCGCTGCCGACCTTCCCCACCAAGAAGGACGGCAAGCCGAACGCGATCGCCACCCGCGCCGCGTCCGGCAAAATCCTGACCGCGCTGGCAGACGTCCTGCCCGAGCTCTGGGGCGGCAGCGCGGACCTCGCGGAAAGCAACAACACCACGATGGAGGGCGAGCCGAGCTTCGTGCCCGCCGATCGCCAAACCAAGATGTGGCAAGGCGGCCCATACGGACGCACGCTGCACTTCGGCATCCGCGAGCACGCCATGGGCTCGATCATGAACGGCATCACCGTCCACGGCGGCACCCGCGTGTATGGCGGCACCTTCCTGGTTTTCAGCGACTACATGCGCCCGCCGGTACGGCTGGCCGCGATCATGAAGATCCCGACCATTTACGTCTGGACCCATGACTCCATCGGCCTAGGCGGGGACGGCCCCACCCACCAGCCCATCGAGCACCTGGCCGCGCTCCGCGTCATCCCTGGCCTCGACGTGGTGCGCCCGGCCGACCCCAACGAGACGGCGGTCTGCTGGCGCGCGATCCTCGAGATCAAGGACCACCCCGTGGCGCTGGCGCTCTCCCGGCAGGCGCTGACAGTGCTGGATCCGGACAAGACAAAGGGCGCCTCCCGCGGCGGCTACGTCCTGGCGGACGCGTCGTCGCACATGCCGGAAGTGATCATCATCGCCACCGGCTCCGAGGTCGGCACCGCGATCATCGCCCGCGACCGCCTCGAGGACGCGGGCACGCCGACGCGAGTCGTGTCCATGCCGTGCGTCGAGTGGTTCCAGGCCCAGGAGCCCGCATATCAGCAGCGAGTGCTGCCGCCCAACGTCCGGGCCCGGGTCAGCGTCGAGGCCGGCGTGCCTACCGGCTGGCGGGAATGGGTCGGCGACGAAGGCGAGATCGTCTCGATCAACCACTTCGGTGCCAGCGCGGAGGGTGCGATCCTTTTCGAAGAGTTCGGATTCACCCCTGACCATGTGGTCGCAGCGGCGCGAGCCACCCTGTCACGCACCGGCGGCATCGGCGAGGAAGCCACCGGGAACTAACACAACGGGTAGCTGCGAGGAGGTGTGCGAGTGAGCATCGCAGGCCGAACGCCGCGGGGTCCCCGCGCGATCGCGTCGCGATCGAGCGGGGTGCAGGTGCGGAGCGAGCATGGCGATGAGCGCTCGCGCAAAGAGCAAGAAGGCAAAGGAGAACGCTCATGAGTGACGCATTGGCCGACCTTTCGGCGCAGGGTGTCTCGATCTGGCTGGACGACATCAGCCGCGTCCGACTGACCACCGGAAACCTCGCGGACTTCGTCGCCAACAAGCACGTCGTCGGCGTGACCAGTAACCCGACGATCTTCCAGAAGGCCATGGAGAAGGGCGACGCCTACGACGCGCAGCTGCACGACCTGGCCATCCGCGGCATTGAGGTCGGCGAGGCGGTCCGGCTGCTGACCGCCTACGACATCCGCTGGGGCTGCGACGTCATGCGGCCCACCTTCGACGCCACCGGCGGGCAGGACGGCCGGGTGTCGCTGGAGGTCGACCCGCGCATCGCGCACGAGTCGGAGCAGACCACCGCTGAGGCCGTCGCGCTGTGGTGGCTGGTGAACCGGCCGAACGCGTTCATCAAGATCCCGGCGACGAAGGCCGGGCTGCCGTCCATCACGGCCGCCATCGCCCAAGGCGTCAGCATCAACGTCACGCTCATCTTCGGCATCGAGCGCTACGGCGAGGTCATCGACGCCTACATGACCGGACTGGAGCAGGCCAAGGAGGACGGCATCGACCTGAGCACGATCCGGTCGGTCGCATCGTTCTTCGTCTCGCGGGTCGACACCGAGATCGACAACCGACTGGACAAGATCGGTTCCGACGAGGCCCTCGCGCTCCGCGGCAAGGCCGGCATCGCCAACGCCCGCCTCGCCTACGAGCTCTACGAGCAGTCCATCGCCACCGACCGCTGGCGCGCGCTCGCCGAAGCCGGCGCGCACACCCAGCGACCGCTGTGGGCGTCCACCGGCGTGAAGAACCCGGAGTACGACGACACGATGTACGTGGTGCAGCTCGTGGCGCCGGACACCGTCAACACCATGCCCGAGGCGACCCTGCACGCGGTGGCCGACCACGGCCAGATCGGCGGCGCCGAAGGTGCAGCGCATTACGACGATGCCCGCCAGCTGTTCGCCGAGTTGAAGGGTTTGGGCGTGGACATCGACGACGTCACCCAGGTGCTGGAGGCCGAGGGCGTGCAGAAGTTCGAGGACTCGTGGCATCAGCTGCGCGACGCCGTACAAGGTCAACTCGACGCGGCTGCGAAGAAGTGACCTCGCTGGAGTCCCCCGGCGGGCTCTCGGTCGCTCTGAGCTATCCCGCCGGGGCCGATCACGTCGGCACGGTGCGCGCGCTGGTCGCCGACCAGGTGGCCAGCAAGATCACCGCGCAGGACCCGACGCTGTGGGGCCCCGAGGCCGAGGCCGAGTCGTCGATCCGGCTGTCCTGGGTGGGTCTGGCCCAGTCGTCGCGGCCGTTGGTCGCGGAGATCGAGGCGCTGCGGGCCGAGCTGGCCGACGAGAACGTCGACCACGTCGTGCTCGCCGGGATGGGCGGCAGCTCGTTGGCGCCTGAGGTGATCTGCGCGACCGCTGGGGTCGAGCTCGTCACCCTCGACACCACCGATCCCGGACAGGTCAGCGCCGCCATCGCCGACAAGTTGGACCGCACCGTCGTGGTGGTGTCGAGCAAGTCCGGCGGGACGGTCGAGACCGACTCGCACCGACGCGCCTACGCCAAGGCGTTCGCCGATGCGGGGATCGACGCCGCACGCCGCATCGTCGTCGTGACCGATCCCGGCTCGCCCCTGGCCGCCGTGGCCGAGGAGGAGAAGTACCGAAAGACGTTCCTGGCCGACCCGCATGTGGGCGGCCGCTACAGCGCGCTGACGGCGTTCGGGCTGGTCCCGTCCGGGCTGGCCGGCGTCGACCTCGGCGCGCTGCTAGACGAGGCGGCCGCGGCCGCACCGGCACTGGCCTCCGACGCCGACACCAACCCCGGTCTCCAGCTCGGCGCGCTTTTCGGCTTGGCTCACGACGCCGGCGCGGAGAAGCTCGTGCTCGGCGATACGGGGTCCGGCATCAAGGGCTTCGGCGACTGGGCCGAGCAGCTGATCGCCGAGTCCACCGGCAAGGACGGCAAGGGGCTGCTGCCGGTCGTCGTCGAGGGCGTCACTGCGCCCGGCTTCCGGGACGCGAAGGCGGACGCGGTCCAGGTGATCATCGGCCCGGAGCCAGAGCGGGACCCCAGCCGGGCGGTGACCGCGTTTGGGGCGAACGTCCAAGGACCGCTGGGCGCGCAGTTCGTCCTTTGGGAGTACGCCGTCGCCATCGCCAGCCGGCTGATCGGCATTAACCCGTTCGACCAGCCCAACGTGGAGGCGGCCAAGCAACAGGCCCGTCAGCTGCTGGACAGGTCCGGCGACGAGTCGCCCGACCCACCCGCGTTCGTCGACGGCGCCATCGAGGTGCGAGCCGACGGCGTCGAGCTCGGCGCGGCGAAGAAGGTCGCCGAGGCGGTGCGCGCTGTGATCGGCGCGCTGCCCGGCGGCGGCTACATCTCCGTCCAGGCCTACCTGGACCGACTCGCCAACAGCTCGGCCGCCGACCTGCGCGAGACGGTGGCCGAGCTTTCCGGGCTTCAGACCACGTTCGGGTGGGGACCGCGCTTCCTGCACTCGACCGGCCAATACCACAAAGGCGGGCACCCCAACGGCGGATTCCTGCAAATCACCGCCGACGCGGCCCAAGACCTGGAGATACCAGATCGTCCGTACACGTTCGGGACGCTGCAACTGGCGCAGGCAGCGGGCGACGCGGTTGTGCTGGCCGGCGCGGGCCGTCCCGTGCTGCGGCTGCACTTGACCGACCGAGAGGCCGGGCTCGGCATGCTCTTGCAAGAACTCTGACCGGCGCGGAAACCGAGAAGGGACCGATCGCAGATGTCAACGGTGGAAGCCAATAACGACATCGCCGAGCCGTCCGGACCGCTGCCCGGGCGGCAACCGACGACCCCGCGAAGCGGTCCGTTGGACGTGGCCACGATTCACAGCAACCCACTGCGGCTGGCCGCCGACCGGAGGTTGCCGCGGGTTCCGGAACCGTGTGCGTTGGTGGTCTTTGGCGTCACTGGCGACTTGTCCCGCAAGAAGCTCCTGCCCGCGGTCTACGACCTGGCCAACCGGGGCCTGCTCCCGACCGACTTCGTCCTGTTGGGCTTCGCACGCCGGGACTGGGGTGACGGCGACTTCGAGGACCTGGCGAAGAAGTCGGCCAAGGACCACGCCCGGACCAACTGGAGCGAAGAAGTTTGGAACCGGCTGTCCGGTCGGGTGAAGTTCGTCCCCGGTTCCTTCGACGACGACGAGGCGTTCGACACCCTGAACAACACGCTGAACGAACTGTGCAAGACGCATGGAATCAACGGCAACGCCGCGTTCTTCCTGTCGATCCCGCCCGTGATGTTCCCGACCGTCCTGGAGCAGATGCGCCGCACCGGCATCGCCGACGACGCGCAGGCCGGTGGCTGGCGCCGCGTGATCGTGGAGAAGCCGTTCGGCCACGACTTGGAGAGCGCCATCGAGTTGAACGCGCTCGTGGACTCGGTCTTCACCAACAAGGACGTCTTCCGCATCGACCACTACCTTGGCAAGGAGACCGTCCAGAACATCCTGGCGTTGCGTTTCGCGAACCAGCTCTTCGAGCCGGTGTGGAATGCGCACTACGTCGATTCGGTGCAGATCACCATGGCCGAGGACGTGGGCATCGGCGGCCGGGCCGCGTTCTACGACGAGACCGGCGCCGCCCGGGACGTGCTCCAGAACCACCTGCTCCAGCTGCTGGCTCTGACCGCCATGGAGGAGCCGGTCGAGTTCAGCGCCGAGGCCATCCGCGTCGAGAAGACGAAGGTGCTCCGCGCGATCACCGTGCCCGAGGACATCGAGCGCTACGCCGTTCGCGGGCAGTACGACCAGGGGTGGCTCGCCGGGTCGAGGGCCGTCGCCTACCGCGGCGAGAAGGACGTCCCGCCGGATTCAAAGACGGAGACCTACGCCGCGGTCAAGCTCGGGGTGGAGACCCGCCGCTGGGCCGGCGTGCCGTTCTACATCCGCACTGGCAAGCGGCTGCCGCGCCGGGTCACCGAGATCGCGGTGCTGTTCACCACGGCGCCGCATCTGCCCTTCGACGCCACCGACACCGAGGAGCTGGGCCACAACCAGCTGGTCATCCGCGTCCAGCCCGACGAAGGTGTGACGCTGAAGTTCGGTTCCAAGGTCCCGGGCAGCGCCATGGAGGTCCGGGACGTTGCGATGGACTTCCTCTATGGCGAGGCGTTCACCGAGTCCTCGCCGGAGGCCTACGAGCGGCTCATCCTCGACGTCCTGCTTGGCGACGCCACGCTGTTCCCGCGCAACGAGGAGGTCGAGGCGTCGTGGCGGGTGATCGACCCGCTGGAGGATTTCTGGAAGGGCAAGGAGCCGCACCTCTACCGGGCCGGCGAGTGGGGCCCGAAGGCCGCGGACGAAATGCTCGCCCTCGACGGCCGCACCTGGCGCCGGCCCTAGTCCGGCTCCGTACCCGGCCCAATGGAGGCTCAGTCATGACGACTTTGTGGGACACCACCGGTACCGCGGTCGTGGCCGCGCTCGCCGCCGAGCGGCGCACCGGCGGCGCGGTGACCAGCGGTCTGGCGTTGACGCTCGTGGTGGTGGTGGACGAGAGCGACGTCGCCGAGGCCGAGTCCGCGGCGACCGTCGCCGCCAGCAAGCACCCAATGCGGATGCTGCTAGTGATCCGGCGCCAGATCGAGGCGCCGGTGCCCCGGCTGGACGCAGAGGTGCTCATCGGCGGCCGGCTCGGCCCGGGCGAAGCCGTCGAGATGCGCATGTACGGCCGCCTGGCCCTGCACGCTGAATCGGTCACCCTGCCGCTGCTGGCGCCCGACGCGCCGGTGGTCACGTGGTGGCACGGCGCCCCGCCGGACCGCATCAGCCACGACCCCCTCGGCGTCTTCGCCGAACGGCGGATCACCGACGCGGTGCGCTCGCCCGACCCGGTGGCCGCGTTGCGCCAACGCACCGTCGACTACGCCCCGGGTGACACGGACCTGTCCTGGACGCGGATCACTCCGTGGCGGGCCACCCTGGCCTCCGCATTCGACACCGTGCATGCCAACGCCACTCAAGCCTCCGTCAACGGCGACCCCGGCGACCCGTCAGCGTTGCTGCTGGCCGGATGGCTGTCGGCCTGCCTCGGCTTCTACGTGCCGGTCGAGGAGCACGGCCATGACGGCGTATCCAGCGTCGAGGTGGGGTTCGAGAACGACTCGAAGTTCCTCGCCGTCCGGGACGGCGCCCGCATGGTGCTGCGCCGCGAGAACCAACCGGACACGATCTCGCCGTTCCCGCAGCGCGAGCTCGGTGGCCTCCTCGCGGAGGAACTGCGCCGGCTGGACGCGGACCAGACCTACGGCAACGCCCTAGGCACCGTGAACGGCATCCAGGGGCTGAACAACCGCTCCGGGAAGCGCGTCCACGTTTGGAACGACCCCGCGCTGGCCGATCAGGGCGAGGCCAGCGCCGCCGAAGCGGGCTGATGGGTGGTGGGGGCTCCCGCCGAGGTACGCGTCGTTCCCACCGAAGCCGACCTCACCCAGGACGCGACCGCTCGGCTGATCGCCACGTTGGCGCACGCCCAGCACGAGCGCGGCGCGGCCTCACTCGTCCTGACTGGCGGCGGCATCATGGAGAAGGTCCTCGGCGCCGTTGGCGAATCCGCGGGACACGGCGCCGTGGAGTGGGACAAGGTCGACGTCTACTGGGGCGACGAGCGTTTCGTCCCGGCCGACTCCCCGCACCGTAACGAGCTGCCGGCCCGGCGACTCGTGCTCGACCGGTTGCCGTTCAACCCGGCCCGCGTCCACCCGATGCCGGCGTCGGACGGCCCGCAGCCTGACCCGGAGGCGGCGGCCGCCGGGTACGCCCGGCTGCTAGACGCCGCCGCGCGTCGCGACCAGGGCGGCCACGTGCCGCACTTCGACGTCATCCTGCTCGGCATCGGCCCGGACGGGCACTGCTGCTCGTTGTTCCCGGAACAGCCCGGCGTGTACGAGACGGAGGCCTACGTCATCGCGGTACGCAACTCCCCCAAGCCGCCGCCGATCCGCCTCTCGCTGACGTTCCCGGCGCTGGACCAAGCCGAGCAGATCTGGTTCGTCGCGTCCGGAGAGACCAAGGCCGACGCGGTCGCCATGGCCCTCAGCGGCGCGGGCCGGGTCCAGGTGCCAGCCGCCGGGCCGCACGGCCGGTCCCGGACACTCTGGCTGCTCGACGAGGCGGCCGCCAGCCGGCTGCCCGCGTCCTTGCATCCGCCCGCGATCTCCTAGTGCGCTGACGTCGGAACGGCTCAGCCCCGGGTCGTCAACGCGATCGTCAAGGTGCTGCTGCACCTGCCCATGATCAACCGGATCGGCATTCCTACGTCATGATCCTCGAAGTGACGGGACGGTCGACCTTGGGCGAGAGGCGAATCAGGGACGGATCCTATTGCAGATCACCGAGGTCACGCCGGCCTGAACGCGGGTCAGACCTCGCCGCGCCGTGCCCGCAGCTTGTACAGCGCCTCTTCGAGGATGGCCTCGCCGTCGGCGTCGGTGCGGCGCTCCTTCACGTAGGCAAGATGCGTCTTGTACGGCTCGGTATGAGGGGCGTCCGGCGGAGTGGTCTGCTGACGTCCAGCGGGGAAACCGCACCGCGGGCAGTCCCAGGTGTCCGGGATCACCGCGTCCAGCGCGAAGGCGGGGCGAACCTCGTGCCCGTTAGCACAGTAGAACGAGACCCGCTGACGGGGGGCGGACTCGCCGCGCTCCTTCTCGCCCATGGGTCCGGCACCGACTCTGCTGCCTCGGATCGCACTACCACCTGCCACGGTTTCTGCTCCTCACTCGTCGCGCGAGACTCAGCCGTTATTTCTGTAGAGCACACCCAAGCCGATGACACATACCGTCCAGATGACGCCGGCGATGATGGTGATCCGGTCCAGGTTGCGCTCGACCACCGACGAGCCGGACAGGCTGGAATAGAACGATCCGCCGAACATGGACGACAAACCGCCGCCCTTGCCCCGGTGCAGGAGGATCAACACGATGAGCGCGAGACTGGCGAGAATCAGCAGGACCGACAGCGCAAAGATCATCGAGCGGGTACTCCGTAAGTCATCAGGGTTTCGGCAGGCTACTCGGCCGTAAGGTCCAGAATACCGAACAAACGCGAGTCACCTCGCCACTGTCTGACCCGCCGCCGCCCGGCAGATGCCTGCGAAGTCCGCGGCATCGAGGCTGGCACCCCCGACAAGCGCGCCGTCGACGTCCGATTCCCCGAACAGCCCGGCGGCATTGTCCGACTTGACCGATCCGCCGTACAGGATTCGTGCCGCCGTGGCGAGGTCCGCCCCGTACAGATCGCCGACCTTGGCACGTAGCTCCGCGCACATCTCCTGGGCGTCCTCCGGAGTGGCCACCTCACCGGTGCCAATCGCCCAGATGGGTTCATATGCCATCACGAGCGTTTGCACGGAAGCGGCCGCGAGCCCGTCCAGTCCGGCCTTCAGTTGCCTCAGGTTATGGGCCAAGTGACCGCCCGACTCGCGTACGTCCAATGACTCCCCCACACACAGGACCGGCACCAGCCCGGCACCGTAGGCCGCCTTCACCTTGCCGTTGACTTCGGAGTCGGTTTCGCCGTGGTAGCGGCGCCGTTCGGAGTGGCCGGTCAGCACGTACGTGCACCCAAGCGCCGCCAGCATGCCTGCGCTGATGTCGCCGGTGTATGCGCCGGAGGGGAACGGCGAGACGTCCTGTGCGCCGTAGCCCAACGCCAGCCGCTCTCCGTCGACGAGGGTCTGGACGCTGCGCAGGTCGACGAACGGCGGCAGGACCGCGACCTCGACGGCACCGATGACCTCGGGTGCCAACGAGTAGGCGATCTTCTGGGTGAGCGCAATGGCCTCGAGGTGGTTCAGGTTCATCTTCCAGTTGCCGAGGACCAGCGGAACGCGTTTGTTCACGATTGCCCAATTCTTATGATCGCGGACCGATGCTCGCGCCCGCCCTGGCGGGCAGTCGCGTCGGTAGCTCGCTTCGCTCGCTGGCATGCGGCGCCTTCGGCACCGCGCCCGGCGATCTGGCTCTTCGCGCAAGCGCTCATCGCGGGATGGGCGCCTTAGGTCCGGATGATCTGTTCTTCGGGCAAGCGCTCATCGCCTTCTCAGGCGCCGAGGACTTTGAGGCCGGGGAGCTTCTTGCCTTCGAGGTACTCGAGGGAGGCGCCGCCGCCGGTGGAGATGTGCGTGAACGCCTCCGCGTCGAGGCCGAGGATCCGCACCGCGGCCGCCGAGTCACCGCCACCGACCACCGTCATGCCGTGGCTGGCGGCCACCGCCTCGCCGACGCCCCTAGTGCCGGCGGCGAACGGAGCCACCTCGAACACACCCATCGGGCCGTTCCAGAAGACCGTTCGAGCGTCGGCCAGCAACTCGGCGAAGGCCTTGACCGTCTCCGGGCCGATGTCCAGGCCCTTCATGCCGGCCGGAATGGCCTCGGCGGCGACCACATTGCTGTCGGCATCGGCGCTGACCTGCTCGGCGACCACCACGTCGGTGGGCAACACGATCTTGTCCCCTGCTTCGGTCAGTAGCCGCTGGCACGTCTCGATCTGGTCGGCTTCCAGGAGTGAGTCGCCGACCTCGTGTCGCTGTGCCGCCAGGAACGTGAAGCACATGCCGCCGCCGACGAGCAGCCGGTCGACCCTCGGCAGCAGCGCGTCGATGACGCCGAGCTTGTCGCTCACCTTGCTGCCGCCGAGCACCACAACGTAGGGCCGGTCCGGCTGGCCTGTCAGCTGCGCCAACACCCGGACTTCGTCGCGCACCAGGTCGCCCGTGTAATGGGGCAACAGCTCGGCCACGTCGTACACGCTCGCGTGCTTGCGATGTACCGCACCGAACGCGTCGTCGACGTACGCGCCGCCTTCGTCCTCGCCGCCGGTGAGCAGCGCCAGCGCGCGGGCGAACGCCTGGCGTTCGGCGTCGTTCTTGCTCGTCTCGCCCGAATTGAAGCGGACGTTCTCGAGCAACAGCACCTTGCCGTCGCGCAGCTCGTTGCTCATCAGCCGGGCGCTCTCGCCGACGGTGTCGAGCGCGAAGTCAACCGAGCGGCCGAGCAACCGGGCCAGCCGGTCGGCCACAGGTCGCAGCGAGTAGCGCTCGTCCGGCTCGCCCTTGGGCCGACCCAGGTGCGCGACGACGATGACCCGGGCACCGTGGTCGAGCAGGTTGCAGATCACCGGCAGGGCGGCCCGGATGCGGCCGTCGTCGGTGACCCGGCCCGACTCGTCCAACGGGACGTTGAGGTCGCTGCGCAGCAGGATGCGCCGGCCCTTGACTCCGATCCTGATCAGGTCGCGAAGCGTGCGCATCGTGTCAGAGTGACAAGCCGACCAGGGTGACCAGGTCCATGAGGCGGTTGGAGTAGCCCCACTCGTTGTCGTACCAGCCGACCACTTTGACCTGCGCGCCGATCGCCTTGGTCAGTCCCGCGTCGAAGATGCAGGAGGCGGGGTCGGTGACGATGTCGGAGCTGACTATCGGGTCCTCGGTGTAGGTCAGCAGGCCCTTCATCGGACCCTCGGCGGCGGCCTTGGCGGCGGCGTTCACCTCGGCCACGGTGGCGGGCCTGGCCAGCGTCACGGTGAGGTCGGTGGCCGAACCTGTGGGCACCGGGATCCGCAGCGCGTAACCGTCGAGCTTGCCCTTGAGCTCGGGCAGGACGAGGCCGATCGCCTTCGCGGCACCCGTCGAGGTCGGCACGATGTTGAGGGCCGCCGCACGGGCTCGGCGCAAGTCCTTGTGCGGCCCGTCCTGGAGGTTCTGGTCCTGCGTGTAGGCGTGAATCGTGGTCATCAGGCCCTGCTCGATTCCGAACGCATCGTGGATGACCTTGGCCATGGGCGCGAGGCAGTTCGTGGTGCACGACGCGTTGGAAATGATCGTGTGCGCCGACGGGTCGTAGCTGGCGTCGTTGACGCCCATCACGATGGTGATGTCCTCGTTGCTGGCGGGCGCGGAGATGATCACCTTCTTGGCGCCGTTGTCGACGTGCACCCGGGCCTTGTGCGCGTCCGTGAACAGCCCCGTCGACTCGATGACGACGTCGGCGCCCAGTTCGCCCCAGGTGAGCTTGGACGGGTCCCGTTCGGCGAGCGCCTTGAAGGTCTTGCCGTCGACGGTGATTTCGTCTTCCGTGGCACTGACCTCGCCCGGGTAACGCCCGAGAATCGTGTCGTACTTGAGCAGGTGCGCCAGCGTCTCGTTGTCGGTCAAGTCGTTGACGCCGACGACCTCGATCTCGGCACCCGCCGCCATGGCGGCTCTGAAGAAGTTGCGGCCGATACGGCCGAAGCCGTTGATGCCGACACGAACGGTCACGAACAGGGCTCCCATCACGTCAATCGCACTTGCCAGCCGCCGCCCGCAGCGCCGGCGACCCCATCGAGCCTAGCGGGGACCCCGGCCGCGATCCGAATCCGTCTTGGCGGGCTTGCGGCCTACAGAGAGAGGGCGGCGCGTAAGCCGTCCGACACCGCCGCCAATGTGGCGGGCGCCAACGTGCCCAGCGGTGCGGTCAGCTCGTCGCGGTATATCTGGACGAGATCGTCACACAGCACGAACCCGGTCAGCGGATCGGCGTGGGTCAGCGCGATGACTGTCGGATGGTGGGCATGCTTGCCGGTGGTGCTGATGCGCACCGCTAGGACGGACTCCAGGTTTCGATTCCTCGAGTTGTTGCTAACGATCAGCCACGGTTTTGCCCCGTAGCCGAGGTCGACGCGGAAGACCTGTCCACGGAGCGCGGTCATCCGGCGAACGGACGCTCGGTGCGATCCACGTACCGATCCCGAGCCCGCCTGGAATCGTCGGCGGCGTCGGCCCCAAGCTCGACCGCGAGACGCGCGTAGCCCAGATCCAGCGCGGACGCCCGCAGGTGATCCGCGCCCACCCGGACCAGTAGGCGCAGAAGCGCAGCCTCCGAAGCCGAGTCGGGAAATTCCACGCCGCGACCGCGTGCCCAATCCGCGAGAGCACGCCGCTCGGGCGAGGCCGGGTCGGACACCGAGTCCAATGCCCGCACGTCCGCGGGTTCCAACGTGACGCTGAGGCGCTTGTTCATGCACCACATGTTACACCGCCGTCTGCATCAGTATATGGTGCAGAAGGCGGTGCGGTCAGGACCGGGCGTTCTCGGCGGACATCTCCTGCATCGCGGCCACCGCGGCCGATCCTGCCTTGCTCTCCCAGTACGTGCCCATCACAGCGGCGATCCACACCCAGAACAATGCGATGAGGCCGACATAGGCGATGATCGACAGGGCGATCCCGAAACTGCCGTATGCGTGGCCGTATCCGCTGAGCCAGCGGTGCAACTGGAACGACGAAAAGGCGCTGACCAGGATCGCGGCACCTGTGCTGACTGCCGCACCGGGCAGGAGATTGCGCCAAGCGAAGGGAAGATCGAGCAGCAAACGCGGCGTCACCAGATAGAAGCCGAACTGAACTGACAGATACAGCGGTATTGCCAGCACGAGGACCCAGTGGGACCGCTCCGCGACGGTGGCACGAAGGGCCAGGCCGATCGCCGTGACCGTCATCAAAATGAGCAGCCAGGCTCCGCCACGAAGGTATTTGCGCAGGCCGGCCAGCGGGGCCACGCCGAAGGCCCGGGCATAGGCCAGCTGCACCGTCGCGCTCACGTCCAACCCGGTGATCAGCAATGAGATCACGCTGATGCTCAACGCGGTGCTCCGGCCCGAACGCGCGTTGCTGAAGGTCTCCTCGACGGTGTCCGCGGTGCTTCCGGTGAGGTGGAAAGCGTTGACGACGAAGGAGCCGAAGCTGCGGTCTGGGTTGAACGCCACGAGTATCGCGTAGCCGACGATGAACAGCGGAATGATGGCGACGAACATGTTCATCGCAATCACCAGCGACAGGTGTTTGCCCTCTATCTGGTTGAACCGGCGAATGGAGCGGAGCAGGAAGCCGACGCGCGGCCGGCCCTCCAGTTCGGATCGGTATCGCTCAGCCCGGACCTTCCACTCGCCAAGCCGACCGGATGGTGGGTTCTCCGGGACCTCCTCGGACGAGGATGGCTCAGTCGACTCGGTCATAACCTTCCTCCGGACGCCACGTCGCAGTTTTCTCGTCGTCGCCAGGCCACCTCGCCGTGTCGACAGCGCCTCAGCCGAGCATCTCCGGAGTGACCGCTGCCTCCGTGTTGGGAATGCCGCAGTCGGCGGCCTTCTTGTCGGCCATGGCCAGCAGACGGCGGATCCGGCCAGCCACCGCGTCCTTGGTCATCGGCGGGTCAGACAATGAACCCAGTTCCTCGAGCGAGGCTTGCTTGTGCTCGAGGCGAAGCTGACCGGCCTGGAGCAGATGCTCGGGGATGTCGTCGCCGAGGATCTCCATGGCGCGTTCCACCCGGGCGCCCGCGGCCACCGCGGCTCGAGCCGAGCGGCGCAGGTTGGCGTCGTCGAAGTTGGCCAGCCGGTTGGCGGTGGCGCGCACCTCGCGGCGCAGCCGCCGCTCCTCCCAGGCCAGGACGCTCTCGTGCGCGCCCAGCCGGGTGAGCAACGCACCGATGGCGTCACCGTCCCGGACCACCACCCGGTCGGCGCCGCGCACCTCGCGCGCCTTCGCCGAGATCCCCAGCCGACGCCCGGTCCCGACTAGCGCCAGAGCGGCCTCGTTGGACGGACAGGTGATCTCCAAAGCGCCGGCGCGTCCCGGCTCGGTCAGCGAACCGTGCGCCAGAAACGCACCGCGCCACGCGGCCTCGGCGTCGGCCACACCGCCAGCCACGACGTGCTGCGGCAGGCCGCGGACCGGGCGGCCGCGCAGGTCGACCAGCCCGGCTTGACGGGCCAGCCCCTCGCCGTCCTTGACCACGCGGACGAGGTAGCGGCTCGTCTTACGCAGGCCGCCGGCGGCCACCATCTGCACCTCGGAGCCGTGCCCGAACACCTCGGCGATCTCCCGGCGCAGTCGTCGGGCCGCCGCGCCGGTGTCCAGCTCGGCCTCGATGACGATGTGCCCGCCGATGAGATGCAGAGCGCCGGCGAAGCGCAGCATGGTGGCGATCTCGGCGCGGCGGGCCGAGTTGCGGGTCACGGTGACCCGGCTCAACTCGTCCTTCACCGCCGCCGTCATAGCCACGGCCGATCTCCCCACGCTTGCCGTCGTCGACTCGCCCAGAACTGAGTGCATCATGCCCCATCGCGTTCAGCTCGGGGCGCACGTCCCGGGTCGAGGACGCGGCCCAGCGCCGTCCTCAGCGCGGTGGCCAGCCGGGCTGGATCGTGGCGGTCCCACGCGTCGTCGCCGGACACCCGGGCCAGCACGAGATCGGCCTGCCGCCACCCGCAGTACGCTGCCAGTTCGGCCTCGTCGGGGACCGAATCGGTGTCGGCCACGACGGCGTCGACGTGCAGTGCGGGCGCGTAACGCTCGAGCGCGCTCAGATACTCGGTGGCCGAGAAACCCTCGGTCTCGCCGGGCTGCGGGACGAGGTTCAGTGTGACGATCACGCGGGCCGCCGATCCGGTGAGCGCGGCCGCCAAGCCCGGCAGGAGCAGGTGCGGGATCACGCTCGTGAACCACGAGCCCGGGCCCAGGACGATGGCATCCGCGGTCTCGACCGCCTCGACAGCCGCCGCGCAGGCTGGTGCGTCCGCCGGGATGAGCCGGATATCGCGCACGTGGCCGGGCGTGGCGGCTATCGCGGACTGGCCGCGGATGCGTCGCACCCGCACCGGGTCGTCGCGATCGAAGGTGGCGACGTCGGCGACTAGGTCGAGCGGCCACGCGCTCATCGGCAGTACCCGTCCGACCGCGCCGATCATCGAGCCGGCGGCGTCCAGGGCCGCCACCGGGTCGGCGTGCTCCTCCAGCAGCCCGGTGAGCAGCAGGTTGCCGACGGGGTGGCCGGCCAGTGCGCCCGACCCGCCGAAGCGATGCTGCAACAGTTCTGGCCACTCCGGATGCCAGCCCGGGCCGGCGCCGTCCGGCTCGGCCGCGAGCGCGACGAGTGCCATCCGCAGGTCGCCCGGCGGCAACACGCCCAGCTCCCGTCGGATGCGGCCGGAGGAGCCCCCATCGTCGGCCACCGTCACGACAGCGGTCAGTGCGGTGGTCAGCCGGCGCAGCGCCGACAGCGAGGCGAACAGCCCATGCCCACCGCCCAGCGCGACGATCCGCGGTGGCTGGCTCATTCGGCCCCGCTACTCACGGCCGAGGTCGCGGTGCACGACAGTGGTCCGGACGTCCATCGCGTTGAGCCGCCGCGACAGCTCCTCGGCGATGGTCACGGATCTGTGCTTACCACCGGTGCATCCCACGGCCAACGTCAGGAAGTGCTTGCCCTCCCGCTTGTAGCCGGCGCCGATGGTCTCCAGCAACGCGGTGTACTGGTCCAGGAACGTGCCGGCCCCGTTCTGCCCAAGGACGTAGTCGCGCACTGCGTGGTCCTGACCGGTCAGGTCACGCAGTTCGGGGATCCAGAACGGGTTCGGCAGGAACCGCACATCCACGACGAGGTCGGCGTCTACCGGCAGGCCGTACTTGAACCCGAACGACACGAGGGTGGCCCGCAACGGTGGCCGGTCGGTGCGCTCGGCGACGAAGCTCGTCTCGATCATCCGGCGCAACTGGTGCACCGAACGCCCGGTCGTGTCGACCACCAGATCGGCGGCATCCCGCAGCGGTTCCAGCAGACGTCGCTCGGCGGCAATCCCGTCGGTGAGCCGGCCACCGCCCTGGAGCGGGTGCTCGCGCCGCACGCTCTCGAACCGGCGCACCAGCTCACCGTCACTGGCTTCGAGGAACAGCACCCGCGGCGCCAATCCGGCCGTGTCGAGATCGTCGATGACGCCGCGCAGGTCCGAGCTGAACGCCCGGCTGCGCACGTCCATTACCGCGGCGATGCGGGTGACCGCGCCCTGGCTGCGGCTGCCCAGATCGACCATGGTGGCCAGCAGCTCGGGCGGGAGGTTGTCGACGACGAAGTAGCCGAGGTCCTCGAGGCACTTGGCCGCCGTGCTCCGACCGGCTCCGGAGAGCCCCGTCACCACGACGATGTCGAGGCCACCGCGACCCAGCCGCTCAGGACGTTCCTCGGGCGCCGCTGCCATCGTCACGTCGCCAATTCCAGCACAACGCGGGGGAGCGATGCAGCGCGCGCCGCTAGCTGAGGACTTCGCCGGTGGCCGTGTTGACCGCCACCGGGCCGTCGTCGCGATGCACCGCTTCGACGATCGCGGCCGCGGTCTGCGGCCCGATCCCGGACACCGCCGTGACGTCGACGACGTCGGCCTGGCGCAGCCGTTTCAACGAGCCGAAGTGCGTCATCAGCGCCTTGCGGCGCGTCTCCCCCAGCCCGGGCACCCCGTCGAGGACCGACGCGATCATCGACTTGGACCGCTTCTGCCGGTGGTAGGTGATGGCGAAGCGGTGCGCCTCGTCACGGACCCGCTGGAGCAGATACAGCCCTTCCGAGGTCCGGGGCAGGATCACCGGGTACGGCTCGTGCGGCAGCCAGACCTCTTCGAGCCGCTTGGCCAGACCCACCACGGAGACGTCGGTGATGCCGAGCTCGTCGAGCACGGTCTGCGCGGCGTTAGCCTGCGGGCCGCCGCCGTCAACGACCACCAGGTTGGGCGGGTAGGCGAACTTGGCGGGCCGTCCTTCGACGACCTGGTCGGCCGCGATCTGCGCCTGGCTCTCCAGGTAACGTGCGAACCGACGCCGCACCGCCTCGGCGATCCAGTCGGTGTCACCGCCCGTCTCGCGCATGGCGAAACGGCGGTACTCACTGCGCCGGGCCAGGCCGTCCTCGAAGACCACCATGCTGGCCACCACGTCGGTGCCCTGAATGTGGCTGATGTCGAAGCACTCGATGCGCAACGGGGCGTCGTCGAGGTGCAGCGCCTCCTGGATCTCGGCCAGCGCCTGGGAGCGGGCGCTGAGGTCGCTGGCCCGCTTGAGCTTGTGCTGCGTGAGGGCTTGCGCCGCATTGCGCCCAACCGTCTCCAGCAGCGCGCGTTTGTCGCCGCGCTGCGGTACCCGCAGCCGGACCCGCGCCCCGCGCCGCGCGCTGAGCCATTCGGCGAGGGCGTCGACGTCCTCGGGGAGCTCTGGGACGAGGAGCTCGCGCGGGATGGCGGTGGCGTCGGCGTCGCCGTAGATCTGGGTGGCGAACTGCTCCACCAGCTCCGCGGTGCCGATCTGCTCGACCTTGTCGATCGTCCAACCGCGCTGGCCGCGCACTCGGCCGCCCCGCACGTGGAACACCTGGACCGCGGCCTCCAGCTCGTCCTGTGCAAATGCGACCACGTCTGCGTCCGTGCCGTCTCCGAACACCACCGCCTGCTTTTCCATCGCGCGGCGCAACGCAGTCAGGTCGTCGCGCAGCCGGGCGGCTTGCTCGAAATCGAGATCGGCGGCGGCCACGGCCATCTGCTTCTCCAGCCGCCGCATCATCGTGTCGGTCTGGCCGGCCATGAAGTCGCAGAAGTCGTCGACGATCTGACGGTGTTCCTCCGCGCTGACCCGTCCGACGCACGGTGCGGAGCACTTGCCGATGTAGCCGAGCAGGCAGGGCCGGCCAATCTGACCGGCCCGCTTGAAGACGCCCGCTGAGCAGGTGCGGGCTGGGAACACGCGGAGCAGCAGGTCGAGGGTCTCGCGGATGGCCCAGGCGTGCGAGTACGGCCCGAAGTACCGCACCCCCCGCTTCTTGGCTCCGCGCATGACCTGAAGCCGCGGGAACTCCTCGTTGAGCGTCACCGCAAGCCATGGATAGGACTTGTCGTCGCGATAGCGGACGTTGAACCGCGGGTCGAACTCCTTGATCCAGTTGTACTCAAGCTGCAACGCCTCGACCTCGGTGGTCACCACCGTCCATTCGACGCGCGCCGCGCTCAGGACCATCTGGCGGGTGCGCGGGTGCAGGGCACTGATGTCGGCGAAGTAGCTGTTCAGCCGGGAACGTAGGTTCTTCGCCTTGCCGACGTAGACGACGCGGTCACGTTCGTCGCGGAATCGGTATACCCCCGGGTCGACCGGAATCGTGCCCGGAGCAGGCCGGTAGGTCGATGGATCGGGCACCCTTCCGACAGTAGCGCCGCCCGCCGACGGGTCGTCAGTGCGTCAGGCCGCCGGATACAGCGTGCACGAACGCGCCGAGCACCTCGTCGGCGCTGCCGATCGTGTCGATTTGGCCCTCGATCGGTGCGAGGGCAGCGCTGAACGCGTCCACGGGCAGGCGGTTGCCGAAGCCGAGCACCCCGACCTGGACGTGCTTGGCCCGGTCGCTGTTGGCCAAGGCATTGCGCAGCGCGGCCAGCGAGATCGAATTCGGGTCGTCCTCGTTGCGGCCGTCGGTGAAGACCATCACTTCGGTCGGCATGTCCGAGGAGAAGTGGGCCAGTTGGGCGCGATATGCGGCCAGGATGGTGTCGTAGAGCCCGGTGCCGGTCTGCTGTGCCTTCAGCTTGTGCGCGGCAGCGGTCAGGCGGTGCCGCTGCGCGGCATCGAGCGGCCGGTCCGGGACGAGAACGCGATAGTCGCGCTGCCCGTCGAGTTGGGAGCCGAACTCCCACAGGCCGACCCGGGAGTCGCCGGGCATGAGCGAGCGGACCTGCTCGACACCCTGCGAGACCAGAGAGATCAGCGACTTCTTCGTGCCCGGGGCCGGATCGGCCATGGAGCCCGACACGTCCACCACGACGAGCAGATTGGCCCGGCGCCGGTCCGGGTGCCACGTGGTGAGGACGTGGTACATGAAGTGCTCCGGCGTCGTGGGGTACGTCGAGGCAAGGGCGACCGCGGGCAGGTCCGACGACGCCGGAGCTTCGGCCTTCTCCCCGGGGCCACGGAAGCCGGCCGCCTCGAAGGCTTTCACCGCGGTCGGCGTCATCAGCGCGGCTTTGAGCCGGGCCACCGACCTCGCCCGGGTGTGGTCGGCAGCGGCCGCCTGCGACTCGCTCAGGCTGACCCGCTGCAGCGCCGTCGGGCCGCCCAGCGCTCGGATGGTATACCGCTTCGCGGCCTCAGCCTGGATCACCTGCTGCTCAGTGACCAGGCCCACCTGACCGGTAGACGGCCAGGCCGGAGCCGGCCCGGGCGTGGTGTGGCCGCCCTGCCAGGCCCGCATCAGGTTGAGCGCCGAGATCAGCGGCCCGGACTTCTCGATGACCGCAGCGGTCAGCGTGCCCGCAGCCACCATGCTCGGGCCGGCCACCGCGGGATCCGCGAGCGTCAGCCGCAACGCCGTGCGCTTGGCCAGCGCCGTGCTCAGACCGTCCCAGGTGGTCGCGCCGGCGGGCAGAGACGCCCCGCGGGGTAGCACCGCGAACAACGGCGAGGTGGCGATGACCGTCGGCGGAGCCTTCAGGAGGATGCCAGCCGGGACGAGATTGCCCCAGCTGGTGTCGTCGGCGATCCACACGTCCGGACGGGTCTTCTCGACCAAGGTGACGGCGTCGCTGCCGTCGGCGACGGTGGCCTGCATGCCGACACAATTGGCCGTGCCGGAGAGGGATCCGACGACCTTGTCCAGCACCGGCCGGACGCTGGAGGCCACGATTACCGAGACGCTACGCCGGCAGTTCGTGCTGGCGCTCGACGTGCTCGACGAGTGGCCGCCTTGTGACTTTCCCGAGCTGAGCTGGCCGGCGGTGACGACGACGGCCCCGGCTGCCACCGCCACCACGACCGCCCCCGCGGCGATCCACAGCACGCGCCCCGTCTTGCGCTTGGACCTATGCCGACCCACTGGACCCCCGTTCCGGCCAGGCGGGTATGAGCCACCGCGCGGCCGAGCGAGCCGATCTTAGCGAGCCGAACCGGCAATGCGCCCGTCTTGCGGGCAGGCTTTCGTCCGGTGAGCACCCTTTCGGCGGACTCTGCGGCGCAGGGCGCGGTGCGCTACCGGACCGAGGTCGTCCATCACCTCGACTAGGACGCCGAGCCGCTGCAACGCGTCGAGCGCTGCCGATGCACCGTCCCGATCGACGCCGTCGTACAGCTCGAGGCCGATGAACGACGCGCTGACCGCGCGGGCCAGGCCGCTCGGATCTGCGACCTCGGCCAGCGGGCTGCCGTTTAGCAGCCGGGTCAACACGGTCTCGATCTCGGTGATCCACGCGTCGATGGCGTAGCGAGCCGCCGCGGCCAACGTCTTGTCCTGCTGGGCCCCGGCCATGAGCTGGGCCATCATCGCGACGTTGCCGAGCTCGGTCTCCCGTTCGTGCAGCTCGCGCCCGGCCTCCAGGAGTTCGGTCAGCGACCCGACCGTGGCGAGCAGGTCACGGTAGAAGTCGACCCGCGCGTCCACCGAAGCGCGTACCGCGGCGTCCACCAGCTCAGCGACGGTGTTGAAATGATAGAAGATCAACGCCTGGTTAACGTCCGCTCGGGCCGCGATGGTGCGCGCCGACAGTCCGGCGATGCCGCTCTCCCGCAACGTCTCGGCGGCCGCAACCAGGAGCCGGGACTTGGTGTCCCTCATCGCGAAACCTTTCGATTGACCGGCGTCACAGACCAGGCCAGGGCGATCCAGAACCCGATTGGCGTTCCGATCAGAAGTCCGAACAACGCCCCTTCGACCAGCGCGAACAACGCTGTCGGTGGATATGCATCCAGCCCCAGGCCAAGGCCAATCACGGCTCCCGCGCCCGCGCCGATGACCGCGCAGATGCCGACCGCCCGGCGCAACATCGCACGGGTCGGAGCCGTGCCATTGAATGCTGCCCACGGCGCCATCCAGGCGCCGAGACCTGCGCAGACCACTGCGAACGCCACGGCCACCAAGATCCCGATCGTAGACAAGGCCTTGTGCTGATAAACGGCCATTGCCTCCAGCAGACCGCCCGCGCCTGCCGCCAGGGCACCGACCGCACGAACTTCCCGAGTCCCCGCGTTCGCCGCCACCGCCGCCAGGGCGAATCCGGATCCCAGGCCGCACAGCGCACCCGCGCCGGCGCCGATGACGCCTCCGGCAATCGTCCCGAACAACGGCACCATCATCGTGCCCACCAGCGCACCTACGCCGGCCCCGGCAAGTGCACCGAGGGCGATCGATCGCGGCAGCACCACTCGAAGCTCAGCCCAACACTGACGCGCCATGGCGACCTCCAGTTTGAGCGAGCGCTCAAGCCGAGGCTAACACGCTGTTGAGCGATCGCTCAAATCTGCGCTACTTAGGCTGGGCGCGTGGTGCAGTCGGTGGAGCTGCTGTTCGACGACGAGCTCGATGCCCACCTCCGCGCCCAGTGGCAGGCGCTGACCGCGGCCGGGCTGCCCGGCCAGGATCGCAACCACGCGCCGTCGAACCGGCCGCATGTCACCGTCGGCGTGGCCACCGCGATCTACCCCCGGATCGACAAGAAGCTCGCCGCGGTCACGGCCAGGCTCCCGATCGCGTGCACGCTCGTCGGACCCACCGTCTTCTCACACCGCACCGACGTCCTGGTCCGGCTGGTCGAGCCATCCGCGGACCTGCTGGAGCTGCACGCCGAGGTCGCCGGCCGGATGCGTGACTGTCCGGGCCGACCGGACAACCTAGCGCCGGGCGGATGGACACCGCATGTCACTCTGGCCCGCCGGCTGCACCGGGCGCAGACCGCACGGGCACTGGAACTGCTGGACTGGACGCCGCGGCCGGGCACGTTCACCGGGCTGCGGCGCTGGGACGGCGACGCCCGGCGCGAGTGGCGCCTCGGTTAGCCGCGCGCTCAGCCGGCGCGTCGGGCGGGCTTGGCGGACCGCCGCCCCGGACGCGGGGGCGGGATCCGGTCGCGCAGGATCCGCTCCAGGAAGTGCCCGGTGTAGGACGCCGGAATCGTGGCCACCTCCTCCGGCGTGCCCTCGGCCACCACCGTCCCGCCCCCGGAACCACCCTCCGGCCCCATGTCGATGATCCAGTCGGCGGTCTTGATCACGTCCATGTTGTGCTCGATCACGAGCACGGTGTTGCCCTTGTCGACCAAGGACTCGAGCACGGCCAGCAGCTTGCGCACGTCCTCGAAGTGCAGCCCGGTCGTCGGCTCGTCCAGCAGGTAGATCGTCCGGCCGGTGGACCGCTTCTGTAGCTCCGACGCCAGCTTCACTCGCTGCGCCTCGCCGCCGGAGAGCGTCGGCGCGGGCTGGCCCAGCCGGACGTAACCGAGGCCGACGTCGACGAGGGTGTCCAGGTGCCGGGCGATCTTGCTGATCGGCTTGAAGAACTCGGCGGCCTCGTCGATGGGCATGTCGAGGATCTCGGCGATGGTCTTGCCCTTGTAGTGCACCTCGAGCGTCTCGCGGTTGTACCGGGCGCCCTTGCACACCTCGCACGGGACGTACACGTCTGGGAGGAAGTTCATCTCGATCTTGATCGTGCCGTCGCCGGCGCAGTTCTCGCACCGGCCGCCCTTGACGTTGAACGAGAACCGGCCCTGCTGGTAGCCGCGGACTTTGGCCTCGGTGGTCTCGCTGAACAGCTTGCGGATGTGGTCGAATACGCCTGTATAGGTGGCCGGGTTGGACCGCGGGGTACGCCCGATCGGTGACTGGTCAACGCCGACCACCTTGTCCACCTGCTCGATGCCGCGCACCCGCTTGTGCCGCCCCGGCGGCAGCTTGGCGCCGTTGATCTTGTTGGCCAGCGAGTGGTACAAGATGTCGTTGACGAGCGTGGACTTGCCCGAGCCGGACACGCCGGTGATGGCGACGAAGCAGCCGAGCGGGAACGACACGTCGATGTTCTTGAGGTTGTGCTCGCGGGCGCCCTCGACGACCAGCTCGCGGCCACGTTGCCGGGGCCGGCGCACCATCGGTGTCTCGATCGTGCGCCGGCCGGAGAGATACGCACCGGTCAGCGACCGCTCGCTGGTCAGCAGGTCGTCGAGCGTCCCGCAGACCACGATCTCGCCGCCGTGCTCGCCGGCCAGCGGGCCGATGTCCACCACCCAATTGGCGGTGCGGATGGTTTCCTCGTCATGCTCGACGACGATGAGCGTGTTGCCCAGGTCCTTGAGGCGCACCAGGGTGTCGATCAGACGACGGTTGTCGCGCTGATGCAGCCCGATCGACGGCTCGTCCAGGACGTACAGCACGCCGACCAGGCCGGACCCGATCTGCGTGGCCAGCCGGATCCGTTGCGCCTCTCCCCCGGCCAGTGTCGCGGCGGCGCGGTCCAGCGACAGGTAGTCCAGGCCTACGTCAACCAGGAACCCGAGACGGGCGTGCACCTCCTTGAGCACCCGCTCGGCGATGACCTGGTCCCGTCCGGTCAACTGTATGTCACGGAAGAACTGGTTGGCCTCACCGATCGAGAGCGCAGCGATCTCGGCGATCGACCGGCCGTTGACGGTCACCGCCAGGATCTCCGGCTTCAACCGGGTGCCGTTGCAGGCGGGGCAGGGCACCTCGCGCATGTACCCCTCGTACTTCTCACGCGAGTAGTCGCTGTCGGTCTCGGCGTGTCGCCGCTCCAGCCACGGCAGCACACCCTCGTACGTCGCGTAGTAGGAGCGCTGCCGTCCGTACCGGTTCGTGTAGCGAACGTGCACTTGGTCGGCGCTGCCGAGTAGCACGACCTTCTGCGCCCGCGCCGGCAGCTCTTCCCACGGAGTAGCCAGGTCGAAGCCCTCGGCGTCGGCCACGCCCTGGAGCAGCCGCAGGAAGTACTCGCCCGTTTGGGGCGTCTCCCATGGTGTGATCGCCCCGTCCGCCAGCGACCGTTGCGGATCGGGGATCACCAGCTCCGGGTCGACCTCCTTGCGGGTCCCGATCCCGGTGCAGACCGGGCAGGCACCGAACGGGGAGTTGAACGAGAAGGACCGCGGCTCGAGTTCGTCGATGGCCAAGGGGTGGTCGTTCGGGCAGGCCAGCCGCTCGGAGAACCGGCGTTCGCGGTGCGGGTCGTTCTCGTCGAGATCGACGAAGTCGAGCACAACCAGCCCGTTGGCCAGGCCGAGCGCGGTCTCCACCGAGTCGGTGATGCGCTGCTTGCTGCTCGGCCGGGCCACCAGCCTGTCCACCACCGCCTCGATGGTGTGCTTCTCCTGCTTCTTCAACGTCGGCGGCTCGGTCAGCGAGTGCACCACGCCGTCCACCCGGACCCGGCTGTAGCCCTTGATCTGGAGGTCTTCGAAGAGGTCGACGTACTCGCCCTTGCGCTCCCGGATCACCGGAGCCAGTACCTGGAAGCGGGTGCCCTCGGGCATCTCGAGGACGCGGTCGACGATCTGCTGCGGGGTCTGCTTGGCGATGAGCTCGCCGCAGATTGGGCAGTGCGGCTTGCCGATCCGGGCGAATAGCAGGCGGAGGTAGTCGTACACCTCGGTGATCGTGCCCACGGTCGAACGCGGGTTGCGGCTGGTCGACTTCTGGTCGATCGACACCGCCGGCGAGAGGCCCTCGATGAAGTCGACGTCCGGTTTGTCCATCTGGCCGAGGAACTGGCGTGCATAGGCCGAAAGTGACTCGACATAGCGCCGCTGACCCTCGGCGAAGATCGTGTCGAAGGCCAGTGAGGACTTGCCCGAGCCGGAGAGCCCGGTGAACACGATCAGAGCGTCGCGGGGCAGCTCGACATGGACGTCGCGCAGGTTGTGCTCGCGGGCACCACGGACGATCAGACGGTCGGCCACAGTTCTCTCTCGGTCCGGGGGAAGGCGTTCTCAACGAGCGTAGTGACCAACACCGACAGGCGCCGTCCACAGGGCGGCGCCGGGACCCGGTTCGCGCGTAGCCAGTGGACCAGAGTTGCGCCTGTGGACCGGTGGGACGATCTGCTCGCGCCTCGGGCGGCGTCCTGCTGCGTTCCGAACACCCGCAGCTGCGGGCGGCACTGGCCCGCGCGACGGCGGCTGGGCGACTCGTGACGGTATTGCCTGACGTCTACGTGGCCGCCCGATCAGCCGGGAGGGAGGCATGCATCGCAGCGGTGATCCGACGCTTTCCTGACGCCGTCCTCTGCGGTCCCACTGCCGCCCAGCTGACGTTCTGGCCGGCACTGAAGCACGACACCGTCCGCGTGGCGAACGTGCGCGCCCGCTTCGGCCATCCCGGCTACCGCTGGGAGCGGCGAGTCGTGCCGCCCGAATGGGTCGAAGCGCGGACCGCCAACCATCTCGTCCGCATACGTGGCCGCACGTACTACCTCGACATCGCGTTCGTCGCGCAGCACGTGGCGGTAGAGATCGACGGCCGGCTGCACGAACGCGCAGGACGAGCCGGATCACGTCGTGTCTGTGATCCGGGCCGCGCTCAGGCAAGCCGGCTGAAACGAAGCGGCCGCCAGGTGCGCCGACGAGCCGGTTGCACCACGTTGCCGGCGATCTAGTGGCCACTTCGACTCGTAACCCCGTCGGTACGATCGCACCGGTGGAAACCGGAGGACTGAATGGGTGACTACACGCTGACGACGGTCGGCGTGGCCACCGAACTGATCGACCTGCCGTACGACCGTCCCTTGGCCGAGTGGGACGACCCACGCATCGTCCAGGTGCCGCGCGGCATCTCCCGGCACGTGGTGCGCTTCATCCGGGCGCACGGGCAGATCTTCGCGATCAAGGAGGCCACCGACCGCTACGTCCTGCGCGAGCACCAGCTGCTGCGCGCGCTCGCGCTGCGCAGCGTGCCCGCCGTGGAGACGTTCGGCACCGTCACCGACCGCGAGGACAACGAAGGCGAGGAACTCGGCGCGCTGCTGATCACCCGACACCTGGCGTTCTCCTTGCCCTACCGTTCGCTGTTCACCGGACGTACCCTGCCCGACCTGCAGTCCCGCCTGCTGGACGCGCTGGCCCAACTGTTCGTCCGCCTTCATCTGGCCGGGTTCTATTGGGGTGACTGCTCTCTGTCGAACACCCTGTTCCGGCGCGACGCAGGCGAGCTCTCGGCTTACCTCGTTGACGCGGAGACCGGCGAGCTGCACCCCGAGCTCACTCCCGGTCAGCGCGGGTACGACGTCCAGATCGCCACGGAGAACATCGCCGGGGAGCTCTTCGACCTGGAGTCGGCCGGCTGGCTGTCCCCCGACATCGACCCAATCGACACGGCGCAGGAGCTGACCAGTCGCTACGACGGGCTCTGGGGCGAACTGCACACCGACGCTGTCGTGCCTGCGAACGAGAGCTACCTCATCGACCAACGCATCCGCCGACTGAACGCGATGGGCTTCGACGTCTCGGAGGTGGAGATCCACACCGAGGAACGCGGCCGCAACCTGCGGTTGACCACCCAGGTCGTAGAGCCCGGCCACCACCAGCGCCGCTTCTTCGCCCTCACCGGACTGCACGTCCAGGAGAACCAAGCCCGACGGCTGCTGGCCGACCTAGCCCGGTTCCGCGCCAAGCTCATCGAGGGCATCGGCGAAGAGGTGCCCGAAGATCTCAGCGCCCGCCGCTGGCTGGACGAGAAGTTCTACAGCGTGGTCGGCCGGGTCCCGGCTGACCTGCGCGGAAAGATGCCGGACGCCGAGCTCTACCACGAGATCAACGAGCACCGCTGGTTCCTCTCCGAGGCACGCGGCCAGGACGTGGGCCGGGCCGAGGCGGTGCGCTCGTATGTCGAGAACGTCCTGCGGTTCCTTCCCGACGCGAAGGTGCAGGTCCTGACCGAACCCACAACGGAGGAGCTCCCGGTGGTGCAGGCATGAGATCACCCCACGAAACCGCTCCGCACAGAACGCTCCGCGCTTTCGCAGGGACCCCGTTCCCCGTGGTCCGGTTGAAGGTAGACCCATGAGTTACACAGGATCGGTGAAGGCCGGCGGACCGCCGGCCGTCCGCGAGCTGCCTGGCCTGACGATCGCCAAGCAGGAAGTCGGCTGGATGGGCAACAACGCCTACCTCCTTCGCGACCGAGACACCGGCGACGGGCTGCTCATCGACGCCGCCGACGAGCCGGAGCGGCTGGCCAAATTGGTGCGGCTGGGCGGCCCGCCGGTGCGCTGCGTCCTCACCACACATCGGCACGGCGACCACTGGCAGGCGCTGCGGGCCGTCGTGGCCGACACCGGCGCGCAGACGTTGGCTGGAGTCGCGGACGCCGACGAGCTGCCGGTCGAGGTGGACCACCGCCTGGAGGACGGCGACACCGTCGAGCTGGGTGCCTCGACGCTGGATATCATCGGGCTGCGGGGTCACACCCCCGGCTCGATCGCCGTGCTCTACCGCGACCCCGAGGGCACCGCGCACCTGTTCACCGGCGACTCGCTCTTTCCGGGAGGCGTGGGAAAGACGCACTCGCCGGAGGACTTCACGTCCCTCATCGACGACGTCGAGGCCCGGATCTTCGACGTGCTCCCCGACGACACCTGGTTCTACCCCGGTCACGGTGACGACTCCACACTCGGCGCCGAACGGCCACACCTCGGCGAGTGGCGCGCCCGCGGGTGGTGAGCGTCCTCGTCCTGGGCGGCACGGGGTGGCTCGGCCGGGAGGTGGCCGCCCACGCGGTGGCCCGCGGTCATGAGGTGACGTGCCTGGCCCGCGGCCAGTCGGGCGAACCGCCCGCGGGCGCGTCGCTGATGACGGGTGACCGCTCGCGTCCGGACGCGTACGCCGGTCTGCCCGACCGGAACTGGGACCTCGTCGTCGACGTGACCAGCCAGCCGGGGTACGTCCGGTCCGCCGTTCGGGCGCTCTCCGACCAAGCCGGCCACTGGGTCTACGTGTCGAGCTGCTCGGTCTACCGACACAACAGCCAACCCGACGCCGACGAGTCCGCCGAGGTGCTGCCCGGGCTGACCGCCGACGAGGCCACCATCGAGCAGTACGGCGAGGGGAAGGTGGCCTGCGAAGACGCGCTCCGTAACGTCCTTTCAGACCGGCTACTGGTGGCCCGGCCGGGGCTGATCTGCGGGTACGGCGATCGGAGCGACCGGTTCGGGTATTGGCCGTGGCGCTTCGACCGGGGCGCGGACGCGACGGTGCTCGTGCCTGGTCCGCTGTATGCGCCGGTCCAGCTTCTCGACGTCATCGACCTGGCCGGCTGGCTCGTGGACGCTGGGCTCTCCGGCGCCACCGGCACCGTCAACGCCGTGGGCGAGCAGCGCCGATTCGGAGACGTTGTGACCGCCTGCCGAGAGGCCACCGGGCACCGCGGTGATGTCGTCGTGGCCGATCCGGACTGGCTGATCGGCCAGGGCGTCCAGCCGTGGATGGGACCGCGGTCACTGCCGGTCTGGACGCCGGGGCCGGAGTACGCCGGGTTCATGGCCCGCAGCCGGACGGCCGCCGAGCAGCTCGGCCTACCCGATCCGCCGCTGGACCGACTTGTCCGGCGCGCCCTGGCCTGGGAGCGCACCCTCAACCCGACTCGGACCCGCCGCGCCGGCCTCACCGACGATGAGCAGCAGCAACTCCTCGCCGCGCTGTAGCCGACAGTCAGGCGGGCAGCCGCCAGTCGACGGGCTCGGCGCCCGCGGCCACCAGCAGCTCGTTGGCCCGGCTGAACGGACGCGAGCCGAAGAAGCCGCGGTCGGCCGACATCGGCGACGGGTGCGCCGACTCGATGCGCGGCAGGTCGCCTAGCAGCGGCGCCAGCGTCTGCGCGTCGCGGCCCCACAGAATCGAGACGAGCGCCTTGCCCCGCGCCACCAGAGCCCGGATGGCCTGTTCGGTGACCGGCTCCCAGCCCTTTCCGCGGTGGCTGGCCGAGGCGCCGGGCGCGACGGTGAGCACCCTGTTCAGCAGCAGGATGCCGTGCTCGGCCCACGGGGTCAGGTCACCGCTAGCCGGGGTCGGGTAGCCCAGGTCGGCGGTGTACTCGCGGAAGATGTTGACGAGGCTGGGCGGCAATGGGCGCACGCCGGGCGCGACGGAGAACGACAGCCCCACCGGGTGGCCGGGAGTCGGGTACGGGTCCTGGCCCACGATCAGCACCCGCACCTGGTCGAAGGGGTGGGTGAAGGCGCGCAGCACCGCGGTGCCGGCCGGCAGGTAGCGGCGTCCGGCGGCCAGTTCGGCCCGCAGGAAGTCACCCATCGAGCTGATCTGACCGGCCACCGGCTCCAGCGCTTGCGCCCAGCCGGGGTCGAGCAGGTCGCGCAGCGGTACGCGGGTGGTCGTGGCAGGCGTGGTCATCTCACGAGTCCCGCGACGGCTTCCACAGGTCGATGCCCGCCTCGACCGCATGCCGGTCGATCGAACGTAGCTCGGCATCGGTGAGCGGCGGCGCCGAGGCGGCGCGCAGGTTCTGCTCGAGCTGCTCGACGGACGACGCGCCCACCAGCACGCTGGTGATCCGGTCGTCGCGCAGCAGCCAGGACAGCGCCAGCTGGGCCAGCGTCTGCCCGCGGCGGGCGGCCAGACGGTTCAGCGCCCGGATGTGCCGCATGGCCTCGTCCGTCAGCAGGTCCGGGGACAGCGACTTGTCCGACGCCGCCCGGGAACCGGCCGGGATGCCCTTGAGGTAGCGGTCGGTCAGCATGCCCTGTGCCAGCGGCGAGAACGCGATGCAACCCACGCCGAGATCCTCCAGCGCGTCCAGCAAGGACTCCTCGACCCAGCGGTTGAGCATCGAGTACGACGGCTGGTGGATCAGCAGCGGGACGCCGGCCGTGCGCAGCATGGTGGCGGCCTGCTGGGTGCGTTCGGTCGAGTAGGACGAGATCCCGGCGTACAGCGCCCGGCCGGACTCCACCGCCGCGACGAGCGCGCCGACCGTCTCCTCCAACGGGGTGTCGGGGTCGAAGCGGTGGCTGTAGAAGATGTCGACGTAGTCCAATCCCATGCGGGCCAACGACTGGTCCAACGAGGCCAGCAGGTACTTGCGCGACCCGTGGTCGCCATACGGCCCAGGCCACATGTCGTAGCCCGCCTTGGTGGAGATGACGAGCTCGTCGCGGTAGGGCCGGAAGTCGCGGGCCAGGTGCCCGCCGAAGTTCCGCTCCGCCGCGCCGTACGGCGGGCCGTAGTTGTTGGCCAGGTCGAAGTGGGTGACGCCGAGATCGAAGGCGCGCCGCAAGATCGCCTGCTGGACGTCGAGCGGCTTGTCGTCACCGAAGTTGTGCCACAATCCCAGCGAGACCACCGGCAGCAGCAACCCGCTGCGTCCGCACCGCCGATATGTCATCGAGTCGTAACGCGCCGTCGCGGCTGCGTAGGCCGGTGTCACCCATCGGAGTCTGCCAGTATCCTCGCTCGTGGTGCTCGAGGTGGCTCTCATCGACGTCCAGGACGGAACCGCCGAGCAGTTCGCGTCGGCCTACCGCATCGCTCGCGAGATCGTGCTGAGCACGCCCGGGGTGAGATCGGTGCGCATGACGCACGGCATCGAGCGGCCGACCCGGTTCGTGCTCCTCGTGGAGTGGGACTCGGTGGAAGCCCACGAGGTCAACTTCCGGCAGACGGAGCGCTTCGGTCGCTGGCGGGCCTTGATCCGCCCGTACTTCGCGAACCCACCGCTCGTCGAGCACTATGAGGACGTCGACTGAGGGCCGGCGATCAACGCCTCGATGAGGTTGCCGTCCGGGTCGGCCACCAGCGCGCCGTAGTAACCGGGCCGGTAGATCTCCCACCGACGCGGGGCCTGGCTCTCCCGACCACCACTCTCCAGCGCGGCGGCGTAGAACCGGTTGACGGCCTCGACGTCGCCCGCCTGGAAGGCGACGTGCACGTTGTGCGTCGGCGCGGGTCCTGAGACGAGCCAGACGCTAGCCGCGTCGCGGCCGGAGGCGTAGCCGATCGCCTCGACGCCCGCCTCGTCCTCGTCCTCGGGATCGACGTACTCAACGACCCGCCGGAAGCCGAGCGGGGCCAGGGCGCCGTCGTAGAAGGCGCCGCTGCGTTCCAGGTCGGAGGCCGTCACGGTCACGTGGTCGATCACGAATTCATCCTGGCCGCATCACGACCGAGTTGGCGACCGCGGGCACTACTGTCCTGACGTGCGGGTACATCCTGAGGTGGCTGGGGCGTTGCGCCGCGGTGGTCCGGTGGTGGCGCTGGAGAGCACGATCATCAGCCACGGACTGCCCGCCCCGCGGAACGTCGACGTAGCGCGCCAGATCGAGGCGGCCGTGCGTGACGCGGGTGCCGTCCCAGCCACGATCGCGGTGCTCGACGGTGAGCCGCACTTTGGGTTGGACGACGTCGCCTTGGAGCGCATCGCTGACCCCGAAACCACCGTCAAGGCGAGCGTCCGCGACCTCGCCATCGTGGCTACGTTGCGCCGGACTGCCGCTACGACAGTGGCCGCGACCGCGCACCTGGCCAGTCGCGTGGGCATCGCTGTCTTCGCCACCGGTGGGCTCGGCGGCGTCCACCGCGGGGCGCGGGAGAGCTGGGACGAATCCGGCGACCTGGCGGCGCTGGCTCGGCTGCCGATCCTCGTGGTGTGTTCCGGGGTCAAGTCCATCCTGGATGTCGGAGCCACCCTGGAGCGGCTCGAAACGCTGAACGTCGCCGTGATCGGTTACCGTACCGACCACTTTCCGGGCTTCTACCTGGCCGACTCGGGCTACCCGATTGACTGGCGGTTGGACACCCCGGCGCAGGTCGCGGAGGCGTTGCGAGCCCGTCGCGAGCTCGGCACTGACAGCTTCGGCATGGTCCTGGCCAACCCGGTGGCCGCCGAGCACGAACTCGACCGCGCCCAGCATGACCGGGTCCTGGCCGAGGGACTGGCCGAGCTCGAATCGGCTGGGATCCGCGGCAAGCAGGTCACCCCGTTCCTGCTGGAATACTTCCACCGAGAGACCAGCGGCGCCTCGTTGGACACGAACGTGGCCCTGATCCTCGACAACGCCCGAGTGGCCGGCGCCGTAGCCGTGGCTGCGGCAACCTGACCGACAATGAGCGGCCGGGTCGTCTGCGTCGGCCACGTGATGGTCGACGTCATCGCCACGCTGGCCGCGCCCCTCGCGCCAGGATCGGACACACCGGCCCCGATCGAGCTGCGACCGGGCGGCTCGGCGGCCAACACGGCCGCTTGGGCGGCCCGGGCGGGCGCGCCGGCGAGCTTCGTCGGCCGCGTTGGCGACGACGACTTCGGCCGACGAGCCGTCTCGACGTTGCAGGAGGCTGGGGTGGCCGCGCACGTGACCGTCGACCCCCACGAGTCCACCGGCCTGTGCCTCGTCCTCGTCGGACCCGATGGCGAGCGCACCATGGTCCCGTCCATAGGCGCCAACGCGTATCTCCAGCCGGACGACCTACCTGACGTCGCCGTCGGCGACCTCTGGCACCTGTCCGGTTACGTGCTCTTCGACCCGCGGTCGCGCGCCGCCGGCCTGGCCGCACTGGACCGGGCCCGCGCCGGAGCGGCCCGGATCAGCGTCGACGCGGCGTCGTCGGCACCGTTGGCCGCCTTCGGGCCTCGACATTTCCTCGACATCGTGGCTGGCATCGACATGCTGCTCGCCAACCGCGACGAGGCCGACGTGCTGACCGACGGTCTGGAACCTGCGCCCGCGGCGAGGCGGCTGCACGAATCGGTCCCGCTCGTCCTGGTCAAGGACGGCGCCCGCGGCGTCGTCGTGGCGGTGGACGGGACGGTCCGGCGATTCGCCGGCCTAGCCCTCACCGCCCGGGACTCGACGGGCGCCGGTGACGCGTTCGCGGGAACGTTCCTGGCGCGCGTGGCCGTGGGTGCCGAACTGGACGATGCCGTCGCGGTGGCCGGCGCCGCCGCCGCCGAAGCCGTCCGCTACCTCGGCGCGCGGCCCGTCACTGAAGGCAGAACTCGTTGCCTTCCGGGTCGAGGAGCGTCACCCACCAACTGAAGTCGTCGGACCGCTCGGCCACAAACGTGGCACCGGCGTTCACCAGGGCCGTTGCCTTGGCCCGCACGATCGACTGCCGCTGCTCCGGTGACGTGCCGTCGGGGGCGGGGACATTGATGTCGAGGTGCACCCGGTTCTTCGCTGACTTCCGCTCGGGCACGGCGAGGAACAGCAGCCGGGGTGCGACGCCTGTCGGGTCGACGATCGCCGCAACCTCGTCCAACCCTGATGCGGGCATGCCGATGCTCATCGCAAAGTCCGACCAGGACGCGAAGCCCGGCGGCGGGGACTGCGGCACGTAGCCGAGCACCTGCGCCCAGAACCGGGACTGCCGGCGCGGATTGGCGCAGTCGAAGGTCACCTGGAACGGGTGGTGGATGACGGTCTCGGCGGACATGGCTCACCTCTACACTCAACTCGACCACCACGATCGGCCATGGCTCGCATTGGCGACAAGCGGCGTCGGCCCTGCCCGCGAAAGCGCGGAGCGTTCTGTGCGACGCGGTTTCGTGGGGTGATCAGCCGACGCCGGCCGCGTCCATGCCGCGTAGCTCCTTCTTCAGCTCCTGGATCTCGTCGCGGAGGCGGGCGGCCACCTCGAACTGGAGGTCGCGGGCGGACTGGAGCATCTGCTCGGTCAGCGACTGGATCAGGTCGGCCAGCTCGGCACGGGCCATCGTCGAGGTGTCGAGGTTGTGCCCGGCATGCGTGCCGACGCCGAGGACGCCCGCACCCCGGCCGCCGCGGCCGGGCACCGGGGACTTCCCGCGCGACTGGGCCCGGCCGGACCCTCCGATGCGGGCGTTGAGCAGGGCGTCGGTGTCCTGGGCCTCGCGGGCCAGCCGGTCAGTGATGTCGGCGATGCGCTTGCGCAGCGGCTGGGGGTCCAGCCCGTGCGCCTGGTTGTAGGAAACCTGCTTGGCCCGGCGCCGGTTGGTTTCGTCGATGGCGTTGCGCATGGACGGGGTGATGGTGTCGGCGTACATGTGCACCTGGCCGGACACGTTGCGGGCCGCCCGGCCGATGGTCTGGATCAGGGACGTGCCGCTGCGCAGGAACCCCTCCTTGTCCGCGTCCAGGATCGAGACCAGGGACACCTCGGGCAGGTCCAGGCCCTCACGGAGCAGGTTAATGCCGACGAGGACGTCGAACTCCCCCATCCGCAGCTCGCTGAGCAGCTCGACGCGTCGCAGCGTGTCCACCTCGCTGTGTAGGTAGCGCACCCGGACGTCCAACTCGAGCAGGTAGTCGGTGAGGTCCTCGGCCATCTTCTTGGTCAGCGTGGTTACCAGGACCCGCTCATTCCGCGCGGCCCGCTCGCGGATCTCGTGGACGAGGTCGTCGATCTGCCCCTTGGTCGGCTTGACCACTACCTCGGGGTCGACGAGCCCTGTCGGGCGGATGACCTGCTCGACGAACTCACCCCTCGTCCGGCCCAGCTCGTACGGACCGGGCGTGGCCGACAGATACAGCGTCTGGCCAATGCGGTCGGTGAACTCCTCGAACTTCAACGGCCGGTTGTCCATCGCCGACGGCAGCCGGAAGCCATGCTCCACGAGCGTGCGCTTGCGCGACATGTCGCCCTCGTACATGCCGCCGATCTGCGGGACGGTCACATGCGACTCGTCGATGACGAGCAGGAAGTCCTCCGGGAAGTAGTCGAGCAGGCAGGCCGGGGCGCTGCCGGGCGCCCGGCCGTCCAGGTGACGGCTGTAGTTCTCGATGCCTGAGCAGAACCCGACCTGGCGCAGCATCTCGATGTCGTACGACGTGCGCATGCGTAGTCGCTGGGCCTCGAGCAGCTTGCTCTGGCCCTCGAGCTCCTTGAGCCGCTCCTCGAGTTCGGCCTCGATGCCGCGCACCGCGCTCTCCATCCGCTGTGCCCCGGTGGCGTAGTGCGTGGCCGGCGAAATGAAGATCCTGTCGACATCGCGGATCACTTCACCGGTGAGCGGGTGGAGGTAATACAGCCGCTCGATCTCGTCGCCGAACATCTCGATGCGGCAGCACAGCTCTTCGTAGATCGGGAAGACCTCGACCGTGTCCCCGCGCACCCGGAACGTGCCGCGGGTGAACGAGAGGTCGTTGCGGGAGTACTGGATGTCGACGAGCTGACGCAACAGCTTGTCGCGTTCGATGGTCGTGCCGACGCTCAGCTGGATGCTTTGGCTGAGGTACTCCTCGGGCGCACCCAGGCCGTAGATGCACGAGACGGTGGCAACGACGACGACGTCCCGTCGGGTGAGCAGGTGCCAGGTGGCCGAGTGCCGCAGCCGCTCGACCTCGGAGTTGATCGAGGAATCCTTCTCGATGTAGGTGTCGGTCTGCGGGACATACGCCTCGGGCTGGTAGTAGTCGTAGTAGCTGACGAAGTACTCGACGGCGTTGTTCGGCAGCATCTCGCGCAGCTCGTTGGCCAGCTGCGCCGCCAGAGTCTTGTTCGGTGCGATGACCAGGGTGGGCCGCTGGAGCCGTTCGATCAGCCAGGCGGTCGTGGCCGACTTGCCAGTGCCGGTGGCACCGAGGAGGACGTTGTCCTTCGCGCCGGCGCGGATGCGTTCGGTCAGCGCGTCGATAGCGGCGGGTTGGTCGCCGGACGGCTGGAAGTCTGAGACGACCTCGAATTTCCCCGCCGTGGGCTCGACCAGCACGCGACCGGCCTTCGTCTGCACGCCCTCCACGGTACGGGCCGGGTCGGACAGATGCCGACGTCAGCTCACCGCACCACTCGTTTGTCCTAGGGGACGATCAGTCGCTTGTCGGGGTCGTGGAGAACAACCGTGCTGGCGACCATGTCGTGGAACGGCTGCCGCCGCTTGTTAGTCAAGAAGACGAAGAACGAGATGACCCCGATCAGGTAGATGATCGACTCGATGATGAACCGCCCCACGACCTCGCGCAGCACCATTGTCCCGAAGCCGGGCACGCGTCCCTCGTTGGGCAGATAGCAACGCATACCAAGAACTTGCAGCGCGGGTGTCGTGCCTTTGCCCCAGACGATGAGACCCCAAATGATGTATCCGATGCCGAGAGTCACGATGGCCAGCGGGATGGCCAGGAAGTAGGCACCGATTCGGCGACCGTAGCTGGCCAGCTCGGTTCCCGCCGGCAGGTGCAGATCACTGGCCGGGTCGTAGATCCGGCCCATGGCGTCGGGAGCGGTCGGCGGAGCCGACGGCATGGCGGCGTAGCCGGGAGGCGGCGGTGGCGGGGCCGGGGCCGCGTACCCCGGCGACGGAGGAGGCGGTGGGGCCGCATATCCCGGCGGAGGCGGCTGCGGCGCATATCCCCGCGGCGGAGGCTGCGGGGCCGCATATCCCGGCGGCGGAGGGGCGGGTGGTGGGGCCCACGGCGCCGGGCCGGGTGGTTGACCTGATGGCGGTGGCTGATCTGGCGGCGGCCTGGCGGGGTCGGGCGTGGGGGGACCGGCAGACTCGTCGGGCTGGCCGGAATCCGAAGTCGTCACCGGCTAACCATAGCCAGGCCCGGCGCTTGCCATGTGGCAGGCGCGATCAACGGCACTCAGCTGAACAGGAGGTGCCAATGGCCGGTGGCCATGCTGACCGCCACCGCGACGGCCACCACGATGGCCGTGGCCAAGACGAAGAGGTGATCCCGCCACGTCACCGTCGACTGCCGGGCGAATGTGCGCTCGGCGGCGGAGTCGAACCCGCGCGAGTCCATCGCCGCGGCCAGCCGCACGCCGCGCCGAATGGCTTGGACGAGCATCCCGAACAACAACCCGCCGGTCAGCCGGGCCCAGCTCACCGGCGTCCACCCGGCGCCGATGCCGCGGGCCCGCCGGGCCCGGCGCATCGTCTGGACCTCGTCGATCAGAAGAGGGATGAGGCGAAGCGCGGCCAGCGCTCCGTAGGCGAAGCGAGGGGACACGTGCCAGCGCTGGACGAGGGCGTCGGCTAGGTCCACCGGATCCGTGGTCACGACCAGTAGCAGGCCAGGCAACCCGAGGGCGACCAGCCGCAGCGAGACGGCGACCAGGCCGGATAGGTTTCCGGACACGATCCAGTTGGCGAGCCAGATGCCGGCCAGTCCGAACAGGATCGGTGCACCCGCGCGGCCCAGCATCCGCGGGCCCACACCGAGCAGCGGCAACGCCACCAGTTCGACCGCGACCATGATCCCGCTGGTGACCGCGTCGGTACTGAGGAAGAGCGGCACGGCCACAACGGCCATCGCGAGGACCTTGCTGGTCGGGTTCAGTGTTCCGCCCCGCCGCCGGACGACTGGCGCGCCGAGCACGAGCGTCACGCGGCCACCATCCCGTCCGCCATGGGCAGCACCCGGTCGGCCAGCGCCGTGACGAAGGCACGGTCGTGGCTCACCGTGACCAGGGCAGTTCCGGCGTCCCGGACCTCCTCGAGCAAGCGAAGCAGTTCGCGCCACGTCCGGGCGTCCTGGCCGAACGTCGGCTCGTCGAGGACCAGTGCCGGCGGAGCCCCGGACAACGCGGTCGCTACCGACAGACGACGTTGCTGCCCGCCGGACAAGGTGAACGGATTGGCCTCGGCCAACACGGTGAGGCCGAGCCGGTCGAGGAGGTCGTCGGCACGGGCCGCGGAACGCTCCGCCGACCAGCCCAGCCGCTTCGGCGCCTGCACGAGCTCGTCGCGCACGGTGGAGCGGACGAATTGGTGCTCCGGCTGCTGGAACACCGTGCCCACCGCCCGCACCAACGAGGCCGGCCGCCGCCGGTGCAGCGGGCGGTTCGCGTCCGGCGCCAGGACCGACCCGGTCCGGGGCCGGGCCAGACCCGCCAGCATCATCGCCAAGGTGGTCTTGCCCGAGCCGTTCGGGCCCACCACCGCCAGGGCCTCGCCGGCCCGCAAGGAGAGGGTCGTGGCGCGTACCGCGTCGAAGAGTGCGCCCCGGTGCCGGTAGCTGACGGCGTCTGCGCGCAGCACCGGCGTCGTCGCCACGGTCCGGGGCGCCGCGGCGCGGACCACCGTGCCGGGCACCCACACCCCCATGCGTTCGAGCGCGTCACGGTGCCGGCCGAAGACCTCATCCGGCGGGCCGTCGGCCACTAGCTCGCCGTCCCCTAGGACGACGACCCGATCGATAATCGGCAGCCATTCCTCGACGCGGTGTTCGACGACGACGAGCGTCGATGCCGTGGCCGCTACCGCGGCGGCCACCGCCTCTCGGACCAAGGCGGCTCCCTCCGGGTCGAGGTTCGCCGTGGGCTCGTCGAGCAGCAGCAAGCCGGGACGGTTGGCCAACTGGCCGGCCAGCGCCAGCCGTTGCTTCTCGCCTCCTGAGAGGGCGGCGGTGGGGCGGTCCCGGCCGTAGCCGAACCCGACCGCATCCATCGCCTCGTCCACCCGCGGCCAGATCTGGTCCGGCGGCACGCCGTGGCACTCCGGTCCGAAGGCCACGTCGTCACCGCTGCGGCTCATCACCAGCTGGCTGTCGGGATCCTGGAGCAGAAAGCCGGTGCGGTGCCGGGCCTCGTAGGCGGGGACGCCGTCGACCAGGAGCTCCCCCGCCGCCTGCCCGCTCTCCTGGCCGTGCAGCAGACCGCCGAGGCCGACCAGGAGCGTCGACTTGCCCGACCCGGACGCACCGAGCAACAACACCCGTTGCCCGGCCGGCACGGTCAGGTCGAGATTGCCGACCGCCCAGGCGCGTCGGCCGGCGTAGCGCCAGCCCCAGCGTCGGGCGAGCAGCGTGGCACCGCTCAAATGAGTCGCTGTCTGCGTCCCGAGGCGAACGGCGCGAGCACGCCCGTGGCCGCCATGGCCCGCACCAAGTACCACGACAGCGCTCCGGCCACGATGGCGCCGCCGGCCACGGCCGCGGCCAGGTAGCTGAGCTGGTAGCCGAGGCTCCAGCCCGTGTAGTAGCGGTAGATCCACACGTCCAAGAGGGCCATAGCGGCACCGGCGAGGGCGCCGGACAGCAGCGCGACGGGCAGCCGCCAGACGCGGTAGGCGAAGAGCAGGAAGGCCAGTTCGGCGCCGGCGCCTTCGACCAGGCCGTAGACGAGGACCGACGTCCCCCAGTGCGTCCCGATGAGCGCCTCGAAGAGGGCGGCCACCATCTCTGTGTAGATCGCCGCGCCGGGCTTGCGCACGATGAGCGCACCGACCGGGCCGGCCATGAGCCAGACGGTGTTGAGCAGCGCAGCGAACGGCGGGAAGAACCCGAACATCTGCGTGATCGGCATGTACTGCCAGGCCCAGTAAAGGGCACCGAACATGGCAGCGACAACGGAGGTGACGACGATGTCGACGGTGCGCCAGCGCGGAATCCGCGCCACCGCCGGCGCACTGTGGGATGTAGCGGTCATAGTGGACCTTCCGTTCGTGTGGGACGAACGGGGGCGGCGCCCGCGGCGCCACTGAGGGTTCCCGACTCCCTGCGCCGGCATTACCCGGATCAGGTTCGAGGGTCTGCGGCTGCCCGCACTCTCAGCACCCTCACGATCCAGTCGGATCGGGTGCTCCCCTGTCGTGTCCTGCTGTGTGGTTGTCCACATCACATTACCGCTCTGACGGCCCGGCAACCTGGCCGTCACGGTCCCCATGGGAGGGTGGAGGCGGTGATGGGCGCGCGCCAGGCGGGATCATCACGGAAGATCATCGGGTGAGGAGGGGCATGCAGCAGGTCTGGCCAGGCACGCCGTACCCACTCGGGGCCACCTACGACGGATCAGGCACCAATTTCGCGATCTTCTCCGAGATCGCCGAGCGGGTGGAGCTGTGCCTGTTCGGTCCGACGGGCAGCGAGACTCGCTACGTCCTGCCGGAGGTCGACGGGTTCGTCTGGCATGCCTTCCTGCCCGGCGTGGAGCCGGGCCAGCGCTACGGCTACCGCGTCTACGGTCCGAACGATCCCAAGCGCGGCCACCGGTGCAACCCGAACAAGCTGCTGCTCGACCCGTACGCGAAGGCCCTCGAGGGCGTCATCGACTGGGACCAATCGGTCTTCGGGTACGACTTCGGCGACCCGGACAGCCCTAACAACGACGACTCCGCCACCGTCATGCCGAAGTCGGTGGTGATCAACCCGTTCTTCGACTGGGGCGTGGACCGCCCGCCGCGGCGGCAGTACGCCGAAACGGTCATCTACGAGACTCACGTAAAGGGATTCACCAAGCGGCGCACGGACATCCCGGCGCAAATGCGCGGCACCTACGCCGGCATCGCGCACCCCACCATGATCGAGTACCTGACCAACCTCGGTGTCACCGCCATCGAGCTGATGCCGGTGCACCACTTCGCCAACGATGCCCACCTGCTCGAGCAGGGCTTGTCGAACTACTGGGGCTACAACACCATCGCGTTCTTCGCACCAGACAGCAAATACAGCTCGTCGCGCACGCCGGGCGGCCAGGTGCAGGAGTTCAAGGCGATGGTGCGCGCATTGCACGAGGCCGACATCGAGGTGATCCTCGACGTCGTCTACAACCACACCGCCGAAGGCAACAACCTCGGGCCCACGCTGTGTTTCCGCGGCATCGACAACGCCGCCTACTACCGCTTGATGGACGGGGACCTCCGTTACTACGCGGACTACACCGGCACCGGCAACAGTCTGAACGTCCGCAACCCGCACGCCTTGCAGTTGATCATGGACTCGCTGCGGTACTGGGTTACCGAGATGCACGTGGACGGGTTCCGCTTCGATCTGGCCGCCGCCCTGGCCCGCGAGTTCTATGACGTCGACCGGCTGTCGAGCTTCTTCGAGCTCGTGCAGCAGGACCCGGTGGTCAGCCAGGTCAAGCTCATCGCCGAGCCGTGGGACGTCGGGCCCGGCGGGTACCAGGTGGGCAACTTCCCACCGCAGTGGACGGAGTGGAACGGCAAATACCGCGACACGATGCGCGACTTCTGGCGTGGTCAGTCGGCCACTCTGGGCGAGTTCGCGTCACGGCTGACCGGTTCGGCGGACCTCTACGAGCATTCGGGGCGGCGCCCGGTGGCCAGCATCAACTTCGTCACCTGTCATGACGGCTTCACGTTGCACGACCTCGTCTCGTACAACAGCAAACACAACTACGCCAACGGCGAGAACAACCGCGACGGCACCGATGACAACCGCTCGTGGAACTGCGGTGTCGAAGGCCCGACCAAGGACGAGGCCGTCCTGGCGCTGCGCGCCAAACAGAAGCGCAACTTCATCGCCACGATATTCCTGTCGCAGGGCGTGCCCATGCTGTGCCACGGCGACGAGTTGGGCCGGACCCAGAACGGCAACAACAACGGCTACTGCCAGGACAACGAACTGACCTGGATCCACTGGCGGCACCGCGACGAGGCGCTGGAGGAGTTCACCAGTCGGGTCAGCCAGCTGCGCCACGACCATCCCATCCTGCGCCGGCGGCGTTTCTTCGACGGCCGGCCGGTGAGCCGCGGCAAGCGGGCCGGCGGGCTGCCCGACATCGCCTGGTTCACCCCGGACGGACGGGAGATGACCGAGCAGGACTGGGGTTCAGGATTCGGCCGCTCGATCGCCGTGTTCCTGAACGGCAACGGCATCCCGGACCTGGACGTCCGCGGCGAGCGGGTACGCGACGACGACTTCATGCTCATGTTCAACGCGCACGACGAGGCCATCGAGTTCCAGGTACCGGACAAGCCCTATCCCGAGTCGTGGGTGCCGGTGCTGGCCACCTCGCCTGAGTCCGAGTCGGACCCGGTGAAGTGCGGCGAGCCGGTCCGAGTCCCGTCGCGATCCCTGCTGGTGTTGCAGCGCGAGACCTGATGCCGGCGGTTCCGACGAGCACATACCGCCTGCAGATCCGCCGGGACTTCGACCTGTCGGCGGCCACCGCCGCGTTGGACTACCTCGTGGCTCTAGGCGCAGGGGCGGTCTACCTCTCGCCGCTACTCCAGGCGGTGCGCGGCTCCGATCACGGCTATGACGTCGTCGACCACAGCCGGGTCGACGCCGAGCGCGGCGGTCCGCAGGCACTGGCCGAGCTGGTCGAAGAGGCCCACGAACGAGGCCTGGGCGTGGTCGTGGACATCGTCCCCAACCACATGGGCGTGGCCGACGCCACCCAAAATGCGCCGTGGTGGGACGTGCTGCGGCTCGGGCGGGAGTCGCAGCACGCGTCGTGGTTCGACATCGACTGGGACCAGGGCCGCCTCTTGCTGCCGGTGCTCGGCTTGGAGGCCGAGCCGCAGATCAGCGTCACGAACGAGGTCCTGCGCTACCACGACAGGACGTTCCCGTTGGCGCCGGACACGCCGTCGGGTTCGGTTGCCGAGGTCCGTGCAGCGCAGCACTACGAGTTGGCGCCGTACCCGGCCGCCGACGTGCGCCAGAACTACCGCCGATTCTTCGCCATCACCGAGCTCGCTGGCCTCTGCGTCGAGGACCGCGCGGTCTTCGACGCCACCCACGTCGAAATCCGCCGCTGGGTGACGGAACTGGGGATCGACGGGCTGCGCGTCGACCACCCGGACGGACTGCGTGACCCGCAGGGCTACCTGACCTGGCTGCGCGAGCTGGCTCCCCACGCCTGGCTCACCGTGGAGAAGATCACCAAGCGGGGCGAGCGGCTCCCGGCGGACTGGCCGGTCGACGGCATGACCGGCTACGACGCGCTCGCCGACGTCACCGAGGCGTTCGTCGATCCCGCCGGCCAGGCCGGCTTCGATGCCGTCCAGCTCGAGCTCACCGGCGACGACCGCGGGTGGCCAGCCCACGCGGCGGATGGCAAGCGCCTGATCGCCACGACACTGCTGCGCGCGGAGGCCCTGCGACTCGGGCGGCTGGCCGGCGTTCACGGCGGGACCGCAGCGCTGACGGAACTGGCCGTCCACTTCCCCGTCTACCGCAGCTACGTGCCGGACGGCACCGATCACCTCGACCAGGCGGTCGCGGCGCTGGCGCCCCAAGACCGGACTGTGATCGAGTCGCTGCTGAGCCGGCTGCGCGATCCGCACGACGAGCTGGCGCTGCGCTTCCAGCAGTTCAGCAGCGCGGTCATGGCCAAGGGCGTCGAGGACACCGCGTACTACCGCTACAACCGCCTCGGGGCGCTCACCGAGGTCGGCGGCGACCCGGCCATGTTCGGCGCGCCGGTGGCGCGGTTCCACGCGGCCGCCGCAGAACGGCTCGCGCACGCGCCCCGCGGTATGACAACGCTTTCCACCCACGACACCAAACGCAGCGAGGACGTCCGCGCCTTCCAGATCGTGCTGACCGAGGTCCATGACCTCTGGGCCGCGGCCCTGCGCACGCTACAGGGCCGGGCGCCGCTACCCGACCCGGCGTTGGCCGCATTGCTCTGGCAGACCTTCGTCGGGACGTCGCGGCCGGGTTTGATCGCGCGCGAGCGGATGCACGCGTACCTCGAAAAGGCCATGCGCGAGGCCGCCGCCGCGACGACCTGGCGTGAGCCCGACGCCGACTTCGAGAAAGCCGTGCACGCCGCCGTGGACGCGGCGTATGACGACCCGGACGTCTGCGCGATCCTGCGGCGCCTGATCGAGAGAGTATTGCCGGCCGCATTCGTCGTGGCGCTGGGCCAGAAGCTGGTGCAGCTGACCATGCCGGGCGTGCCCGACGTCTATCAGGGCACCGAGCTGTGGGACGACTCACTCGTCGATCCCGACAACCGTCGCGCGGTGGACCTCGGGCTGCGGGCGCGGCTGCTGGCCGAGCTCGACGCCGCCGGACCTCCGCCGCTGGACGCCTCTGGCCGGGCCAAGCTCTGGGTGACGTCGCGGGCGCTGCGGCTGCGTCGCGACAACCCGGAATGGTTCGGCGGCTACCGGCCGGTGTTGGCGCGCGGAGCGGCGGTGGAGCACCTGCTCGGCTTCGACCGCGGCGGCGCCGTGACCCTCGTGACCCGGCTGCCGCTGGGACTGGAGACGTCGGGCGGGTGGCGGGACACCACCGTGGATCTGCCCGACGGGCGTTTCGTCGACGCCCTGACCGGCGTCGAGCACGCCGGCACCGTTGATCTCGGCCGCTTGCTGGCCACCTACCCCGTCGCGCTGCTCCGACCGAGCTCGGCCGACTGACCTAGTCTGTCGTTGTGTCCACGCCGTCGCGCCGCCGGGCACCGATCGTCTACAAAATCCCGGAGTGGCAGACCGCCACCCTGTTCGTGCTGGCTGCCGTCTTCTTGTTCCCCGCCCTGTACGTCGATCTCGGCGTGGCCGTGCGCATCCTGGCCGGAATGATTAGCCTGCTCCTGATCGCGGGCGGCGTCGTCGCGCTCCGCAGCTACCTGGTCGCCGACGACGACGGCATAGGCGCTCGCGGCGTGCTGTCCGAGCGGTCTGTGCACTGGGAGGACCTGGACAACATCCGGGTGGTAGGCCATCACGGCGCCTTGACGCTGCGCATCGTCCGCAGTGATGGGACCGAGTTCGACGTCCGTCCCGCCCTCGTGCTCCCGTTGAAGCCGATCTCCGTGCACAAGGCGCGGGTTCGGCTGGAGGAAATGGCCCGCGAACTGCGGCGACGGGCGCCGAGCCGCTGAGTCGGCTCAGTTCGGCGGGCGCAGGCGCTCCTTGAGGCGGGGCACGTCCAGGCTGGGATCGGGATAGGTGAGATCCATTCCGCGCAACGTCTCCAGGAGCAGGCCGGCCACCGCCCAGTTGCGGTACCACTTGTGGTCGCTGGGCACGGCGTACCACGGAGCCTGCTCGGTCGACGTGTGCGCGAGCGCGGCCGCATACGCATCCTGGTACTGCCCCCATTTCCGGCGCTCGTCGATGTCGGCCTCGTTGAACTTCCAGTGCTTCTCCGGCTCGTCCAGACGGGCCAGCAGCCGCTCGCGCTGCTCGTCGTAGGAGATGTTCAGCCAGCACTTGACGAGCGTGGTGCCCGATTCGACCAACTCGCGCTCGAAGGCGTTGATCTCGTCATAGCGTCGGGCGCACTCGGCGTCGTCGATGGTCCCGTGCACCTTGACGACCAGGACATCCTCGTAGTGCGAGCGGTCGAACACGCCGACGATGCCAGGCGCAGGCAGCTCCTTGCGGATCCGCCACAAGAAGTGGTGCGCCAGTTCCTCCGGGGTGGGCCGTTTGAACGCGGCAATGCGACAGCCCTCGGGGCCGACCGCGCTGACCACGTGCGCCACGGTGCCGCCTTTGCCGGCGGTGTCCATGCCCTGGAGGACGAGCAGGATTCGCCGCGGATCGCCGGTGGTGCCCTGAGCGTAGAGCCGGCCCTGAAGCTCGCCGATCTCGGCGCCCTCGTCGGCGGCGCGCTCCAGCGTCTTGCCCTTCTTCCCCGGCGCGAGCGGAGTGTCGTCCGATGGATACCGCCCGAGATCGATCGTGCCGTCCCTGCTCGGCGGCACGCGCAGCGCGTCTCGGATCGATGGGATGGCCATGCGCCGAACCCTAGTAGTGGCCGCGTGGTTGGCTTAGCCGGTGACGTACTTCCGCGTGTGGGCGCCGTTCGCCGAGCGGATGCAGGTGCGTACCAGGATCCACGGACGCCAACCGTTCGATACGGTCATGCGCCGCGAGCATGACGGCTGGTGGACGGTCGAGGTGCCGCAGGCCGATCCCGGCACCGACTACGGCTACCTTATCGACGAGGCTACGGCGGCTCGGCCCGACCCGCGCTCGCGCTGGCAGCCCAACGGCGTGCACGAGATGTCGCGGGTGTACGACACGCATGCGTATACGTGGTCCGACCGCGGCTGGACCGGGCGCGACCTGCCCGGCGCGGTGATTTACGAGATGCACATCGGGACGTTTACGGCGGAGGGCACGTTCGACGGCGCCATCGGCCACCTGGACCATCTAGCCGAGCTGGGCATCACCCACGTCGAGGTCATGCCCATCAACGCCGTGAACGGGGTCTGGAACTGGGGTTACGACGGGGTCGGCTGGTACGCGGTGCACGAGCCGCTCGGCGGCCCGGACGGCTTCAAGCGGTTCGTCGACGCCTGCCACCAGCGCGGGCTCGCGGTCGTCCTGGACGTCGTCTACAACCACTTCGGTGCCAGCGGCAACTACCTGCCCGAGTTCGGCCCGTACCTGAAGCGCGTCGAGAACAGCTGGGGCAACGTCGTCAATCTCGACGGCGACGGCAGCCCGGACGTGCGCCGGTTCATCATCGAGAACGCGCTGATGTGGCTCGAGGACTACCACGTCGACGGACTGCGGTTGGACGCGGTGCACGCGCTCGTCGATCGCTCGAAGGTGCATCTGGTGGCCGAACTGGCCAACGAGGTGGACGCGCTGCGCGCGCACAGCGCTCGACCGCTGATCCTCATCGCCGAGTCCGACCTGAACGACCCGATCGTGGTCACAGAGCAGGCCGGCGGCGGCTACGGGATCGACGCCCAGTGGAACGACGACGTCCACCACGCGCTGCACGCCCTGCTCACCGGCGAACGGCAGGGCTACTACGTGGACTTCGGCACGCTCGACGCGTTGGCCAAGGTGGTGACGTCGGCGTTTCTGCACGACGGCACGTATTCCACCATCCTCGGTCACGAGCACGGCAAACCGGTCGACCGCGCCGCTGTGCCCGGCTATCGCTTTGTGGCCTGCCTCCAGGACCACGACCAAGTAGGCAACCGCGCGCTGGGTGACCGGCTGACCGAGCTGGTGGAACCCCGGCTGCTCCGGGTGGGGGCGCTCCTGCTGCTGTCGATGCCGTTCACGCCGATGCTCTTCATGGGCGAGGAGTGGGGCGCTATGACGCGGTGGCAGTTCTTCACGTCCCATCCTGAGGAAGAGCTGGGCCGGGCGGTCCGCGAGAGCCGGTTCGTCGAGTTCGAGGATTTCGGCTGGAACGACGACCACCGGGTGCCCGATCCGCAGGACCCTCAGACGTTCCTGCTCTCCAAGCTGGACTGGACCGAGCCGGAGAAACCAGGGCACTATGAGCTGCTCCGTCTGTACCGCAAGCTGATCGCCACGCGGCATCGGGAGACCGACCTCACCGACCCGCGGCTGGACCGGGTCGCGATGGACCGGGATGAAGCGGCCCGGTGGCTGGTGCTGCATCGGGGAGCGCTTCGGGTGGTGGCCAACCTGGCCGTGGATACCCAGGTCGTTCCGGTCGGCAATCCGATCACCGACGTGGTCGTCGCCACGGAGCCGGGCTTCACCTTCGACAGCCACGGCCTCCAGCTGCCCGCCCATTCCGCCGCCGTGATCCGCGTGGTGCCCTGATGCGCGCCCTGCTGCCCGAGCAGGCCGGGTCCGTCGATCTGCACGCCTGGTACGGGCGCAACTGGCTCGAGACCGGCGGCGTGCGAGCCAACTTCATCGCCAGCGTAGACGGGGCGGTCAGCGCCGGAGGACTCTCCCGCGGCCTTCAGACCGAGGGCGACAACCGCGTCTTCGCCGCACTGCGCGACCTCGCCGACGTGATCCTGGTTGGCGCCGGAACCGCTCGGGCGGAGGGCTACGCCGCGGTGACGGCGACCGAGCGTCGTCTCGACGTCCGGCGCCGCTACGGACTGCCGGACGCCCTTCCGATCGCGGTGGTCAGCGTGTCGCTCGACTTGGACGACTCGTCGGCTCTGTTCACCGGAGCGTTGCCTGGCGCCCGGACCATTGTCGTGACCACCGCGGGCAGCCCGGCCGACCGGCGGAGCGCGCTCGCCGAGGTGGCCGACGTCGTGGTATGCGGCGAACAGGAGATCGACGTGGTCCGGCTGCGCGCGGAACTCTCCGCGCGCGGTCTCAGCCGAGTCCTCTGCGAAGGTGGGCCGTCGCTCTTCGGCCACCTCGTGCAGCACGGCGGCTGCGACGAGTTGTGCCTGACCATGTCGCCGCTTCTCGTCGGACCCGGCCCCGGACGGATCGTCGCCGGGTCAGCGTTCGGCGACCGCCCGAGAGGACTCACGTTGGACGCGCTGATGGAGGAGGACGGGGCGCTCTTCGCCCGCTACCGGCGCTCGCTTTAGCTGTCACGCCGCGGGCACCGGGTCGAGTGTGGTGTCGTGCATGGTGTTGCGGATGGGTGTTTGGGTGGGGTCGGTCCAGGGTGGCGGGATCGCGTGCGGCCTGCGCCCTGTTCCCACGGGGTGAGGTGATGTGCCTCGGTCCGGTCCGGCAGGGTGGTCGCAGCCGGGGAAGCCGCAGCCGCCGTCCCGGGCGGCGAGGGCGCGGCGTTGGCTGGCGGTGGCGATGCGGCGGCTGCGGCCGTAGCCGAGGATCCCGTCGGTTGCGATGACGATGGGGATGACGTCGGTCTCGCCGGCCAGCCGCAGGGCGGCGGTGACGGTGAGTTGCCCGCCG
>DATAEG010000002.1:0-12582 GCA_036258135.1 Jatrophihabitantaceae bacterium | reverse complement strand
TTCCGGCTTTCCAGCCCCTCAGAGCATCCCTACGGCTCAGCCGTCTACGGCTCCCGGTATCAGGGCCAGCGCGGACCGACGCCGAGCCGGTCGTACCAAAACTTCCGCCGGTGGCCGACCGCGTAGCTCATTGGTATACCTTCCACCCGACCACATGGATCGGGGTCCACGCGAAAGCGCGGAGCGTTCTGTGCGGAGCGGTTTCGTGGGGTGATCTCAGGCTTTGACAAGCGGGTAGATCCAGTTGTGCCGGTCCGGGTCGACGCCGGTCTGGATGCCGAGGAGTGCATCGCGCAAGGCGTTGGCGACCGGCCCGGCGGTGCCGTCGCCGATCGTCCAGTCACCCGCGGCGCTGCGCACCCGCCCGACCGGCGTGACGACCGCTGCCGTGCCGCAGCCGAACACCTCGGTAAGCTCGCCCGACTCGCAGCCGGCCCGCCACTCCTCCACGGAGATCTTGCCTTCCTCGACGGTGTAGCCGAGGTCGGCGCCCAGCGTCAGTAGCGAGTCGCGCGTCACGCCCGGAAGCAGCGTCCCGGTAAGCGCCGGCGTGACCAGCCGCGCGGACGGCCCGGAGCCGAACACGAAGTAAAGGTTGTTGGTGCCCATCTCCTCGACCCAGCGCCGCTCCACGGCGTCCAGCCAGACGACCTGGTCGCAGCCCTTCTCGGCGGCCTGCGCCTGGGCGACGAGCGACGCCGCATAGTTGCCGGCGCACTTGGCCTCGCCGGTACCGCCCGGCGCGGCGCGGGTGTACTCCGTGGACAGCCAGACGATCAGCGGCTGCATGCCGTTGCGGAAGTAGCCGGCCGCCGGGCTCGCGATGAGCAGGTAGACGTAAGCGTTGCCGGGCCGCACGCCGAGACCGATTTCGGTCGAGAGCATGAGCGGCCGCAGGTAGAGCGCCATGTGCGGATCGTCCGGCACCCAGTTCTGGTCGACCTCCACCAATGCGGCCAGTGATTCCTCGAACATGTCGTCCGGCAAGGGCGGCATGGCCATCCGCCGTGCCGACCGGGCGAAGCGGGCGGCGTTCTGCTCGGGACGGAACGCGACGACCGAACCGTCCGTGTGCCGGTACGCCTTGAGGCCCTCAAAGATCGACTGTCCGTAGTGCAGCGAGTTGGTGGCCGGGTCGAAGGTCAGCGGCTGGTAAGGGATCACCCGAGCCGGGCCCCACTCGCCGTCGGCATAGTCAGCACGCACCATGTGGTCGGTGAAGTACTGGCCGAAACCCGGGTTGGCGAGGATCTCCGCCCGCCGTTCCGCCGGAGTGGGGGACGTGGTGAGCTGAACGTCGAGCATGGCCTCACTTTAACCGCGTGGGAGGGTCGATGACCGGGATCGTCGTCACAGGTTCGACCGGGCGCCTGGGCGGCCGGGTAGCCCGGCGATTGGCCGCCGCCGGCACGGCTCAGACGCTCTTGGTCCGCGATCCGGACCGAGCCCCACAACTGTCTGACACGACGGTGCGGGTGGCCGAGTATTCAGACACGGCGGCGGTCGAACAGGCGCTCACCGGGGCGGACGTGGTCCTCATGGTGTCCGGCGCCGAGGCGCCGGACCGGCTGGACCACCACCGTTCGTTCGTCGACGCCGCCGCCGCGGCCGGTGTCGGGCACCTGGTTTATACGTCGTTCTTCGCCGCCGCCCCGGATGCCACCTTCACCCTGGCCCGTGATCACTGGATCACCGAGCAGTACATCCGCGAGGCACGCGTGTCCTTCACGTTCCTACGGGACAACATCTACGCCGACTTCCTGCCGTTCATGGTCGGTGAGGACGGTGTGCTGCGCGGGCCCGGCGGTGACGGGCGAGTGTCCATGGTGGCCCAGGACGACATCGCCGACGTCGCGGTCGCCCTGCTCACCGATCCCGCTCAGCATGTCGGCGCCACCTACGACCTGACCGGGCCGCACGCCCTGACGTTCGCCGAGGCCGTGGAGATCGTGGGATCGGCGACCGGCCAGAGCCTCAGCTACTACCCGGAGACGATGGAGGAGGCGTACGCGTCCCGGGCGAAGTACGGCGCGCCGAAATGGCAGGTGGACGCGTGGGTGTCGACATACGCGGCCGTCGCCGCCGGGGAGCTGGCTCCGGTCTCCGACGACATCCCGCGACTAACCGGCCATCCAGCGACGTCACTGCGGGAGCTGTTGAGCCGGTCCGCGGCTGGGTGATTCGATCAGAGCATGCCGAAGCTGAGCGCGCCCGGTCCGCGGGACGTGCGGATCGTCATTGTCGGCGCTGGCTTCGCTGGGATCGGCATGGCGACGGCGTTGCTCGAGCACGGCATCGACGACTTTGTTGTTGTCGAGCGGGGCACCGACGTCGGAGGCACCTGGCGGGACAACACCTATCCAGGCGCCACGTGCGACGTGCCGAGCCACCTCTACTCCTTCTCGTGGGCGCTCAATCCGGACTGGACGCGGTCGTTCTCGCCCCAGTCCGAGATCTGGGAGTACCTGCGCTCCGTGGCTCGTGACCGCGGCGTGTACGACAAGTGCGTCTTCGGCGCTGAGCTGCTCGAGGCGCGCTGGGACGCGGACGCGGTTCGGTGGCGGGTGCGGACGACCGCGGCGGAGTACATAGCCCGCTTCGTCGTCCTGGCCAGCGGCGCGCTGTGCGACCCGGCGATACCGGATCTGCCCGGGCTGGCCGAGTTCGCCGGACCGGTCTTCCATTCCGCGCGCTGGGACCACGACGTGGACGTGGCGGGCAAGCGCGTCGCCGCCGTGGGGACGGGCGCCTCCGCGATTCAGTACGTTCCCGAGATCGCCTCGGTGGCGGCACACGTCGACGTCTACCAGCGCACGGCACCGTGGGTGCTGCCGCGCGGTGACCGAGCCATCGGCCGTCGCGAACGCTGGGTCTACCAGCACGTGCCCGGCGCGCAGTGGGTGGCACGCGAGTCGATCTACTGGGGCAGGGAGTTGCTCGTCGTCGGCTTCGCCAAGCGCCCGGCGCTGAACGCCATACCGCAGCGGATAGCCCGGCGCCACCTCAACCGGCAAGTGCGTGACCCGGTCCTGCGTGCCCGGCTGACCCCGTCCTTCCGGCTGGGCTGCAAGCGGGTGTTGATCTCCAACGACTGGTACCCGACCCTTCAACGGCCCAACGTCGACCTGATCAGCGCAGCGATCGACGGCGTCGGGCCGGATGCCGTCCGAACCGCCGACGGGGTGCGGCACCCCGCCGACGTGATCATCTTCGGCACCGGGTTCCACGTCACCGACCCGCCCATCGCCGACCGGTTCCTCGACGCGGGCAGCGTGAGCCTGGCCAAACACTGGGAACGCGGAGCCGCCGCGCTGCGCGGGTGCACCGTCCGCGGCTTCCCCAACCTGTTCTTCATCATCGGACCGAACACCGGCACCGGTCACACGTCCATGATCGTCATGATCGAAGCCCACGTGAGCTACATCGTCGATGCGTTGGCCACTATCGAGCGGGACGCGCTCGTCGCGGTGCAGCCGCGCGCCGACGCCCAGGACCGATACAACGACGAACTCCAGCGCAAGCTGATTCCGAGCGTGTGGAACTCCGGCGGCTGCCGCTCCTGGTATCTCAACGAGCACGGCCGCAACACCACGCTGTGGCCGGACTTCACGTTCCGGTTCCGTCGGGCCGTGCGCCGATTCGACCCGCGGGAATACGAGATCATCGCATGAGGGAATTCGACGGCCGGGTGGCTGTGGTCACCGGTGCCGGGTCGGGCATCGGGCGCGCCCTGGCCATCGCCTTGGCCCGGCGCGGCGCTCGGCTCGCCTTGTCCGACGTGCGCACCGACGACCTGGCCGCGACCGCTGCATTCGTACCCGGGGCCGAGGTGCGCCATTACCCGCTCGACGTCACCGACGCCGCCGCCGTCCAGGCGCACGCCGACCAGGTTGTCGCCGACTTCGGCTCCGTCGATATGTTGATCAACAACGCTGGGGTGTCGCTGACCGGCGACGTCGTCGACATGGGTCTCCCCGACCTCGCCTGGGTTCTCGACGTCGACTACTGGGGCGTCGTGCACGGCACCAAGGCGTTCCTGCCGCACGTGATCGCCAGCCGCGGCCACATCGTCAATATCTCGAGCGTCTTCGGAGTGATGGCGGTGCCGTCACAGAGCGCCTACAACGCGGCCAAGTTCGCGGTCCGGGGATTCACGGAGGCGCTGCGCATGGAGATGACGCTGGCCGGCACCGGTGTTGGGGTCAGCTGCGTCCTGCCGGGAGGCATCAAGACCAATGTGGTGCGCAACTCGCGAGTCGTCGGCGACGTGGACCACGCCGACCTGGTGGCCACGTTCGACAAGGCGCTGGCCGCGACTTCAGCGGATGCCGCCGCCGAGGTCATCCTGCGCGGCGTGCAGCGCGACAAGGCACGGATCCTGGTGGGCCGCGACGCCCGCGCCATCGAGACGATGACGCGGCTGCTCGGCCCGGCGTACATGCGGGTGGTTGTGGCCCAGAGTCGGCGGTTGGCACGGCGTCGCGCGGCCCGCGCCGCCGCCCGCTCAGCCCGCTGAGGCTATCCTGGCCTATTGCCACTGACTTGCAGTAAGCCGGAGCCGCCCTACGTTCCGAACATGTGACGAGGGGGTTGCTATGACCATGAGTTCTGCGGAAACCGGCCTTCGTCAACGACTGCGTACCTTCCGGCGCAGCCTGAATCGTCGGGACTGGGCCTCGCTTGGCGGCATGACCGGGTTCATCCTGTTGCTCCACGTGATCGGCTTCGGCGCGCTCTTCGGGCTCGTCGTGCCGCACCATTACCAGCTTGGTGGCGACCATCCGGTTTTCTCGGTGGGTGTCGGCCTGTTGGCTTACACCTTCGGCCTGCGGCACGCCTTCGACGCCGACCACATCGCCGCGGTCGACAACACCACCCGCAAGGTGATGGCCGACAACGCCGATCGGCAGGCCAACGGAACGCCGCTGGATCAGATCCGCAAGCCGCTGTCGGTCGGCTTCTGGTTCTCCCTCGGCCATTCGACGATCGTGTTCCTGCTCGCCTTCCTGCTGTCGGTCGGCGTCAAGGCACTGGCCGGGCAGGTGGAGGACGACAGCTCGGGGCTGCACTCGGTCACCGGGATCATCGGCGCCTCGGTCTCGGGCACTTTCCTATGGATCCTCGGGATCCTCAACCTCGTCGTCCTGCTCGGCATCATCAAGGTCTTCCGCGAGATGCGGTCAGGCGCCTACGACGAGGACCGGCTCGAAGAGCAGCTGAACAAGCGCGGATTCATGAACCGCTTCCTCAACGGCCTGACGAAGTCAGTGCGCAAGCCGTGGCACATCTACCCGATCGGCGTCCTGTTCGGGCTCGGTTTCGACACCGCCACCGAGATCGGCCTGTTGGTCCTGGCCGGTGGCGCAGCCGCGTTCAACCTGCCGTTCTATGCGATCTTGGTCCTGCCGATCCTGTTCGCCGCCGGCATGTGCCTGATGGACACCGCTGACGGCGTTTTTATGAACGCCGCCTACGGTTGGGCCTTCGCCAAGCCGGTGCGCAAGGTGTTCTACAACATCACCATGACGTCCATCTCCATGTCGGTGGCGTTGGTGATCGGCACCATCGAGCTGATCGGCGTTCTGACCGACCAGGCGCACATCACCTCGGGACCGCTCGCGAAGGTCGCCGACATCAACCTCGACTACGCGGGCTACGCCATCGTCGGGTTGTTCATCGTGGCGTGGATCGTCGCGATCGCTACCTGGCACTACGGGCGCATCGAACAGAAGTGGTCCGCGCATCTGACCGCCGAGCCCGCGGACTAGTACGGCGACCTCGAGCTCGAACGCGACCGGCTGGGCCGCACCTTGAACGACATCCAGCCGCTAGCCACCGCCGCGGATTAGCCTGCAGCCGTCGTCATTACCACGTGCAGGCGTTGGTCGCGCGGGCGCCGTACCTCCAGGTGAAAGCCGTCCGAGGTGGGACGCGTGCTAACGGACACGGTTGACGGCAGGAATACCGGCGCCTTGAAGTCGACGTCGACGCGGTACGGGCCCGGTAGCCGCGCGCCGAGGCTGGCCAGCGCGCGGGCGTGCAGCCACATGCCATGCGCGATGGCGCGCGGAAAGCCGAAAGCCTTGGCCGCGAACGGGTTCAGGTGGATCGGGTTGCGGTCACCGGACACGGCGGCATAGCGCCGACCGATATCCGCAGGGATCCGCCACCGCGCGGCCGCTCCGTACTCGGCCGGTTCCAGGATCTCGCCCGGCTGATGAGGTTCGCCGTCGGGTCGGGTCTCCCGGCGCAGATAGGTGCTTTGTTCGGACCAGACCGCGGCGGACCCGATCTTCGCTTCGGCAACCAGGTCGACCTGGCGACCGACGCGGTGCGGCCGCAGGTTCTCGGCCGAGACGGTCAGCTCCAGCGGCTCGCCGACGCTGATCGTCCTGACCTGGTGGATGACGTTGGACGCATGCAACATGCCCACCAGCGGCAGCGGGAAGTCCCGGTCGGACATGATCGCCACCGCCAGCGGAAAGGCCAGCACGTGCAGATAGGTCGAGGGCACGAAGTCCGACACGTCGAAACGGCAGACCCGCTGATAACGCGCCAGCGTCGAGCGGTCGACCGAGACCGTGGCAGTTGCGGAGCGCTCGGTGAGCCGGTCCGGCCGATGTCGCACCGGCACCAGCGCCTTGGCGTATAGGCGGGTCAAGCTCGGCGTCTCGGTGGGCACGGGCTACGCCCCGACGAGGTTCTGGCCGCAGACCCGCAGGACCTGGCCGTTGACCGCACCCGCGCCCGGCGAGGCCAGCCAGGCCACCGCTTCGGCCACATCGATCGGCAGGCCCGCCTGCTGCAGGGAGTTGAGCCGACGGGCGACCTCGCGCGTGGCAAGAGGCATGTGCCGGGTCATGTCGGTGTCGATGAAGCCCGGCGCAACGGCGTTGATCGTGCCACCCGACGTTGCCAGCAGCGGCGCGGTGGCGCGGACCATGCCGATGATCCCGGCCTTGCTCGCCGCGTAGTTCGTCTGGCCGCGGTTGCCGGCAATGCCGCTCGTCGACGAGAGGCAGACGATGCGTCCCGCTGGATGGAGCACGCCGCCGCCGAGGAGCGCGTCGTTGATGCGCAGCTGGGCGTTCAGGTTCACCTCCAGCACTGCATCCCACGCCTCAGGCTTCATGTTGGCGAGCAGCTTGTCGCGCGTGATGCCGGCGTTGTGGACGACGATGTCGACGCCGCCGAACCGTTGCCGCAGGTGGGTGCCGATCCGCTCCGGAGAGTCGTCGGCCGCGATATCAAGGGCAAGCGTGGTGCCAACGATGTCGTTGGCCACCGCCGCCAGGCCTTCGCCCGCCGCCGGCAAATCGGCGCACACCACGCGGGCGCCGTCGCGGGCGAGCGTGCGGGCGATCGCGGCGCCGATTCCGCGCGCCGCTCCGGTCACCAGCGCCACCGAGCCGGCCAGCGGGCGGTCCCAATCGTCCGGGGCGCGGGCCGGGCCGTCGCCGAGATCGATCACCTGCCCGTCGACGTAAGCCGAGCGTCCGGAGAGGAGGAACCGGAGTGTCGACTCCAGCGCCGCGGGACTGACGTGCGGAGCGGAGAGTTGCAGGAGGTTCGCGGTGGCACCGGCACGCAACTCCTTGCCGAGCGAGCGGACCGTACCGACCACCGCCTGTCGCGCGGCAGCCACGGGCGGTGCGTCCCCGGCGCCGGCGGCGGTGCTCAGCACCACGATCCGTCCGCTGGGCAGCACCCGGCGGAGCACCCCGGAAAGCCCGGCATGCAGCTCGCGGAGCTGGGCCACTTGCGCGACGGCGGTTACATCGAGGATGACCGCGGCGTAACGGATCGTATCGTCGTCGGTGGTGTGGACCTCGACGCCCGCGGACTTGAGCGTCTGCTCGAGTGGCGCCGCCGAGCCGTCCGCCCTCAGCAGTGCCGGGCCCGGAAGCAGCGGATCGCCGGGACGGTAGCGACGTAGCATGGCCGGCCTGGGCAGGCCGGTGCGGACGGCGAACGTCCGGCCGAACCCGTGGCTCACGAACTGCTGATACCGGTCGGGCACGTCAGACAGCCTCGAGGATGGCAACGACGCCCTGGCCGCCGGCCGCGCACACTGAGATCAAGCCACGGCCGGAGCCCTTCTCGGCCAGGAGTTTGGCCAGGGTGGCGACGATCCGTGCCCCGGTGGCGGCGAACGGATGGCCGACGGCCAGCGAGGAGCCGACGACGTTGAGCCGGCTGCGGTCGATCGGCCCGAGCGCCATGTCGAGTCCGAGCCGGGTCTTGCAGAACTCGTCGTCCTCCCAAGCCGCGAGAGTCACCAGCACCGTGGAGGCGAACGCCTCGTGGATCTCGTAGAAGTCGAAGTCCTGGAGCGTCAACTTCTGGCGGGCCAGCAGCCGAGGGAGTGCATACACCGGGGCCATCAGCAGGCCGTCGGCCTTGCGGTCGCCGTGGACGTAGTCGACCGCTGCGGTCTCGGCGTCGACGAACCGAGCCAGCTCAGGGAGGTCGTGCCGGGCCGCCCACTCCTCGCTGGCCAGCAGCACCGTGGCGGCTCCGTCGCTGAGCGGCGTGGAGTTGCCAGCCGTCATCGTCGGATCCGCCAGCGACGTGCCGAAGACCGGCTTGAGCGCGGCCAGCTTCTCCAAGGTGGTGTCCGGGCGCAAGTTTTCGTCGCCCTGGAGTCCGCGGAACGGGGTGAGCAGATCGGTGAAGAACCCGCGCTCGTACGCCTCGGCGAGGTGCAAATGGCTGGCCAGCGCCAGCTCGTCCTGGGCCACTCGGCTGACGTCCCACTCCTGCGCGGTGAGGGCCGCGTGTTCACCCATCGAGAGGCCGGTGCGGGGCTCCTCGTTGCGGGGGACGGATGGCTTGATCTGGCCTGGGCGCAGGCCGGTGAACGCGCGCAGTCGCTGGCCGACCGAGCGCGCGTTGTTGGCCCGTAGCAGCACCTGGCGCAGGTCCTCGTTCAGTGCCAGCGGGGCATCGCTCACCGTGTCTACGCCACCGGCTATCCCCGACTCGATCTGGCCGAGCGCGATCTTGTTGGCCACGAGGACGGTCGTCTCGAGGCTGGTGCCGCACGCCTGCTGGACGTCGTAGGCGGGGGTTTGGGCGCCTAGTGCCGAGCCGAGCACCGCCTCCCGAGTGAGGTTGAAGTCCTTCGACTGCTTCAGCACCGCGCCCGCCGCGACCTCGCCCAGCCGTTCGCCCTGGAGCCCGAACCGTGCCACCAGGCCGTTCAGTGCGCTGGTCAGCATGTCCTGGTTGGACGCTTCGGCGTAGCTGCGGTTGGCTCGGGCGAACGGGATGCGGTTGCCGCCCACGATGACCGCGTGGCCGGGCCGATTTCTGCGCTGGACCATTCACCACCTCCGGGCGGACGCGTCGACGGATGGACACGCCTCCTCCTACCAGGATGCCGCAGAGTCGACGCCGCCGGATTGCTACCGTCGGTTTCGATGACCCGACCACCACTCACCGCGCCTGCCGATCTCCAACCGCTGCGGGAATTGCTCGACGGCCGCTGGCGCGCCGTCCGCGAAGAGGCCCGTCGATTGGCCGAACTCGACGTGTTCACGCCCGTCCACGACCTGCCCCGCGACGACTACCGCGAGTTGATCATGACGCAGGCCCGGCACATCGCCGGGGAGGGATATCCCCGGCTCGGTTATCCGGAGCGCTTCGGCGGGCACAACGACGTGGGCGGCTCGATCACCGCCTTCGAGATGCTCGCCTACGGTGACCTCTCGCTGCTGGTCAAGGCGGGCGTGCAGTGGGGCCTGTTCGGCGGCGCGGTGCTGCACCTCGGCACCGAGCGCCATCACGATGCTTACCTCGAGGACATCCTCAGCCTGAAGCTGCCGGGCTGCTTCGCCATGACCGAGACCGGCCACGGATCGGACGTGGCCGCGATCCGCACCACCGCCACGTACGACGTCGACCGCGCCGAGTTCGTGATCGACACCCCGTTCGAGGCCGCCCGCAAGGACTACATCGGCAACGTCGCCGTGCACGGCCGGATGGCGGTGGTCTTCGCCCAGTTGATCACCGCTGGCGTGTGCGAGGGTGTGCACGCGCTTATGGTGCCGATCCGGGACGACGTCGGCGCACCGTGCCCCGGGGTCACCATTGGCGACTGCGGCGCCAAGGCCGGACTGGAGGGTGTCGACAACGGCCGGCTCAGCTTCGACCACGTCAGGGTGCCCCGCGAGGCCCTGCTGAACCGCTACGGCGACGTGGCCGAGGACGGCACGTACACCACGCCCATCCCGAAGGCCAACGCCCGGTTCTTCACCATGCTGGGCACGCTGATCCACGGCCGGATCAGCGTGGCCGGCGGCGCGGGCAGCGCGGCCAAAGTGGCCCTGGCCATCGCGGTGTGCTATGGCGAGGAGCGGCGCCAGTTCGTGGTGCCCGGCTCCTCGACGGAGGTCGTCGTCCTCGATTACCTCGCCCACCAACGCAAGCTGCTCCCGCTGCTGGCCACGTCGTACGCGTTGCACTTCGCCCAGCTGGAGCTGGCCGAGACGCTGCATCGCGTCTTCACCGATCCGCACAGCGACGACCTGGCCAAGCGTCAACTGGAGTCGCGGGCCGCGGGCCTCAAAGCCGTCGGCACGTGGCACGCGACCCGGGCCATCCAGACGGCGCGCGAGGCCTGCGGCGGCGCCGGCTACTTGGCCGAGAACCGCATCCCGTCCCTGAAGGCCGATACCGACGTCTTCACCACCTTCGAGGGCGACAACACCGTGCTCATGCAATTGGTGGCCAAGGAGCTGCTCACGAACTACCGGACCGAATTCGGCAGCCTCGATACGCTGGGCACGATCCGCTTCGTGGCCGAGCAACTCGGCGCGACTGTGGTCGAGCGGACCGCGGCCCGCGGCCTGGTACAGCGGCTGATCGACGCCCGCCCCGGCCGCGACGACGACGCTGACCTGCTCGAGCGTGGCTACCAGCTGGAGCTGTTCGAGTGGCGCGAGCGGCATGTCCTGGAGTCCTTGGCGCGCCGGCTACGTCGGATCAAGCCCGACGAGCCGGAGGCGTTCGCCAAGTTCAACGCCACCCAGGACCACCTGCTGAGCGCGGCTCGGGCGCACGTCGACCGACTCGTCCTCGAGGCTTTCGTGGCCGGCATCGATCGCTGCCCCGACCAGGCGACGGCCACGTTGTTGGACCGGGTGTGCGACCTGCACGTCCTGTCGACGGTCGAGGCCGAGCGCGCCTGGTTCGTCGAGCACGGCCGGCTCACGCCACACCGGGCGAAGGGGATCGGCGGCCTAGTGAACGCGCTGTGCGCAGAGCTGCGGCCGTTTGCCCGGCTGCTCATCGACGCGTTCGGCATCCCCGACCAGGCCTTGTCGGCCCCGATCGCGCAGGGAGCGGAGGCAGCCCGGGAAGCTGAAGCCATGGCCGCGGCGCCGTTGCCCCGGATGGCGCCAACACGCCCGGCGTCCTGAGATCACCCCACGAAAACGCTCCGCAAAGAGCACCGGCGCTTCCGCATGAAAGAGCCCGGCTCCTCGATGGGGTCGCCGGGCTCTAAGACTGATTGATGGTCGAACGGGAGCGGATGCCTCCCCCCAGATTCATCCGCTCCCGTTCGCTTCAGGTGTTGTCGCGGGCCTGTGTCTGCGCTGCCGGTATCGGCGCGCTCGACTCATCCCGCAACACACCAGTCTCTAAGACCCCGAACTGCTCGTCGTTGACCAGTCCGGTCGAGTCCCGCTCAGATCCTCTCACGGCTTGGCGTACCGGGCGAGAGGGAAGTCGACCGAGGGCCTTCATGTGAATAATGACGTGCGACGGCGCGTTTGAGTTGCCTACCTTGATCACATCTCAGTAAAGGCTCAGAACGGCCGCTATTTGTGCTCGGAGCTAACAATCTGTCAGCTCATTCACCCGCCGGCCGGCTGCGAGTGCGCTAACAACTGGGCCACGTCCAGCACCTCGATGCCGTCCCGGGCCTTGCCCTCGGTCTGACGGGCGGTAACGGCGTCGGACAGCATGACCATGCAGAACGGGCACGCGGTGCCGATCACGTCCGGGTCGAGGCCCAGCGCCTCGTCGGTGCGCTCCAGGTTGACGCGTTTGCCGAGCCGCTCCTCCATCCAGAACCGCGCTCCGCCCGCGCCGCAGCAGAAGCCGCGTTCCTTGCAACGGTGCATCTCCTCCGACCGGAGCGCCGGGATCGCGTCGAGCACCTCACGCGGCGGCGTGTAGACCTTGTTATGCCGTCCCAGGTAGCACGGGTCGTGATAGGTCACCTTCTTGTCCACAGGCTCGACCGGCGTCAACCGTCCTTCGGCCACCAGCCGGCCGAGTAGCTGGGTGTGGTGGATGACCTCGTAGTGACCGCCGAGCTGCGGGTACTCGTTGGCGAGGGTGTTGAAGCAGTGCGGGCAGGTAGCGACGATCTTGAGCGGGTGGAAGCGCTCGATCGAGTTCAATGTCTCGACGTTCTGCATGGCGAGCATCTGGAACAGGAACTCGTTGCCCAACCGGCGGGCCGGGTCGCCGGAGCAGGTCTCGGCGGCGCCGAGGACGCCGAACTCCACGCCGGCGACGTGCAGGAGCTCGGCGAACGCCTTGGTGACCTTCCTGGCCCGGTCCTCCAGC
>DATAEG010000001.1:0-1851 GCA_036258135.1 Jatrophihabitantaceae bacterium | reverse complement strand
GCGGATCGCCCGCCGGCTCGAGCGGGCCACCGGCATGTTGGCTACCGCATCCATTGCCCGGATGGAGGAGCGGCTGCCCTGGTACCGGGCGATGCCGCCGGACGAGCGGTCGTGGGTCGGTTTGATCATCCAGGCGGGAATTGCCGCTTTCCTGGACTGGCTTCGCGAGCCCCGGTCAAGCCGTCCAGCTGTCACGGTCGACGTCTTCGGAACTGCGCCGCGGGAACTGACCCGAGCGATCACTCTCGAGCAGACCGTCGAAATGGTCCGCGTCGCCATCGACGTGGTCGAGGAGACGGTGACCGATCTAGTCGAGGAGCGGGACATCCCGACGGTCCGCGAAGCGGTGCTGAGGTACTCCCGGGAGGTGGCGTTCGCCGCGGCCGAGGTCTATGCCCGCGCCGCCGAGGCGCGCGGGGCCTGGGATGCCCGCCTGGAGGCACTCGTCGTCGACTCGCTGCTGCGGGGCGAGACCGACGAGGAGGTGCGCTCGCGTGCAGCAGCCCTGGGTTGGAGCGCGCACAGCGGCGTGACCGTCACGGTGGGCCGCACGCCGCCGGGTGAGACAGAACCGGTCGTGGCTGCCATCCGCCGCACAGCCAGCCAGGCCGGATACGACGTGCTCACTGGCGTGCAGGGCGACCGACTGGTCGCCGTCCTGGGTGGTGTCACCGATCCACAACGAGCGGCGTCGTCTGTGGCCGATCACTTCGGGCCGGGACCCGTGGTCGCAGGCCCACTGGTCCCAGACCTGGCAGCAGCAGCGGCCTCCACGCGAGCCGCCATCGCCGGGCTGCGCGCCGCCACCGCGTGGCCCGACGCTCCCCGGCCGGTTGCGGCGGACGCGCTGTTGCCCGAGCGGGCTCTGGCCGGCGACGGCCACGCCCGGCGGGCACTTGTGGTCGAGGTCTTCGAGCCCATCGCACGTGCCGGCCCGGTCGTGATCGAGACCCTTGCCGCCTATCTGGAGAATGGCAGCTCCGTCGAGGCCGCGGCCCGGGTGCTGTACGTTCACCCGAATACGGTGCGCTACCGGTTGCGCCGGGTGGTCGACCTCGTGGGCCTCACTCCGACGAACCCGCGTGACGCCTATACGCTGCGGCTTGCGCTCAGCCTCGGCCGGCTCTTTCCGGCACCAACGGGGTGAGCTTTCCACTTGTAGGAACCCGCCAATCCAGGTGAGACGACGTTGTGAGCGGCGTGGGCGCTTCTACGGGTCGGTAAGAGGGAGGGTGGACGTGTGCTCGCCGTCGTCGCCCCCGGGCAGGGTGCCCAGACACCGGGGTTCCTCGCGCCCTGGTTGGAGGACTCGACGTTCGCAGATCGCGTCGACTGGCTTTCAGCGGTGGCCGGTCTCGATCTCGCTCATTACGGCGCCGAGGCCGATGCCGAGACGATTCGCGACACGGCCATCGCGCAGCCGCTCCTCGTCGCTGCCGGTATGCTCAGCGCGCTGGCGCTGTTTCCGCATCCCGCCGACGGCTTCGGCAAGGTCGGCGCGGCCGCCGGGCACAGCGTCGGCGAGATAACGGCGGCCGCCGGCACTCGAGTCATCACCGCCGAACAGGCGATGGTCTTCGTGCGCGAGCGCGGCCGAGCCATGGCCGCCGCCGCGAAAAGCACCCCGACCGGCATGACAGCCGTCCTCGGTGGCGAATCCGACGACGTGCTCGCCGCGCTGGACAAGCACGGGTTGACGCACGCCAACGTCAACGGTGCGGGACAGGTCGTCGCCGCCGGAACGCTCGACCAGCTCGACGCGCTCGCCGCGGAGCCTCCGGCCGGCGCCCGGTTACGGCCGCTGTCGGTCGCGGGAGCGTTCCACACGGTCCACATGGCGCCAGCGGCGGC